>NZGD01000094.1 GCA_002690925.1 Rhodopirellula sp.
CCCGCCATAACCCAAACCAAAGTGAATGGGTGAATAATCGTGGGGATCTCAGTGAAGTAATAAACGGTCGGATCAAACACTTCCTGTCCCGTTATTTTTTCGATGAGTGTTGCAATCTCATTAATGTGGTCAACAAATAACAAGCCACCAATCAGCCCCGCGCCGCTCCCTACAAATCCGAGTAGCAGGCCATAGCTGAGGAAAATGCTCATGACACCGCCGCCCGATGCACCCAATGCCTTGAGTGTCCCAATGTCGCGGGTCTTTTCGACGACAATCATGAAGAAGGTTGCCAGAATTCCGAATCCTGCCACTGCAATGATTAGGAAGAGTAAGATATTCAGAATTGTCGTTTCTAATTTCACTGCAGCCAGAAGTGGGCCTTGCATATCTCGCCATGTCTGAATGTTGTAAGCATATACATTAGGTGGAAATCGGCGACGCAAGGCATCGCGGACCGCATTCAAGTCAGCGCCCTCTGCCAATTTCAATTGGATCGTGGTCACGCTGCGGACCTGACTGGAAGGATCAATCATGCCTCTAAATTCCTGCAATTGGTCTAATCTGCAGAAGGCAAAGGTGCTGTCGTATTCACTCATTCCGGACTCATACATGTCCACTACCGTAAATTTCTGATTGACAACTTTGGCATTGTCTGACGCATTCGGAAACATCATCCGTACGTCATCGCCAGGTCGACAGTAGTAATGGTCGCGGACCTTATTTTCTTCATCACGCATGCGGGCACTGCATGTTGAAATTCCCAGAATGATCCCGGGGAACTGCTCAATTGCAGGATCGAATTCAGTAATTTCCTCTGCATTACTTTCTTCAAAGACTTGTGGCGGACCAATTGACAAAGAGGGACCTGTATCTTCATCGGTAACGCTACTGGCGGGAGCTCGCAGTGCATCGATTCTTGCTTGCTCCTCTGCAAGTGCACGTTCGTAAGCAACGCGGG
This sequence comes from Rhodopirellula sp., assembly GCA_002690925.1. Classification (GTDB taxonomy): domain Bacteria; phylum Planctomycetota; class Planctomycetia; order Pirellulales; family Pirellulaceae; genus Rubripirellula. Next base: position 962 of record NZGD01000094.1, read on the forward strand.
CACGACGGTAACCCCATCCCGAGCTCGGGAATTGTTCCCGGTCGGGTGCAAAACCATCTTCCCTAAGATCGAAATTGACTTGAGATTGGTTTTTGGGATGCAGCAGGTAACGCCCGAAGTGACTGACATCGTCATATGTAGCGGGATCAAGACCAACAAAATTCACGTGCCGCGTGATGAGTTGGCCATTGAAGTCGATTCCCAGCATTGCCGGGACGTGGACACTAGCTGAAGATCCAACAACATCTTCGCCGCAAACCTTCATGATCTCCTCAAGATGGCCCTCAGGGTCAGGCATGCCTCCACTGGCATGGCATTCAATAAGAATGTCAGACGCCAAACCGTGGAGACGCTCATGCATCTCGGCAGAGAAGCCTGCCATGACGCTATTGACGACGATCAAAGTTGCAACACCCAGTGTCACACTGATGATCGATGCAAGCGCTATGTAGCGAGTTCGCAAATAGCGAAAGCAAAGCAGCCAGCGATACATATACCATTCCTTGGTTTCAATCGATTGAGGCACATCCGTGTGCATCCTTCATGACTGTTGGCGAGTCTAGGAAAGTCAGTTACCGGGCGTAAACGGCAATCGGGCTGTCATTTAAGCCAATTTCAGCACTCGAGCAGCGTTCGTGGCTAGTCACTGACCGCCGCTACGCCAATTCCACACATGAATCTTGAGCATCTGTTCGTAGTGCAAAGCTTTAGTGATCGAGTTTTCGAATGGTACCCCAGCCCTAGGAATTGGCACCCTCAGGGCGCAAAAGTGGGAAAAGAATGACATCTCGAATCGACTTTTTTCCCGTTAAAAGCATCACAAGTCGGTCGATCCCCAGCCCCAAGCCACCTGCCGGCGGCATCGCGTAGCGCAAGGCGCGTACAAAGTCATGGTCCATTTTCGCCATTGAATCTTCTTCATCCTGACCTTCGAGCTGTGTCTTAAAAAGCTCTTCTTGAAGATCAGGGTCATTGAGTTCCGTGTACGCGTTGGCTAATTCCATCCCAAGAATAAATAGCTCGAATCGCTCGGCTATTGCCGGATTTCCCTGCTTACGTTTGGTCAGAGGACAAATGCTAGCAGGGTAGTCGATGACAAAGATGGGGCCCTCGAGAGTGTCCTCTACCTTCTCTTCGAAGATTTCGTTTCGGATCACATCAGGGTGTTTACCTTCGATGGCAAGATGCAACTTTTTCGCGTATTCCAGAACGGCTTCATCATCGGATGAATCTACTCCAGTGGCTTTGTTGAACAAGTCTGCGTAAGTGGCACGCTGAAATGGCGGTGTAAAGTCAATCGTTTTTCCATCGAATTCACGGATATAGCCACCACCAATGGTATCAATGGCATCAATGATCAGCTTTTCGGTCAGGTCCATCATTGACTGGTAATCACCGTATGCTTGATAGCATTCGAGCATGGTGAATTCGGGATTGTGACGTGGGCTGATACCTTCGTTACGGTAGACGCGTCCTACTTCGTAAACGCGTTCCATTCCACCCACCATCAATCTTTTGAGGTGCAGTTCCAGTGCGATGCGCATGGTAAGTGGCATGTCGAGTGCATTGTGATGTGTGGCAAAGGGGCGTGCTGCGGCACCACCTGCGACGGTATGCAGTGTTGGCCCTTCTACCTCGCAGAAGCCATCTTCATCCATTGTATGGCGAATTGATTTCACGATTTTCGTGCGATCAAGGAACGTCTGCATGACACCGTCATTGAAAGCGAGATCCGCATACCGCATTCGTTGTCGCATATCGGTGTTGGTGAGTCCGGCATGCTTGTCGGGAGCTGGTTCCAACATTTTGGCATGAAAAAAGACCTTGGTCGCAAATACCGTCAGTTCACCCGTATTGGTTTTTCCGAGCCTTCCTTCTGCAGCAACCAGATCACCGAGGTCAAAGAGTTTGGCGATTGCAAACCCATCGTCCCCCACCTGGTTCTTGCCAACAAAAATTTGGATCTCGCCGGTCCAGTCACGCAGCGTAAGAAAGATTAGTTTTCCCTTGTCACGTGACAGCATGATCCGTCCAGCGACTCGGACAGTGGGCCCCGTTTGTTCACCGGGCCCATGTTCTGACTTCCACTGCCGAAAGTCAAATCCTTCGGCGGTCAGGTCGGGTAAAGCAATGGCTTCGCCGTCTTCTTGGACCCATTGTATTTCTGGCTGGCGAGTTTGGCACTCGGAAATCATCGAGCGGTCATCGAAACGACTGCCCCAAGGATCGAGCCCCAGTTCCTCGATTTGACGCATCTTTTCGCGGCGCGCGGCACGAGGATCTTTGGCGTCGTTTTCGTTCGAATTCGGCTGATCTTTCATTGCAGTTCAGGATCGAGGGGGAGGCCCCGGTTGCAGGAGATGCCCGATGTTTAAGTCGCTTGAATCGTCGTGTTTGTCTGTTTATTTGCGACTTGATTGGGGCGGGGCTGAAGTGGTTTATTTAGTGGATTGTCCGCGTACCTCCCGGTTTTCGCAACCGTGAGACATTCAGGAGTTGATTTCGTCTTGTTTTGCCCTTCCCTTCCCTGCTCTGCCCTTGTGTTTTTTCCTGAGTTCGATCTCAGGATTGTCATCAGCAGCGAATGATTTTGCCCTCTGTTCCCAAATTCTCCACTGTAATTGACTGCCTTTTTTGATTTTCGGTACCTACGTTGGTACCGCATCCTGGTTACTCCACGGTGCCATTGACTTGGGATCACTCAGAATTATCAAAGCAACCCTTGACCTGCTGCGATTTTTTTTTGTAACACGGTCTCAATTCAGTCCATCCACGAGGATCCTATCCCCATGTTCAAAAGATTGTTATTTGCTCTTTCAATTACTTTGCTTCCGACCTTTGCGCTTGCGGACGAAATTGTTCGCTACCAACTAACGGAGTGGAAAGCCAAGCACATTCATGATGCCAAAAAGGCTGACACCATCATGCAAACGTTGAAAAAGCTTGGGTGTGAGCTCAAGAAAAATCAACACAACGGTCACATTGACGTAAAGTACCGCTGTGTCAAATGGCATGAGTTGAAGCTCAATAGCCATGCAGACGCGCACAAGTGGGAAAAATGGCTCAAAGAGTTTAACTTCAAAACTGAGCATAAGCATTGAGCTTGCCAATTCCCAATTTGGCCATCGTTCATGGTGCAACGCAACTTGCGACCCATGTGGCAGGGCGTGTCGGCAAGGCGATGGGGTTTGATGAAGTGCTCCGGGGTGGTGACGCTTCGGAGCCAGTGTCGGCACGGCAGATTCCAGGTGTCGAAAATATCGACGTAGCCCCGAAGATTGATGACTTGCATGCTCGAATCAGCAGTCGTATTCGCTGTCTGATGAGGGATGCGGGTATCATTTTGAGCGGTGCTTTGAAAATTCGTCTTGATTCCCGTAACAACTTGAATGTTGATAATCAACATTCAAGTGGCGCTGGAATTGAGGAATTATTGAACCGAGATCCCGCTTTGAAGCAGGATTTTGAAAGTCTAGCGAGTCTTACAGCCAGAAATGCTTTTTCAATCGACTTGACGAGTCACGGTCCGGTAGCCAACATGAAAGCTCCCGGAGGGTATCCGAATTGGTGAGGAGGTTGATTCGAAATCAATTGCCCCGCAAGGGGTTGCGGGTTCGAGTCCCGTGCCCTCCGCTTATCTAGATGCACCCCCGCGAACATTTTGTTTTCGGGGGTGTTTTTTTGTCCCTGGCAAGTCAAAGGTCGTGGCGTGTTCACAACTTATGTTCAGTCTTGAGGATGAACTCTACAGTGAGTTGGGTTGCCCTCTAATCGGCTGGATCGACGGAACGAACACTCTGTTGAGGAAGTTGTCGTCGAACTGCTTTGATGTAACGCCGAAATTCTGAGTGATCTGTCGACGGGGCTCGTGCCGTCTGTGGCTTGCGCAATCATGTGTCTGTAGTGATTCAGTGAGGCTAGCCCGCTGTTTGATGAATCGTGTGATCAATCTTAGAGAGGATGTTGGAGCGTGAATTAGTGGTTGCGATAGATGACTTTATCTTGACAAATTTGCGTAGCGGATGGCATGATCGATCGGTTGCCGTAAAAGGAATTCATGAGATATGAGCAAATTGTTGAGTCTCGGGCGAGCGTTGGAGCAAAAAGTCCGTGAAGCCAGAATGGTCTACCGTTTTCCCAAGGCAAGGCAGGCAAGAGAAAAATGGCGGAATGATGATCGCGCCGAGGGAAACGGCCAGCACACGGTACTTCTCGATATTCGTTCGTCAATAGTCGATGGTGAGGGTGGACGTCGCTTTCATGCTCTCGTTTCGCTTCTTCTTGCAGCCGACTGCCGTATCTGGATCAAACCGCACCTTCGATTCTTTCAATCATTCCACAAGTGTTACAAGCGACAGGTAATGCAGAAAATTGAGGAAGATGGTGAGCTGTCACCACACCGCTATGATCTTTGTCTTTCTGATCGTTACTCATGCCATCCCAGAGCAGACAAGACGCTTCGGATTACCACGGCAACTCTTCGCAACATACGTGCTAATGAGATACCGTTTCCGTATGGGATGCATCCTGACGTCTACCAGTCAGGGCAAGGCTTTGAGTTAAAGCCCTATCGTGAGCAGCAACGAATTTGGAAGCTGTTCTTTGGGGGCCATCGCAGCCAAGACGCTTATCGGAAAAAAAGTTATTACGGTCACTTACCAACGACGAGTCGCTTTGAAATTATTGAGGAGGCACTGGATTTTTACGGAGACCAGACTCGTTCAGCGGATTCACATGAAGTATTTTCAGAAATGGCCAATTCTGAGTGGGATGGATTTACTTTTGTCGATAGTGACCAGTATCGCCTGCCGGGTAAGGAGTGGCTCAGGACACTGAGTCATGCCAATTTTTTCCTCGCAGCTCCGGGGACGACTTACCCTATGTCACACAATTGTGTCGAGTCATTAGCAGTGGGCACAATTCCAGTGCTTGAGTATGCCAGTGTCTTCAGGCCAACGCTAACTGACGGTGTGAATTGCCTGACGTACAAAGGCAAGAAGGGCTTCCGTCGCACGCTGAGTCGTTTGCAAGACATGGAAGCTCTGGAAATTGAAAGGCTTCGGAAAGGCGCCGTAGAGTATTACGACAAATACCTTGGTCCAGAGCGGATGGTGGAACAATTGATGCAAGCTGACATGTCAAAGTTGCATCTGCATGCGCACCTGGCAAAACCCGCAGCCTGAGTTGATTTTTCATTGCATTGTTCGGTTGCCGAAAGTGACAGCACTGCTTTGCCGTTTGTAAATCCGCTGCAGCTGTTTGGTCTTATCCAGTCTCGAAGTTGTGTCAGTAAATTTGGCCTCGTTAAAAACTGGGCTTGATGATTCAGTTGGATCACGGTCCATTCGCAGTTGGTCCGGATATTGGGTTGTGTCTTGACAGCCTTTGCCTTCAACTTCTTTGATCCTCTGATACGTGAGTTGGATACTGGATTTGGCCTTGGAGTGAGTGATGCTTTCGTGGGTGACAGGTGAGATATCTTTTCCGGGGATGCTTGTGATCGAGTGCATGCTCAAATTACTCGTCCTTTAATTGTTTAATGAGAATCTGACGTAGGCGAGTTGCTTCAGTTTGTGCAAACCCTTCGTCATCGTGATCGATCAACCAGTCCAGATCTTGAATTGCTGCTGCATTGCGGCCTGTCATCATGCGAATCTGAGATCGCATTCTTCTTGCGAGAATCGAATCTGGTTGAATCGCAACTGAAGCTTCACAGTACCGGTTGATTGCTTCAGCATCCTGCTTATCACCGGCGACGCCAATTAGATTGCCCAACACCCGATCCAGAATTTCAATCGGAGTTTGTGCTCGTAAGTCAGCAGCCGTGATGGAGCGATTACTGTGATTTGTAACAAGGTTCGCAGCATCGTCCATGGTCAGGATTTTTCCGCGTTCAAAAACATCGATCAGTTTCTGTTCGTTGTCATCAAGCACTTGACGTACGATGAAATGGCCAGGCAGACCCACGCCTTCCGTCTTGATTCCGATCCTGCGCCCCAGTTCCATGTAGAGAATCGACAGTGTGATGGGTAATCCTTCACGATCATCGATCACGCGGTTGAGGTGACTGTTCGCCGGATGATAGTACTCGGTACTTCCGCCATGAAATCCATTTTCTAGAAACAGATATGTGTTGAGAGCATCACGTTTTGCGTTTTCATTTGCAGTGGGCTGCAATTTTCCGATGATTTCCTTTCCCATCTCATCGACTCTTGCCAGATAGGCACCAACATCGATGTCTGTATTATCAAGCTTGGCAATCAAAAGCGATGCGCGAAGCAGCATGTTGTCAGGTTTCGTGCGTACCAATTCGGCAAGTTCACGTGTTATGGGTGCATTGCTGACATCAGCTGCAAGCCGCCGCAATTCTGCGGCTTGCTTTTCGATTTGGGCTACCTTCTGTTTGATTTGAAGGTTGGCTGCTTCGCTGACTTCTCCGAGGTCCATAATATCTGCGGCCGTCAATTGACGCAGCTTTGATGGTTGCGAAAAAATGTCACTGATCAAATTCTGTGCACGCTTGGTTAGTGGCGGAACGCCAAGGTTCATGCCAATTTCAAATCGTTTGAAGTCAGGCTCAGTGTCGCGAAATTTGACGAGCCCGCATTTTCCTGAAGTCAATTGTGTGTCGTTTGATTCGATCACCATGTGACCGTTGACGAAACATTGCAACTTTCCCGCTTCGATGCGGACTCGCAATCGATTCCAATCGCCCGGGAGATAATGTTTGGTTTGGACTTCCTTGAGGACTTCCCATGAATAGACGGATGGTCCTTTGAAGCAGGTTAGTCTGAGCAGTCCATTACTCGGGTAAAAACCATAATGTCGATTTCCTCCATCCGAGTGAAAAGCAATGCCCGCCGCCCCCGATTCCTTATCCATTCGAACGCGTACTGTGATTTCGAATGGGCTGTCCGGCGTTTCAGACTTGGCGAGGCAGAGTGCGCGGCCACCAAATCCTGAGCCTTTGCCTCGTGCCATGATCATGCCACCGCGTTGATTCCACGTGGCATCGAATATGGGAGTCCATTCCTTTTCATTGACACGGCCCAGATGAATCCATCTCTCATAGGCTATGGGGTTTGATGCTTCACGAAGGGCATCGAGTTGGTTGATGGGTATTGCGAATCCAAGATTATCATCAATCGCAGATTTCATGTTGATGATTCCAATCACTTTGCCTTGGCTATCGACCAATGGGCCGCCACTGTTGCCCGGTTGGATTGGCATTGCCAACTGGATCATCTCCCGTCCCTCGATGTCCTGAATTGCCGATACGATTCCTGTCACAACACTGTCTCGCATTCCGAGTGGATTTCCAAAGGCGAGGACACGCGAGCCCCGGGAAGGAAGAGGCTTATCCGAAAGTTCCAGTGACGGAATTTTTTCGTTACCGACATCCACACGTAATAATGCGAGGTCGCTGGATCGGTCTGAAGACTCGACTGCAAGCACTGGCAGCATGCGGCCTGAGGGCAATTCGATGGTGAAAGGGCGACCTTCCGTGATGACATGAAAATTGGTGGCAATCAAGCCATTGGCATCGATGACGAATCCTGTGCCGATACCGATCTCCTGTCCATCACGTCCGTTCACACGGATGATGGCGACTGCTGGACTCACTGATTGAATCACTCTTTTCAGAATTTGCGGCTTTACCAGAGTGTTGGGGTCGTCAGCAGAGATTACGGTCGTGACGATGCTCATCAGTAATGCAATAAGCAGAGTGTGTTGCATTTTTATCCTCAAATGGAATGCCGCAAAGCGGAGTTTCTTCTGATTCTCAATCCCCTGACCGTAGTCGCAATGCATCACCAGTTCGGACTCATTACAGTGGTGCTTGTGTCAGTGGACGCCGCAAATGAAAATACCGTAGAAGACGGCGCGATCAGCGATAACCAGACCGGCGTTGCTGCAGCGTAATTGCACAGGCGTTTCCGCATGGTACTCCAAATCCGCGCATTCTACCTTTTTGTTTTTGCATTTTGGCAACGGTCATGATTCGTTTATCCCTTATTTCAGTTTCGTTAGCATGCTCGTTCTCTTGGGTGGGCGATGTCGAATCAGCGGAAGTTGAACATCCCAACGTGCTTTTTGTGCTGGTCGACGATTTGGGTTACATGGACATCGGAGCCAATAATCCCGCAACGTTTTATGAGACGCCCAATATCGACAAATTGGCGGATTCTGGCATGCGATTTACCGATGGCTATGCAGCGAATCCGGTTTGTTCACCAACGAGATACAGTATCTTGACCGGGAAGTACCCGAGCCGTGTTGATGCGACGAATTTCTTTGCCGGTAATCGCGCAGGGCGTTTCTTGCCCGCTGTCCTCAATGATCGCATGCCTCTTGAAGAATGGACGTTGGCAGAGGCTGCGAAAGCATCTGGTTACTCAACGTTCTTTGCGGGGAAATGGCACCTCGGTCCCACGGAAGAGTTTTGGCCTGAGCAGCAGGGATTCGACGTGAATGCTGGGGGGCATCGCGCTGGGGGGCCTTTCAAGGCTGGAAAGTACTTTTCGCCCTACGCGAATCCCAAGTTGCAGGATGGCCCGAAAGGTGAACACCTGACTGCGCGACTTGCTGACGAAACGGTCCGTTTCATCGAGAAAAACAGGAACCAGCCATTTCTCGCTTACCTCTCCTTCTATTCCGTGCATACACCGCTAATGGCGCCACGTGATTTGGTTGCCAAGTATCAGGAAAAAGCCAGGCGTTTGGGTTTGTCAGAGATAGAAGTCTTTGGTGAGGAGGAACAGGTGTGGTCTGATGCCAAGAAGCGTAAGGTTCGCATCTCGCAGACGCATGCTACCTATGCTGCAATGGTTGAGTCCATGGACAAGGCGGTTGGGAAGGTATTGGCCACGTTAGATGAGCTGGAGATCGCTGAGAATACGATTGTATGTCTCACAAGTGATAACGGTGGACTCTCTACGTCAGAAGGGTTACCAACGAGTAACTTGCCTTTGCGTGGCGGTAAAGGTTGGATTTACGAAGGTGGAATCAGGGAAGCTTTCATAATCCGTGCTCCCGGTGTTACGAAAACTGGGGCAGTTTGTAATGTTCCGGTGATGACGATTGATTTCTATCCAACACTCTTAGAATTGTGCAGGATCCCTGTCAACAAGCAGCAACAAATTGATGGTGAGAGTTTGGTGCCTCTGCTGAGTGGTGTTCAGCAAACAAAACGACACTCACTTTTTTGGCATTATCCCCACTATAGTAATCAAGGTGGCTTTCCTGGCGGGGCTGTTCGGTCCGGTGATTGGAAGTTGATTGAGCGTTACGAAGATGGGCGAAAGCACCTTTACCACCTCGGAGATGATGTCGGTGAAATGAACGATGTTGCCGGTAAGCACCCCGAGTTCGTCAAGCAGATGACTTCAGAACTTCACGCGTGGTATCAGGAGGTGGATGCCAAATTTCTCAGAGCCAAGCCTGATGGGCCAAGTCCCTGGGTGCCAAGTCGCTGAACTCAGAGTTGCTTGGTATCACAAGCCGGCTTTCCAAGTCTGCTAAATTCCGGTGCTTGATCTGTTTGTAGCAGGGATTGGCAGTTTGTTGTGTGGCGGATTTTCGCCGGGTTGGCAAGGTGCCCAGCAACACGGCAGAAAGCATAGATTGCGTAATCGGCAAAGTAGGTGCCGAGTCTGCGGGCTGTGACGTCTTCTCGGGATCTAACGTTCTCTTTCGCTATTCGGTTGTTCCAGTTGTGTCACGTGAACGGCCGATAACGAGATTGGCGCACCGTTCAGACGGTCCGGTTATCCAGATTGTCTGGTATAGCGGAAAGCGTGGTAAACCAAGGCTTCGATTCCATGCAATTCCGCAGTTCCACAACGTTTTATAGGCAACAACACGTGAGTCATCAGAATGGTGATCTTCATGTTGCATTCGTTCCTCCGTTGTATTCCCCGGTGCGTTTCGCTGCGATTGCCTTTCTAGTTGTGTTGGTAGGTTCAACCATCGCGGGGTGTTCTATTGCGCGGCTCATCCCAGATGGAAAACACGACACGGAAAAGTCTTACTATGTGGACCACGGCTTGAGCATTCAATATCCGGAGGTGACGCAGTGTGAAACGCCAACTTTGCTGAAGGCACAGCAGACGACGGTGCCATTGACGATGCAGGATCCAGCTGACTTGCCAACGCTTGACTTGTCATTGCAGGAGGCTGTCAACTTGGCTGTAACGTTGAGTCCGGTCTTGCGAACGGTGGGCGCGTCTCAGGATGTACGGGTTGCTGTCCAAGGTACCGTGACGGTTTATGATCCGGCAATCACTGCGTCGTCACCGCAGTTTGGCTCGGAAGCAGCCTTGTCTGCGTTTGATGCACAATATGCACAGCAACTTTTTTGGACATCCGTTGATCGCCCTAATAATGTTGCACCTGATGGGATTACTTCACAATTTACGCCCTCAGTTTCGTTGGGCAAGAACGCTGCCTTCAACGCTGAGTTGTCCAAGACCACCGCTACAGGTGGCAGTTATGCGTTACGGCACATTGTTAACTATTCACGAAACAACCAGCCGTTCCGGGCTTTCTCAAGCGCATTCGATGGCTGGGTGGAAGCCGAGTGGCGTCAGCCTTTGGCGCAGGGAGCTGGCTCAACTTACAATCGTATTGCGGGACCTGGATCTGTACCTGGGCAATACAACGGAGTCCTGATTGCACGGGTCAATGAGGACATTTCACTCGTTGACTTTGAGGCTTCTGTTATACAGGTAGTCACTGACGTTGAGCAGAAATATTGGGACCTCGTGACGGCCTATCGCAGGCTTGATACTGCTGTACGTGGAAGGGAATTGGCACGTCGGACGTGGGAGTACAACAAGAAACGGCTTGAAGTTGGCGCTGGCCGCTTGGATGACGAAGCTCAGGCCAGGTCACAGTATTACAATTTCGAAGCGCAAGTGCAGACAGAGTTAGCTGGTCCGAATGGGCTTTATGAAACAGAGCAGGATCTGCGGTACATGGTGGGGATGGTTGCCACGGACGGGCGTCTGTTGCGACCAACCACAGAACCGATTGATGTGCGGGTGACATTTGATTGGGAGAGCGCCCTTTCACAGGCCTTGGAACGTCGGGCTGAAATTCGTAAGCAGAAATTTCAAGTAAAACGCCGCGATATGGAATTGGTGGCTGCAAGACTGAACTACAAGCCAAGATTTGATTTTGTCAGCCAGTATCGCTGGTACGGTCTGGGCAATCATTTGATCGGTAATAAGGACGGTACTCTCAATAATATGTACGGTGAGATTACTGGTGGGAACTATCAGGAATGGCAGGCAGGCGTTGACTTACGGTTTCCGGTTGGTCTCCGAACAGCTGGTCTTGCGATTGCGAATGCCAAACTTAATGTGAAGCGTGAGCGAGCCATCCTTGCAGAAACAGAATTTCTGATCAGTCACAACCTTTCAAATGCGGCGAGACAGGTCACGACTACACACGAATTACTGGAAACCAATTACGATCGGTTGATCGCCGACTTGAACCAGGTCGATGTTCTGGATACCCGTTATCGAATCGGTTCAGACAATATTCGTGACCTGCTTCTTGCTCAGCGGCAATTGGTCAACAGTGCAACTGAGTTCTATGGTTCGCTCTCAAGATATAACTTGGCAATCCGGGATTTCCATCGCGAGAAGGGTTCACTTTTGGCTTACAACAACGTGCAACTCGCTGAGGGGCCGTGGGCCAAGGGAGCTGAGTATGATGCATACCGCACCGGACGATTTCTGCGGCCATGTGTTTTGCCTGATATGAAGAAAGGTCCCGCACCTTTGACCAGCGGTTCATTCAATCCATCTGCTAGGCAGAATACTTCAGCTCCAGCGAGTCCTGGGGCGGTAACGCTCCCTGAAATGTCTGTTCCCGCTGCGTTGGATTCAGAAAACGAGGCTGAGTCAGCACCGGTAAGCGGCAAGGTTTTGGGAACGCTTCAGTCAACCGAGGATGAAATATTCGACAACTCTCGTGATGCACTTCAAGTGTTTTTTTCAGAGGTCAGAGCCAGTGTTTCAGGTTCGAGTAACGCAGTCGAGTCACCCTCTGCAGCAGCGATCCGTCTTCCAGACCTACCATCTCCCACACAATGAAGCACAGAGTTTGTGGTGGGGTTGGCCGCTTCGTGATCGGAATGCTGGATCAGCGACGTTGATAACGCACTCGGTAGACGGGGATTTGGTGTTGTCTGCTGCGTCGTTCAAAATGCGTTCGATAGTCCAAGTCGTGATCGGCTGCAGCCTCCTCTTCCGGAATAGGGACTCCGAATTCAGGGGCAAGTTCTGCAATCATCTCGACCGTGTTTTCAAAGTAGTCCAGCACGTCCGTCCAAAAGTGCAAACGTCCACCTGAACGTAACGCACTGGAAATGTTGCGAATGCTGTTCGCGTTTACGACTCTCCGTTTTCTGTGCCGCTTCTTCCACCAGGGATCAGGGAAATAGACATGGACAGCTTCGATGCTGCCGTCCTCAATTCGATCTTTAAACAATGGCTCCGCGTTTCCACTGACCATGATTGCGTTGAGGTTTGACTCTGGTATCTCCATTCGGGATCTGAGCAGCCGACCGGCAGAATGGGCAGCGTACTTTGCCATGATTTCAATACCAAGGAAATTGTGTTCGGGATTGGCTGCAGAAGCAGTCGCCATGAAGAGCCCTTTCCCGGAACCAATTTCAATTTCCAGAGGAGCATTGTTGCCAAACAGGCTAGCACTGCTCAGCTTTCCAGGGAGTTCATCGACGTTACGTAGCACTTTTGATAGATCGAGGCTGGCGGGAGGGCGCTTGATTGGGCTGCGTGGCATGAGATTGTGTCAAAGAGAGCCTGTGATTTTATTCCTTTTAGGTTGGGTACCAACGCTTTCGGGCGACGCTGGGATGCCCAACCAAGCACATCGTAACCGGCGGAGATTTCCCTACAATGACGCGTCCAGTTTGATTTAATTTTCCACCGATAATTTTCAAGGCGACAATGGCGAACGCGAAAGCCGATTTTAACGGATTGCAAATAGCTGCTCTGGAGAGCAGACGTGCTGACGATATGGCTCGCTTGATCACAAGAGTCGGCGGGGTGTCGCACGTTAGTCCCTCGATGCGAGAGGTGCCGATTGAGCCCAATCGCGGTGCGATAGATTTTGCCTATCGGCTGATGACAGGGCAAGTGAGTATTGTGATTCTGATGACAGGGGTGGGGTTTCGTTATCTGTTGCGGTCGGTGGAAAAACATGTCGACCGGCAGCGATTTCTTGATTCACTTTCGGATGTCATCACGATTTGCCGTGGTCCCAAGCCAGCTGCCGCATTGAAGGAAGTCGGTATTAAGGCCACTTACCGTGTTCCCGAGCCGAATACATGGCGTGAACTGTTGCAAACGATTGATTCTGAGGTTGCTGTCGCTAATCAAGTTGTGGGGCTGCAAGAGTATGGCGTTACCAATGCTTCGTTGATCGCAGGGCTGGAGGCACGCGGAGCAACCGTCGAGCCGGTGCAGGTTTATGGCTGGGATTTTCCGGAAGATACGGCCCCATTGGAAGATAATATTCGGGCGTTGGCAGCTGGCAAAAGAGATATGTTGTTGCTGACCAGTGCTCATCAGGTCGTCAATATGCTGAGAATGGCAGAGCGGCTAAACGCTGTCGAGTCGCTGCGGCAGGGACTTCATGGCATCGTAATCGCTTCGATCGGACCGACCACCACTCAAATGCTCGAGGAGTGCGAGATACATGTTGATATGGAACCAAGCCATCCTAAGATGGGACATCTGGTGACTGAAGCAGCACAGCGAGGAACAATAATGGTGGATTCTAAAAAACGTGGTCTTGCGGCATCACCTCCGATTGCCAATCTCGAACATCCGTCCAATGCCAGCCTATTCATGAAGGCGTGTCGGGGTGAACCGACAGAGAGAACCCCAGTCTGGTTGATGCGGCAAGCCGGGCGATACATGGCAGAGTATCGTGAGGTTCGTGCAAAGCAGAGTTTTCTAGAGCTTTGCTCGCAGCCAAAACTCTGTAGTGAGGTGATGTGTACCGCGGTCGATCGTTTGGGGGTTGATGCAGCGATTATTTTTTCGGATCTGCTTCCGATCCTGGTTCCGATGGGATTCGACTTGGAGTTTGCGAAAGGTGACGGCCCTGTCATCCACAACCCTGCCCGTGACCTGAGCGATGTCAAACGCGTGAAAGGCTTGGATTCACCAGAGGAACTTGACTTTGTCTACGAAACTGTTCGACAAACCAGAGCAGACATCCCCGAGTCAATTCCGGTGATAGGTTTTGCTGGGTCCCCCTTCACGCTCGCAAGCTACGCGATCGAGGGTGGTGGGAGTAAACAGTACGTCAACACAAAAAAGCTGATGCGAAGTAAATGTGGTGGCTGGGACCTTCTGATGGAGAAACTCTCCGAGGCGATCACGGTTTATCTCAATCATCAGATCGCTGCGGGGGCGCAATGCGTACAATTATTTGACAGTTGGGCCGGATGCCTATCACCTCATGATTACACGACCTTCGTGTTGCCATGGATGAAGCAGATCATCGCTGGAATCACTCCAGGGGTCCCAGTAATCAATTTCGCAACCGGCAATCCTGAGCTGTTACCTCTGATGCGGGTTGATCGAAGGACTGTGGTAGGTGTTGATTGGCGCATTCCCCTTGATGTTGCATGGGAAAGGATTGGTCACGACTGCTCAGTGCAAGGAAATCTCGATCCGGCCGTTCTACTGGCAGATCCAGACATCATTCATAATGCCGTGGATGAACTGCTACGGTCGGTGAAAGGTCGGCCCGGCCATATTTTCAACCTCGGGCATGGCGTTTTCAAGGAAACACCGGTTGAGCATGCGATCGCATTGGTCGATGCTGTGAAAGAACTGTCCCAACGGCCTGCTCAAGAGTAGCGTGGATCAAGAACGGCCAAGATTGGGCTTCTGACAGTTCCTCTTTGATTCAGCGATAGTTTTTGCGGGTACCTGAGCGATAGCTGTTGCGATTGCATTGGAGCAGCCCGAAAGTGACGGTAGTACGGCTTTTTGCGGTGATGTGGCTCACCGCAAAGGAGGTCATGCGGGCAGAATGGTTGTGCCGATGATTTCACGAGGACCGTTTTCTCTACCTCGTGGCAGTTACCAATGTGGCGTTCTATCTTCATCGCAGTCGGGATCATGGCGATCATCATTGGTTTGGAGTGCCTGGTGATCGATAGTGCCAATCTTTACTCCGCTGCTGAAACCGAAGCCGGCGCTTTTGTGAATCCGGTTGCTGTCCCCGCGTCAAATGTGCAGCAGTGGCGTCCGAAGGAGTGGTTCCCTTGGGTGATTCTTAGTGCGGGTGGGATCACGGTGCTATACGCCATTACTCTGCCGAAGCGGTTTGGTGTCTCAGGTGCTGCGTGAACAAACTGTCGCGGGTTGACGGAAGAGGCTTCTGAATTTAATCTTGCATTAATCCCGCTGCGTGCTAATTGCCGCAGTATTAGAATTTCTAATGCACAGGATTCGCCTTGCAGCTACGTACTCTAGAGCTCTTTTGCACGATTGCCGAACACCGCAGCTTCTCAAAAGCTGCGGTGCTTCATCAGTTGACTCAAGGCGCTGTCAGTCAGGCGATGCAGCATTTAGAGGAATCTGTTGGAGCCGAGTTAATTGATCGCTCCAAGAGGCCGTTGATTCTCACCCCAGCTGGGAAGACCTATTTAGGGGGTCTGCGAGGAATTTTGCGGAGTTACGAGCGGCTTGAGCAGGAAGTCCGCAGCACGAGTCGGCAGCTGAGTGGGAAGGTATCTATTGGAACCATCGTTTCGGTAGGTCTCAGCTACATGCCGGACGCGAGCGAGGCGTTTGGGCGTTTGCATCGAGACGTGGAGGTGAGGACGGAATTTGGTTCCAACGATCGGGTCTTTGAGATGACGGCCGAGGGCGAGGTTGATTTCGGTCTGGTCAGTTTCCCACACAGCAACAAAGACATCCAGTTTGTGCTCTGGCAGCAGGAGCCGATGCGGCTTGTTTGTTCAGCAGAGCACCGTTTTGCAATCCACAACGAGGTTTCCCTGTCTCAATTGTCGGGGGTCAAGATGATTTCTTTTGATCGTGGTTTGCAATTACGCCAAGAGATTGATCGATGTTTGGCGAAAGCGGGAATCAGCGTTAACGCTTGCATGGAGTTTGATAACGCGGACTCAATGATCCGGGCGATTCAGGCCAGTCGTGGCATTGGCATTGTTCCGGAAGCGGCGGTACGCCGCGAAACAGCGAATGGCTCGTTACGAGTTGTCGCATGTCGAGAGCTGCGCATGACGCGTCCTCTCGGCATTATCTTCCGCCGCTCTGGCCGACTCAGTCGGGCAGCGAGTGAGTTCGGTTCCCTACTGTTAGGGCGGCCACTTGAGGCAGGAAAACGAGTGAAATCCGGCAGCGGGAAGCTGACCGTGGAAGCGGCCACGATTGAGCCAGAAACTGGTTCGTCAGTCGTCGCCTGAAAGGTTCGTGGTGAGGTGGAAAGGTATCTGCGTTTAATCAACGTCAAGCCTGCCACCGTACTGCGGTGAGTCAGGTGACGAGCGATGACGAATCTCGTCAGGATTTAGAGAGTCTCAAATGACAAATAGCATTATGAAAAAACACTTTCATTTACCACCCGCGCAGGGCCTTTACGATCCAGAACTGGAAAAAGATGCCTGCGGAGTCGGTTTCATTGCCCACATCAAGGGTGTGCCAAGCCATCAGAATGTTCTTGATGCCGATCAGATTCTGCAGGCGATGGACCATCGTGGTGCTTGTGGTTGCGAGCCTAACACTGGTGATGGTTCAGGAATCATGTGTGGTCTACCACACAAATTCCTTGCCAAGGTAGCGAAGCAGGATCTGGGCGTTGAGTTGCCGGCTCCCGGGCGATTCGCGGCAGGGTTGGTATTTTTACCAGAAGATGATACTGAACGTGCACTGTGCAAAAAGACGATTCAGAAGCTTGTGACGGATGCGGGACAGCAACTCATCGGGTGGCGGGATGTGCCTCAAATGGCAGACCTCGCCGATATTGGTCCGACAGCCAGGGCGAGCGAGCCGCGAATTGAGCAGTTGTTCGTGGCGGCCGAGAACGGGCTTGAGGGGGAAGGGTTTGAACGCAAACTCTATATGATTCATAAGCAGGCGAGTCATTTATTGCGAGGCAGTGAGGACCTGAAGCAGGCATTGATGTTTTACATTTGCTCACTGAGTACGAAAGTGATCATCTATAAGGGAATGCTCACGCCGGCGCAGGTGCTTCCTTACTTCCCTGATCTCAGAGACCCGGACTTTGAAACCCATTTGGCAATGGTTCACAGTCGGTTTTCGACCAACACCTTCCCGAGCTGGGATCGCGCGCAGCCACTCAGGTTTATGAGTCACAATGGTGAAATCAATACGTTGCGCGGCAATAAAAACTGGATGAGAGCGCGTGAGGGGTCTGCTGAAAGTGCATTGTTTGGTGACGACCTTGAGAAACTCTTTCCCGTCGTCGAGCCTCACTGCAGTGATTCTGGAACCTTTGACAATGTGTTGGAGTTTCTTTTAATGAACGGACGCACGCTGCAGGAAGCTATCATGATGATGGTGCCCGAGGCTTGGCAGAAACATGAAACGATGCCAGAAGAAAAGCGTGCTTTCTATGAGTACTTCTCATGCATGATGGAACCTTGGGACGGTCCTGCATCGATAGCGTTTACCGATGGGCAGTACATTGGTGCAACGCTTGATCGTAATGGATTGCGCCCCAGTCGTTATTACATCACGCACGATGATCGTGTAATCATGGGTAGCGAAGTGGGTGTGCTGCCAGTCGATCCCGCTATCGTTAAAGAAAAAGGACGACTGCAACCCGGAAAAATGTTCCTTGTTGATTTCAAGGCTGGCCGCTTGATTCCTGATGAGGAATTGAAGAGTGATTTCGCGCGTGTAAAGCCGTACGGGACATGGTTGAAAGACCAACGAATTCGTCTTGCTGATCTGCATCCAGAGACGGAGCCACATGGTTTTGACAGTGAGTCACTTCTGCCTCGCATGCAAGCCTTTGGCTATACCGCGGAAACCATGAAGTTCATGCTCAGGCCGCTTGTTGAGCAGCTGCGTGATCCAGTGGGATCCATGGGTAACGATAGCGCGATCGCTTGCCTGAGCGATAAGCCGCGCATGATCTATGATTACTTCAAGCAACTTTTTGCTCAAGTGACGAATCCTTCGATCGATTCCATTCGCGAGGAGGTCATCATGTCGCTGGAGTGCTACATAGGGCCGGAAAAAAATCTTCTGGACGTAAGTCCTCAGCATTGTCATCGTTTGCTCGTTGACCATCCCATTTTGACCAATGAAGAGGTTGCCGCACTGAAGCACCTGAATAGCAAGGGTTGGAAAAGCCGTGTGATCGACATCACTTTTGATCGCAATGACGGCAAGGCAGGATTACAGAAAACGCTGGCTCGTATTGCGTCTGAGGCAGAAACCGCTGCGGATGACGGGATCGAAATGGTCGTGTTGAGCGATCGCTCAATGGGGCATGACCGTGTGCCGGTCAGTGCACTGATGGCGGTGGGGGCTGTTCATCATCACTTGGTCAAGCAGGCAAAACGCACCCGGATTGGCCTTGCCATCGAAACTGGTGAGGCGAGGGAGGTGCATCACCACTGCTTGCTGATTGGTTATGGCGCAGATGCCATCAACCCATATCTCGCGTTTGAAGCTTTGTGGCAGGCAAGACGCGATGGGCTCATGGACCCCTCGCTTGATGACGACAAGGTCGTTGCCGCTTACCGAAAAGGTGTCGGTAAAGGCATGTTGAAGGTCATGGCAAAGATGGGGATCAGTACGCTACAAAGTTACAAGGGAGCTCAGATATTCGAAGCGCTCGGTTTGAAAGATGAGGTGATTGATGTCTGCTTTGCGGGTACTGCGAGTCGTATTCAAGGTGTTTCATTTGACGTCATCGCGGAGGAAACTTTGCGAAGGCACAATCTGGGTTTCCCTGAGAATGTTGACAGCCGGTTGAAGCAGCTTCCTAACCTGGGTGAATATCATTGGCGAGCCGAGGGCGAAAAGCACGCTTGGTCACCCATGTCCATCTCCAGTCTGCAGATTGCTGCTCGCAAGAATGACGAGAGTGAGTATTGGAAGTTCGCTCAAGCAATCAATGAAGATAGTCGGTCGCGTTGCACACTTCGTGGATTGCTGGAATTCGATGACTCGTCAGTCAAGTCAATCCCAATCGGGGAGGTTGAGCCAGCAAGTGAAATCGTCAAACGCTTTTGCACAGGTGCGATGAGCTTCGGAAGCATCAGTGCCGAGTCGCATGAAACACTTGCGGTTGCGATGAATCGTCTGGGTGGAAAAAGCAATACTGGTGAAGGTGGTGAGGATCCGATTCGATTTCAAACACTTGAAAATGGTGACTCGAAGCGTTCCGCCATCAAACAAGTGGCCTCAGGACGCTTTGGAGTGACCATTGAGTACCTTACGAACGCCGATGAAATTCAGATCAAGATTTCTCAGGGAGCAAAGCCTGGCGAGGGTGGTGAGTTACCGGGGCGGAAAGTTGATACCAACATTGCCCGGATTCGTTACAGCACGCCGGGCGTTGGACTGATCAGTCCGCCTCCCCATCACGATATCTATTCCATCGAAGATCTGGCGCAGCTGATTCATGATTTAAAGAATGCTAATCGTGCTGCCCGTATCAGTGTCAAGCTGGTCAGCGAGGTTGGAGTGGGCGTGATTGCATCCGGTGTTGCCAAGGCACACGCAGATCATATTTTGATTTCGGGTGATACCGGTGGCACGGGAGCGTCGCCGCTGACAAGTATCAAGCATGCCGGATTACCCTGGGAATTGGGGATCGCCGAGACTCATCAGGTTCTTGTGCTCAATGATCTTCGTAGTCGTGTTGTTCTGCAAACGGATGGTGGACTGAAAACAGGGCGTGATGTTGTGGTCGCCGCATTGTTGGGAGCCGAGGAGTTTGGTTTCTCAACTGCACCACTCATTACGCTGGGCTGCATCATGATGCGGAAGTGTCATCTGAATACCTGCCCTGTTGGAATCGCAACGCAGGATCCCGACTTGCGTAAAAAGTTCAATGGCAAGCCAGAGCACGTTGTGAATTATCTGTTCATGGTCGCCGAGGAAGCAAGACGCATCATGGCGGACCTTGGGTTCCGAACTATCGATGAGATGGTGGGGCGTAGCGAAGTATTGAAAACAGACACAGCCATCAATCACTGGAAAGCGGATGGGCTGGATTTGACGTCGGTGCTGATGCCCGCCAGCAAGCCACACGAAAACGTAGGAGTTATTTGTTCACAGGCTCAGGACCACGCACTGGAAAAATCGCTGGACATGACTGTTTTGCTTGAACAGGCCAAACCAGCTCTCGAGTCCGGTGAGCCAGTCACAATCAAAACGCCGATTGTGAATATCAATCGCACAGTGGGCACAATCCTGAGTAACGAGGTTGCCAAGCGATACGGTCAGGAAGGGCTGCCCGACGATACCATTCGCGTTGAATTGACTGGATCAGCGGGGCAGAGTCTTGGGGCATTTTTGTCTCATGGAATCACTATCAACTTGGAAGGTGATGCCAATGACTATGTCGGCAAGGGATTGAGCGGTGGACGACTGGTGGTCTATCCTCCCGCTGAGAGTAGTTTCACTGCTCAGGACAATATCCTGATCGGCAATGTTTGCTTATATGGCGCAACCGGTGGAGAAGCCTTTTTTCGTGGCCGAGCAGCGGAACGTTTCTGTGTTCGAAACAGTGGTGCCCGGACCGTGATCGAAGGCGTTGGTGATCACGGTTGCGAGTACATGACGGGCGGGCGTGTTGTTGTACTTGGGCCGACCGGAAGGAACTTTGCTGCAGGGATGTCCGGTGGCATTGCCTACATTTGGGACCGGGATGGTGATTTTAACCTCAATTGCAATTTGGCAACGGTTGAATTGGAAGCGATCACGGATGCTGAGGAAGAGGCAGACGTTCGGTCGTTGATCAAGCGTCATGCTGAACTGACCGGAAGTGCCGTTGCCGCAGAAGCACTGGCCAACTGGTCACAGTTCATCGCTCAGTGCATCAAAGTGATGCCAACGGACTACAAACGCGTCTTAAATGAACTGAAAGCCCAAGCAGCCGCGAATGTCTGATATTTAGCACCTGATATTTCAAGCCCGTTGTTTTGACCTATGGGCCGTAATCGTTTGTAAAGCATTTATAGAATTATCGACCTTCACTGAAGGAGAACATCACATGGGTAAGCCAACAGGTTTTAAAGAGTTTGATCGCAAAAAAGTTCCGTGGCGACTGCCCGTTGTACGGATTAACGATTATGACGAGATCTACACTGAGCCACGCGTAGAACACTTGCAGGATCAGGGTGCACGCTGCATGGACTGTGGCGTTCCATTCTGTCAGTCGACGACTGGTTGTCCGATCGATAACTTGATTCCTGAGTGGAATGACCTCGTTTATAACAATCGTTGGAAAGAAGCCAGCGAGCGACTACACAAGACAAATAATTTCCCGGAGTTTACCGGGCGGACCTGCCCGGCTCCTTGCGAGGGATCGTGTGTGCTTGGAATCACAAATCCACCGGTGACGATCAAGAATATCGAAAATGCAATCATTGATCGTGCATGGTCAGAAGGTTGGATCAAGCCAACTCCGCCTACCAGTCGAACTGGGAAGTCGGTGGCAATCGTGGGAAGCGGACCGGCTGGGTTGTCAGCGGCGGATCAACTCAACAAAGTCGGTCATAACGTCACTGTCTATGAGCGAGCCGATCGGATCGGTGGCTTGTTGCAATACGGTATCCCGAATATGAAGCTGTCCAAGGAGGCAGTCCAGCGTCGTGTTGACAAAATGACCGAAGAGGGAATCAAGTTTGTTACCGGTGCTAACATTGGCAAAGACATTTCCTTGGGCGAGCTGCAGCAGGACTTTGATGCTGTGTTGTTCGCTTGTGGTGCAACAAAACCGCGTGATTTGCCATTGCCTAACCGCGAAGCGGAAGGTGTTGCCTTTGCGATGGATTTTCTCACTGGAAACACGAAACAGATGGTTCATGGTGATGCCAATAGTGAAAAATTCATCAGTGCGGAAGGTAAGGATGTGATTGTGATCGGTGGCGGTGATACCGGTACTGACTGCATTGGAACCAGTATCCGTCATGGCTGCCGAAGTGTGGTTAATTTTGAATTGTTGCCCAAGCCGCCTGAGGAGCGAGCCGAAGACAACCCGTGGCCGGAATGGCCCCGCATTTTTCGCGTGGATTATGGGCACGAAGAAGCTGCTGCCAAATTCGGGCATGATCCGCGTCAATACCAACTACTCAGTAAAGAGTATCTCCTTGATGATGCTGGTAAGCTCCGGGGGATTAAGACCGTTCAGGTCCAATGGGCCAAGAAGGACGATGGGAGCTGGGCGATGAGTGAGGTTGAGGGTTCTGAAAAAGAATGGCCTGCGCAGTTAATCCTCTTGGCGATGGGGTTCCTTGGACCCGAATCATACGTGGCTGAAGCCGCAGGGTTGGAAGTCGATTCTCGCAGTAATTTCAAAGCTGAACATGGTCACTTTGCCACGAATGTTGACGGCGTCTTTGCTGCCGGTGACTGCCGTCGCGGTCAAAGTCTCGTAGTTTGGGCGATCAATGAGGGGCGAGGTGCGGCCCGAGCGATCGATATTTACCTGCAGGGTTACAGTGATCTGCCTGCTCCGGGCCAGACCATGGGCACTTCCATGGAAGTGGCTGCTTACTGATGGTCCGAGACGCCAATTTGCTGACAATTCTTGGTTAGCAAAGTTGTACGCTTCGCGATGGAAACTCTGTCTTATAGCCCACCCTTAATCGGGTGGGCTTTTTTTAATTCGCTAGTCTTCGATGGTTCAGGCCCGCTGCGCAAGGAATTGTTGAGGGCGAAGGAACGGGCCTGAGCCGTGAAACACACCTAGTCCATCTTAATTTGCAACGCATCCCTGAAGCTGACATTGACATCACCTCAGCTGACGTCCTAACGTCCATCCGTCCGGTGGAGTTGCGATAATCTACGTCGACTTTACCGATTTTGTGGATTCGTTCAACGCTGGGTGCCGATAAATCCGTTCGAGGCAGTCCGGAATTCATGTGTCATAGGTTGGCAGGATGCTTAGAAATACCAAACGAACAATTGTAGTTGTCACCACCTGTACGCTTGCAGGAATGGTCTCATCAGGATGCTCCATGTCGGGGCGTAATCTGCTCACTTTGAAGAAGAAGGAACCAGCAGTTGAGGTTCTGGCCGAGAGTGGCCCCACCTCGAGTTTTCCAGTTCCTCCCAGCTCGCAGGTTACTCCTAGTGCGATTGCTTCGGTCGCTGGCGGCACCGCCGCGCCCGCAACAAGTACCCCGCTGCCTGCATCTCAACCCGCGCAGCTTGCCGGTTTGAGTGCGTCGCCGGGGTATATGCCTTCACCATCGCCAGCTGCACCCAACTTGGCAGCAGCTCAAGCGAATGGTGTTTACGGTAATGCCGCGACTAAATCGGTTGGCTTTCAGTCACCCGCTTCACCGGTTGCAAAGCCAAGTGGTTACACTTTTGGCAACAAGGCACTGACTCCCAAGGCCGATGATGCAGGAACGGCTTTCACGATGTCAGACTTGGCGAAAGAGGCCCCAGTAGCCTCAGCAACCGCCAGCAGCGGATTCGCTGTTCCGGAACCATCATTCGCAAAGCCTGCATCCACAGGTTACCCGACACCACCTGCGATTCCGCAGGGTGGGCTTACATTCCCTGCCAGTGGTATGGCCACCGCAGCGATTTCTCCACTTGAATCGAATCGCACTGGTCTTGAAGCACCGGCACCCGCTGCCGCATCAGGGGAGATTCTTCCACCAGCAGCAACGTCGCCAGCTTTTTCAACTGCGAGTACGGCATTGGAAGCATCTGCCTCATCCGCGGTTCTTGCGCCAGCATCCATGGGCGAGACATCGGGCGCTAGCGGTTACACTCCAGGTAGCACCGGTTCCACAACCGGCTACCCTAGTGGAACGGAAGCACCTGCAACTCGCGGTTCGATTTACAGATGATCTGAGCGGAACCATCCGTGTTGCTCACCAGCAGATTTGGTCCGCATCAAAGATCGGACCTTCGACACAGGTCCGTTTGTAGTCCCACTCTTCGGGACCATCTTGACGGACTTGGGCAACGCAAGAGAAGCAGATGCCGATCCCGCAGGCCATTGGCGTTTCCATGCTGACTTGGCAGTCGATACTAACTGCCAAGCATGCTTCGGCGACCTTCTCCATCATGATCTCTGGGCCACAGGTAACCACGCGGATCGTTTCTCCGGAATCGGCAAGCTCAGCCAAACGATCACGAAGGACGTCAGGGACAAGTTTTTGTTGCCCTTGTGAGCCATCGTCGGTACACAGCGTGACCCGAAAACCAGCCTTCTCAAAGTCACTCACGCCAGCAAGTAAGCTGGAACGACGAGCGCCATAAATAAACTCTACTGCAGGTGCCCAGCCATTTTTTCTTGTCTCGTCACCAAAGTCTTGTAGGCCCCGCGCTTCTTTTCCCAGCAGCAGCATTGGTGTTTGTCCGATGCCACCTGAAACCATGATCAGACGATCGCAGGGTCGATTGGCGAACCCGTTTCCCAAAGGCCCCCAGAGCGTCACGAGTGTGCCCAGTGGCGATTCTGCCAGAGCTGTCGTGAATGAACCCTTCTTGAGATAAACGAGATCAATCCAGGTGGGGTTTCCTGAGTCATCAGAAACAACGTCGTAAACAGCCAGAGCTCGACCGATTAGTGGCGCATTTGTGCCGGCTAAGCGAACCATCACAAATTGCCCGGGCACCAATGTCTTGGCAAGAGACGCCGCAGCGACTCGGATCAGGTAGGTTCCCTCACCGATTTGATCATTGCGTTCCAGTGATGCATTGAGCTGGTGCATGGAATCGGCGTAGTAGTCGGCGTGCAGTTTTGACATCTATTTCCTACGTTTTCGATTGGGACCAGATTTCTTTTGATTGCCTGTTTTCTTCTTTGCAACACGACTTCGTCCGGCACCACGCCGATTCTTGTCTCGTCCTGTAGGGGTGGCGTCGGAGCCGCTGCTGGCTGTTCGCTTTGCTGTCTTCCGCTTTTTCACTCCACCACGTTTTGTCGAGGATTTTCTCGCTGTTTTGGCGTTGCGAACCTCCGGTTTTGACCGACTGGATTTTCGTTTTGTACCTTGGCGGGATGATTGTGTTTCACCTGACTCAGTATCTCCACCTATTACGGAGCCAGCCGTCGTACTCTGCTCAGTTGAAAAACTGAATTCGACGTTTTGCTTGCGAGACTTTAATCCTGAAGGTGCTTTCTTGGTTCCCCGTCGTTTGGTGTGTCCCACTTCGGAAGTCGTCCGCTTTGTGGCCGCTTTTCCATAAGTTCCTTTTCTTGGTGGCCCTGAACGTTTGGAGTTTCGTTTCCCCCGACCACGTGTTGCTGTCTCCTCGGCAGCAGTTTCTGTTGCCGTCCAAAGTTTTTCTACTTCCTGTGACGTGACAACGCGGTGGGCGCCTGGTGGGACATCACCCAGTCGCAGTGGCCCCACCGCTATTCGTCGCAAGGTTTGAACCTTGTGCCCCAGGCGAGCCAGAATCCGCCGGATCTCGCGATTCTTACCCTCACGCAGCACGATCTCTAGTTCGGTCGAGCGACTGCGTGATTTTAACAGTTTCGCACCTTCTACTTGAACGAAACCTTCTGCGATGTGGATGCCCTTACGCATTTGTCGCATGGTTTCTGTTTCGACTTTTCCCGCCACTGTAACTCGATAGACCTTGCGGACACCGAACTTTGGGTGGGTTAGCCGCTGTGCGAGTTCGCCATCATTGGTGAGTAGGATCAGTCCTTCACTGTTCCGGTCCAGCCTACCAACGGGGAAAACACGTTCATCTGGAGGTACGAGGTCAACGACGCGCGGGCGACCTTTTGGGTCACGGTTGGTTGTGACAACGCCAACCGGCTTGTTGACAGCGTAATAAACGGGCTTTTGTTTCTTCAGCAATACGCCGTCGACACGAATTTTCTGGACGGAACTGTCAACTGTCGAACCAAGTTTGGTGACAATTTGTCCGTCGACATCAACCCGACCTGCTTCGATCAGTTCCTCACACTGTCTGCGGCTGCCAAAGCCTGCAGAGGCTAGAAAACGCTGCAAACGTTGGGACGAATCTACCGCCTGCGCCGAACGCCGACCTCGCTTTTTCGACGCTGAACGCTTGGTTGTGGATCGCTTGGATGCGGACTTTTTTGGCATGGAACTGCCTGAGAGTTTGAATGGAATCCCACAACCTACCAAACCAACGCATCTTTGTGATGCAGGCTTCCCAGTGCTGCAGGGCGAGATGGGGGCACCATTTCTTTTTCTAAACGCTGAAATCCCTGAGCTGATAGGATTTTGGCCCAGCTGGCACGTCGGTTCAGTCGCCCAAGTGCAGTCTGCGGCGCGCGATTAGAGTCCCCGTTACACCGCAGCGGGCGAGCACGCTGACGTTGGGACCTTCGACGGCAGGCGAATGCAGCTCACTTCCCGAAGTCGCTTGCAGGAAAGGCAACTGTCTGGAGGGGTGATTAGGACTTCGGGCGATTCGCCAAGAGCTATCCCAGATTGATAGAGCTATCCCAGATTGATAGAGCTATCCCAGATTGATTTAGGGTGGTCATGCATTCTGAAATTCAGCGACCTAGCCAAGGCATGGCATCTGGGATGAGTCGATTTCGTACCGGTTCCGCTAACGGCTTTTGATAGCTTGGGGGGCGTGAAGCAGCGTCGTAGGGGCCAATATCATTCTGAGGGTATGGATCGTGCACTACCGCGCTGGCTTGCTGCTTATTGAGCGGACCAGGAGGTGTGAAGAAGCTCTGAAACCCACGGCATCCGACGGTGAATAGTAATGCGACCGTGACAGCGGTACTCAGCAAGAGTCTGTTTCTGTTGCGAGCCATGATCGCGAATCCTTTCGAGTCAAGCGTGGTGGAGATCGGAGCGTACGAAGTTTGGTGTGCTGGAACCAAGAGGAATCCACTCTTGGCTCAAGCAGCGCATCGTGTAACGTCAATGAGCTGCATTTTACTTCAGTAAATCGGACTCCTCGTTGGACATCGGACGACTCGTTGGTGTACCTCAAGTCCCCGTCGCAACTCACAGGCAAAATGTTTCACACCAGTTCCGATTGCCCCAGTCATTCGTTTCACACTGGTAAATGCATCTCCATGGCTGTGCTGTTTTTGGCCAAAATTACGCGGCAATTTTGCAATGCCGCTGGTAGAAGCACGGTATCTCCTGTTGAGAGGGCCATGGTTTCCTCTCCAAAACGCAAGATTGCTTCACCTCTCGGAATCGTCACGATGTGAAACTTCTCATCGTGACCTGTGCCTGCCTCTCCCTTTTCCAGCAGATTCAAAACAAATTTGTCGCAGGACACGATCGTCTGCCAGCCCTCGAGCTTGGAGTCGCTGGTTCTTGCAGCCACCGGGCCGCTGGAAAAATCAGTCACTTCTAAGCCTTGGTCAATATGTAAGGGGCGTGACCTTCCCTGAGAGTCAGTGCGGTTCCAGTCGAATAGTCGAAACGTGGTGTCGCTGGATTGTTGAATTTCAGCAACCAGTAGACCGGCACCCAAGGCGTGTACCGTTCCTGCGGGGATGAAAATGACATCCCCAGCTGAGGGATGAAATGAATGGAGGGCTTCTGCTGTAGTGCCATTCTTGATGGCGTTTCGCAGGCTCTTTGAATCAACCCCCGCTTTCAGGCCTGCGTAGATCAGGCTCTCGGGTGCGGCTGCGACGATGTACCATGCCTCTGTTTTTCCGAGATCCGGCGTAGACATTTTCAGTGCATAATCATCGCTGGGGTGGACTTGGACCGATAGTACGCGATTGCAGTCCAGATATTTCAATAGCAGTGGAAATGAGTCCATGCCCGTTGTCCTACCCAACAACCAGGTAGCGTCGCTCTGGATTAACTGCTTAAGGGTCTGGCCAGCAAGTGTGCCATTTTCTACGATGCTCTGGTCCTCTCCATGATCGACGACTTCCCAGCTTTCGGCGTAGTCAGCCGAAGAACCAATCGGTTTCTTCAAATGGTCGCCCAGAAGGCGTCCACCCCAGATGGTTTGTTTCAAAACTGGGGTAAAAGTAAGTGGATAAGGGGTCATTTCGCTACTTTGATCCGTGTGAGGCTGCGATATGAATTTTAATCTCTGTAGGTAAAGCAGGCTATTCCGTGTCGGGCTGCTACAATATCTAGTGCTGTTGAGAACTCTAGCGGAATCGCCGTTTCAGAGCCCTCGTTCCCGATGCCACCGCGGCAGTTGAGTCACTCGTTTTGGCCATTGTACTGACCCTTACAGCCTTACCTCACCAGATATGAACTCCGTCCGTTTTTACGCATATCTGCCAGGTCATCATGGGATTGCGAATTTCCCTGTCCACTTCTTATCGTATCGTTTCACCCTTCAAACCAATTACTGAGATTTGATTCGTGGAAAAGCTGTCGCGTCCAAAGGACGACCTGTTTGAAAATTCGACGATGACGTTCGGGGAACACCTCGAAGATCTGCGTCATTCTTTATTCCGTGCCATGCTCTGGTTGGCTGGCGGCCTTCTCATTGGTCTCTTTTTCGCCAATGAAGTGGTGCGATTTGTGCAAATTCCCCTCGAGGGTGCAATTGAGCAGTTCAATGCTGATCGAGATTTGCATCGGCTTGGTTATGATCCTTCGGATGAATCGGTTCAGCAGCTGCACAAGTTCCTGGCGAAGAACGCCTTGGTTTGGGAAATCATTTATGAGGTGCCCGACAAGTACCAGGCATTAACGATGGACTCGTTTGTGCCCCAAGAGGAATCAGAAGAGCAGGCGAATAGCGCCGGAGACGCGCAGAGGCCAGCCGGAAGTGAAAATGCGGTTGGTCCATCAACATCCGAGGGTGTGGTTGATCCCGTCAAAATGGCAAAAATGCTTGACTCACTGCCAACAAAACTGAAACCCAAAATTCAGTTGCGAGAGAACAAGACGAGTTTGAGTTCTCTGAAAATGGAAGAACCATTCATGATCTGGGTCAAGGCTGGACTGATTGTGGGGGCGATCGTTGGCTCACCCGGTATCTTCTATCATCTTTGGGCATTTGTCGCCGCTGGACTGCATGCTCATGAGCGGAAGTATGTTTACATTTACCTGCCAGTCAGCGTGAGCCTGTTTGTTTCAGGAGTGGTCTTAGCATTTTTTCTGGTTCTACATTTTGTGTTGTCGTTCCTGTTGGCCTTCAATGGAAGCATGGATGTGGCGGTCGAACCTCGGCTTTCATACTACGTTAATTTTGTGCTTTTGTTGCCGTTAGGATTCGGCATTGCCTTTCAGTTGCCACTAGTCATGCTTTTCCTGCAGCGAATAGGCCTGTTTGAAACTCAGTCCTACATTGAGAGCTGGAAAGTCGCAGTGCTTGTGATCTTTGTCGTCTCCATGATTGTCACGCCTGCCGATGTGACCAGTATGATCGCGCTCGCGATACCACTGATCATCCTTTACGCGTTGGGTATTCTCATGTGTAAGTTCATTCCACGTGGGCGTGGTTTGGGTAGTGACGCTTACGATCCTGCGTAATTGCTCAACCGTTGTTCAATGATGCGTCCACGCCTGATTGTCTCTTTGGCCGTGAGTTCCCCGGCCTTGATTGACAATGCGGGTTGAAAAAAATGAATCGTGCAATTGTGGGTAGCCGGTCGCGTGTTGAGAACACGCAATGCTTCCCTTCGTACTGTTGCGCAGTCAGTCTCAGCCTCCAGGTTCAGCCACAGTTCCAAATTCACCCCGTTGTGAAGTAACGCATGCTGAACGCCGTCGATCTGTTCTATGTCACGCTCGATCGCGGCCGGGTAAATTTTACGACCTGATGCGAGAACGATGACATCGTCCACGCGGCCCAGAATTCTGAGTTGTTGTGTTTTGTGGTCACGTTCAACTAAATCCCCGGTCGCAAGCCAGCCATCCTTTGTCATTCGTTTTTGCGTCGACTCCTGTTGTCCGCAATAACCCAGCATGACATGTGGGCCACGAACAAAAAGTTGGCCCTGCTTGATCGCGATTTCCCAGCCTTCTACGGGTTCACCAACAAGACCCGGCATGGCATTGGTGGGGGTCGCACTGCTGATCACTGGGCCAGCTTCTGTGAGGCCATAGCCCTGTATTACCGTGACACGGCGGGCATTCCATTCCATAAACGAGATGGGATCGAGTGGGGCACCGCCACAACCGAGTAAGCGTAAGTTTTCAAGATTATCAGGGTTTTCCCGGAGCAGCCTACTTGCGACAGCAGGGACGGTGTTGATCAAGTTGGGTTGAAGATCTTTGAGCCTGCGGACCATGTTTTGGTAACCGATGCAAACCGCAAGCGTGCAGCCGCTCAGTAGCCATGTGCCAAAGTCGCAAGTTCTTGCATAGGCATGCGAAAGTGGAAGCATGGTAAGGCGGAGGTCTGACTGTTTTTGCGGTACCGCTTTCAGTTTTGCCGCTGCATTGGCGTGCAAACTTTTAGCTGAAAGTTGAACAGCAAGGGGTTCCTTGGTGGTGCCGCTGGTCCAGAGAATCAGCGAGACCTTTTCTGTGGGCTGTCTTGACTTACCAAGGCGGCTGTCGTTCGCTGGACTTGAACATAGGGTGTCAGCTGATTCATCAGTGGATGAACGGCCACGCGCTTCGATCAGTTCAGAAGCTATTTGATCCTTGAAGCGATCATCAATCCAGATGCCGTCCAAGTAACTTCGACGACGACGCAGTTCCGTCATTTCAATGCGGCTATCAAGCGGAGCTTCTGTGAGGCCGAGCTTCATTGACGCTAACGCGATCACGATGTCCGCATCACCATTGTGGCTTGAGTGTGTGATGCAACGGCGATTGGTTGCCGCGTTGACCAGTCGTGCAATCCGAGCAGCAGCGAGATCGACGACCATGGAAAGTGCACGCCATGAACACTTACATGCGGCGTTGCTGGAAGAGTCCAGCAAGAGTGCTGCAGCATCAGGTCGAGAACGGACCTGATGCTGAAACGCTGCGTAGAGTGGGTTTTTGGACACGGTTCAGTGAATCGTCTTTATCGGGGTTCAGTGCCGGTCCGTCACACTGCAGTAGAACGTTACGCGTTTGCGTTGAGTGTGTCCCGAAGCTTGGCGCCATTTCCAGCTTGACCGAATGCAGTCATCCGTGCGACGCAAACGTCTTTCATCGCTGTACGAGCTGGCTTCAGGTAAGCACGTGGGTCGAAGGCGGATGGGTCCTCTTGAAGGACCTTGCGAATCGCACCCGTGATTGCCATGCGGCAGTCAGTATCGACGTTGATCTTTCGAACACCACTCTTGATACCACGCTGGATTTCTTCGACGGGCACACCGTAGGTCTGCTTCATCTGGCCACCGTACTGATTGATGATGTCCTGCAAGTCTTGCGGAACACTGCTGCTGCCATGCATCACCAAGTGTGTGTTCGGGAGCTTTGCGTGGATTTCTTCGATGCGGGTCATCGCCAGCACTTCACCAGTTGGCTTGCTGGTGAATTTGTAAGCTCCGTGGCTTGTGCCAATGGCAACCGCCAATGCATCAACACCTGTTTCCTCAACGAACCGTGCTGCTTCATCCGGATCCGTAAGAAGTTGCTCACGACTCAATTCACCAACGGCCCCATGGCCATCTTCTTGCTCGCCCTCACCGGACTCAAGTGAGCCGAGGCAACCAAGTTCACCCTCGACGCTGACTCCCTGTGCGTGTGCAAGTTTGACAACCTCTGCTGTTACTCGCACGTTGTAGTCGAAGTCTGCAGGTGTTTTGCCGTCTTCTTCCAGCGAGCCGTCCATCATCACACTCGTGAAACCATTATCAATGGCTGATTGGCAGGTCGACGGACTATTGCCGTGGTCCTGATGCATCACGATTGGAATGTGGGGATAGAGCTCGGTTGCCGCTACCATAAGGTGCCGAAGATAGGCGTCCTGCGAGTAAGAGCGTGCACCGCGAGAGGCTTGGATGATTACAGGGGAATCAGTTTCCTCGGCTGCCTCCATGATCGCTTGGATCTGCTCCATATTATTGACGTTGAAAGCGGCGACGCCGTAATCATTCTCGGCTGCGTGATCGAGAACGACGCGAAGAGGAACCAAAGCCATGAGCTCTAACCTAAAGTGCAGGAGGGAAACGAATTCGATAATCGGTTGGGGATTATCGCGGCACATAATAAACTCGCAAGGTCCAAGCCGTTTTCGGGTGAATTTGCTCCTTTAGGTGGCTTTTGCGGAGTGCTTGGCCACCTTTTGCCGCTTTGAAAACCAATGTTGAATTCATGACCCAAGGTCTGCTCAGCTTGGGGAAAGCTTTTTTGTTGCAATTCGCACTGGTTCAGGGACGGCAGAATTCGCAACAGCAAATGCGGTGTTTGAACGGGTTCAGGTGCGACTCGTGCATCTTCTCTATGTTTAGAAGGCGTGCATGCCTTCGAGCTGAATGGGGCATCGGCATGACTGTCTGCCCACGACACACTGGAGATTGGGATTGATCAACGGCAAAGTGCAAGAAGGATGGAGGTCGCGGGTCGCACAGTTCTTGATCGCGAGTGCCACTCTCCTTAACCGTGTGCTGCCAATCTGGATTCACGCAGAGGTGCGTCTTAGGAAGTTTCCCACTTGTTCAACTTTTCAATGATTTGGTCGACATCGTAAACGCAACCGCCCCAAGTTCCACCACCTGCTTGTTGCAATGCTGCCCATAGTCGGGTGTCCTCTGGCATATTTGGATCAACGCGGAGGTCAGGATGGGGAGATCGACTGGCCAGAACTTGGTCAGCGTTTTGGTCGGGTTCCGAATTACCGGTGACAAAATTGACGTGTCCTTCGAGTGTTCGGCAATTCACAACAATGTCGATAATGTCACCATCACGTACTTTGGCGATGGGGCCACCAGCCAACGCTTCAGGCCCGACGTGCCCGATGCATGCTCCCGTACTGACGCCCGAAAATCTTGCATCAGTGATCAGGGCGACTTCTTTGCCAAAAGATAAATACTTCAGTGCGGATGTAATTTGGTAGGTTTCTTCCATGCCACAACCAATCGGTCCTCGTCCAATCAGGACAATCACGTCACCAGCTTTGATGTTATTTTCGGTTTGTCCCTTGATTGCTTTGATGGCGTCTGGTTCTGAAGTGAATACACGCGCGGGGCCGCGTTTTTGATAAATGCCTTCTTCATTGAGCACAGTCGGATCGATGGAGGTCGCCTTGATCACAGAGCCTTCCGGGCACAGATTTCCTTCCGGAAAGCACACGGTACTCGTGAGTCCGATATTTTTCGCACGGGAGGGGGGAATGATGACGTCATCTGCTTCGACACCATCGGCTGCCCGTAAATGGTCTCGGCAGATTTGTCGTCGATCACAAATTTCCCATTGATCCAACAATTCATTCCAAGTCATTCCGCTTACTGTTTTTGTATCTGCCTTCAGTAAGCCAAGTTCCCGGAGGTGCCATGCCACTTCCGGGACGCCGCCCGCAAGAAACAGTCGAACGGTCGGATGGCCTGTTGGGCCATTGGGAAGACAGTCCACGAACCGGGGAACCAGTTGGTTAATGTCACGAAATGCTGCTGCGTCCGGTCTTGGGATTCCTGCTGCTGCCGCAATGGCGGGGATGTGGAGCAGAA
This sequence comes from Rhodopirellula sp., assembly GCA_002690925.1. Lineage (GTDB taxonomy): Bacteria > Planctomycetota > Planctomycetia > Pirellulales > Pirellulaceae > Rubripirellula. Next base: position 34,694 of record NZGD01000094.1, read on the forward strand.
GATTAGTGCTTCCTCCCACTGCAGCATGGATGAGCATCGCATTGTAGATCGCATCTGCCGTCAAAATATCTTGAAGCGTCTCATTACGTTCAACCATTCCACGAACCGCATCTGCTGAGTCTCGTGCAAGTTGCATCCAGATCGGTTGTCCACTTGGAGCGAGCGCTGCGTGTGGTACTGTCAGTCCCATCGCTTCGGCAACGACTTGGCTGGTTGCCGCGGTCCCCAGAAATTGGCAACCGCCACCCGGCGTACCACAAGCTCGGCACCCCTCAAGTGATGCTTCCTCGAGCGACATTTCGCCACGACTGTAGCGGGCGCCAATGGTTTGTACTTTGCCGGCGTCTTCCCCGGTTGTGGGGGGCAAGGTGACTCCACCGGGAACAAGAACGCTTGGTGAGGTGCTGCAGCCTGCAAGGGCCATCATCATGGCCGGTAGTCCTTTGTCGCACGTGGCTATACCGATGATACCTTTACGTTGGGGCAGCGACCGAATTAGCCGGCGCATGACAATCGCAGCATCATTGCGATACGGCAGCGAGTCGAACATTCCGTGGGTCCCCTGGCTTCGGCCATCACAGGGATCGCTAACGAAGGCTGCAAACGGCACTCCATCATGTTGTGTCAATTGTTCAGCAGCAGCCTGAACGAGCAAGCCGACTTCCCAGTGGCCGGTGTGGTATCCCAAGGCTACGGGTGATCCGTCCGGGTTGCGTACGCCACCCTGAGTGCTGAGGATCAGGTACTGATCGCCTAATACTCGGCGGGGGTCAAAACCCATTCCCACACTTTGGGTTAGGCCAAAGATATCCCCACTACTCCAGTGACGGAGTATCTCATCGCTCAGTGGCAGTTTTCCAGTTGGGCCCGGCGCGTGTGTGTTGAGTGTGTCTACGTTCGGCACTGAGAAGAAATTTTGCATGGATGCAATAACTTTCACGGACCCAAGACAGAAGGAGTGCCTGTGGGACTTAGGGGCATGGTGGTTTTCTGTCTGAATTACGACAGTGGCCCAGAGTCTATCAACGCCATGCAGGAAGTACCAACGAGTGAAACAATTGAATCAAGTTCAACGACGCCGTTTCACTTTCCGATGCATCGGATTCAGGCGTTTTTTGGCAGGTGCTACTGGAGTCTCGGGCTCTGGAGCTTTTTGTGGTGCGGAAACTGCCTCGAATCCCTCGATGGAATCGCGTTTGAGTTCTTTGTTGATCCGTTGCTCGATGCTTGTAAGAACCTCACCTTCACCAGGGACGACAAAAGTGAATGCGATTCCTTCGCGACCCATTCGGCCTGTTCTTCCGACACGATGAACGTAGTCATCGCAATCTTGGGGCACATCGTAGTTGATGATGTGTGAAATGGTGCTGATGTCGATGCCGCGTCCGACAACGTCTGTGGCAAAAAGAATTTTCAGTTTGCGATCACGCAAACTCTGTAAAACCCGGTCCCTTTCGCGTTGCTGCATGTCGCCATGCATACTGCCACAATTGTCGTGAGTATGACTGAAGTGGCGATACAGGCGGTCGGTGCCGCGCTTGGTTCGACAGAACACAATCGCTTGTTCAGGGTTCTCCCGCTTCAGCAAATGATCCAAGAGAGTTGATTTCCGGTCATGAGCCACCGTGAAGTACCTTTGTTCAATTGTCTCAACCGCCATTTCATCCTTGCAGCAATCGATCACGCTGGGCGTCTCCATGTAGGATTCGGCCAAACGTCGCACGGTTGGTGGCAATGTTGCTGACAGTAACAGCGTTTGCCGATCACGCGGACACTTCCGCAGGATCCGCTCGATCTGTGGACGAAATCCGATGTCCAACATGCGGTCGGCTTCATCCAGAACAACGCACCAAACACTATTGGTTCTCAGTGACTTACGCTGCAGGTGATCATGCAAACGCCCCGGCGTGCCAACAACGATTTGCACCCCATTTTCAAGTTGGCGCAACTGACCATTGATGTTCTTGCCACCCGCTAGCACAGCAACTTCGGTGTCTACACCCCATGCCAATCGTTGAGTTTCCCTGCCAACTTGGTCAGCCAATTCACGAGTGGGCACAACAATAATCGCTTGAGGATCTCTGCAATCTTCAAGGGAATCGAGTTGCTCGAGGATTGGAATCGCAAAAGCCGCCGTCTTTCCTGTACCCGTCCGGGCCTGCCCAATCACGTCCTCACCTTCCATTGCGAGCGGGATCAATTGAGCTTGGATCGGCGATGGGGTACTAAATTCCGCTTTTCTTAACGCCCGGCGCATCACCGGTGAAAGATCGAGCTCGTCAAATGACTCGACTGTATTTTCGGATGCACTCGTAGTTTCGGCTGTTTGATTCATGCAGGCAGTGTAGCGTTCTGCCTTGATTTGCACTACGCGGAATTAATATGGGCGTTTCGGTTGGTCAATCTGATCCCGCTTGGACCGTAGCATCGAGTGTCCGGCCCCCATCTCGATCGGGCTTCAGGCAGGCCTCGGAAATCCGACAAGATCCATGGACATTTGCCTGAGTCCCCGACATTTGGCCAATTTCATGGCATCTCCGAAGCAGCGATGTACTTGTCGAAATCAACGGCCAGCGAGGAGGGTTTACCAGAACACAATTCGCGGCACGTGGCGTTCGGCTGTTGTTTGACAAAAATCTGGAGGCTAAAATCTCGGGCATTGGGGAGTTTTACCCCGTTCCACGAAATCACCTTGCTGTCGAGTTCTGCTATGCAACGCATCTTCTGTTTGACCGTGCTTTTGGCGTTTGCCGCTATGGGATGCAGTAAGTCATCCGATAGCGATCTACGCGTGATGGTAGATGCTGATAGTGGTGATTCCACCGCCACTCAGGGGGATGGGGTAAGCGATGGTAATAAGCCAAGCGTTGCTTTCGTGACAAACCAAATCGCAGACTTTTGGAAGATTTCAGAGGCTGGTTGTGGTGATGCCGAGAAAGATTTCGACGTGGAGGTTGAGGTGCGGATGCCTTCTCAGGCAACTGCAGTTGAACAGAAACGAATCGTGGAAGATCTGCTGACGTCAGGCGTCAAAGCGATTGCCATCAGCCCAATTGACGCAGACAATCAAGTTGATTGGCTGAATTCCATCGCCGCGCAAGTCCCATTGATCACACACGATTCGGATGCTCCTGCGTCCGATCGATTGATGTATATCGGAATGGACAACTACGCTGCCGGTTTGGCTTGTGGTGAGTTGGTCAAAGAATCCCTGCCGGACGGTGGCAAGGTGATGCTTTTCATTGGGCGTCTAGAGCAGGACAACAGCAAGTTTCGACGGCAAGGTGTGATTGATGCGTTGCTGGGACGCGAACGCAATATGGATTACTACCGCAGCCAAACAGACGCGTGGGATCCTGTTGACGGTGAAATTTCTGACGACAAGTACACCATCCTTGGAACGATCACTGATCAGGGAAAACCAGAGGTGGCTCAATCGAAAGCAGAAGATGCACTGAATACTTACCCCGACATCAGTGCGATGGTTGGCTTGTTCGAATACAACCCGCCAGCCTGCTACAAAGCGCTCGAAAAAGCTAATAAGCTCGGCACTGTCAAATTGATTGGATTTGATGAAAACGATATCACTCTTCAGGCGATCAAAGATGGAACCTGTGCAGGCACAGTCGTGCAGAATCCATATGCTTACGGTTATGAATCGGTACGCGTCTTGACTGAGTTATTGAACGGGAACGAAAGCGCGATTCCAGAGAGCAAGTATCTGGACATTCCACCTCGTCCTATCACGAAGGACAATGTAGATGAGTTTTGGGCTGACCTGAAAGCCAAAAAAGGACAGTAAAGTCTTGTCGGAACTCTTCTTTCATACATCGCGGCGGATCCATGCCTGAGGTCGACACGCCACTTCTTGAGGTTCGGAAAATCGGAAAGCAATTTCCGGGGGTCCGCGCGCTACACGATGTTGATCTGACTGTGCAGCAGGCAGAAGTGCTGTCAGTGATTGGAGAAAATGGTGCAGGAAAAAGCACTTTAATGAAGATTCTTGCGGGTGTACAAATGCCCGATAGCGGGCACGTTTTGATTGATGGAGAGCCTGTTGCGCTGGATTCCGTCAAAGCATCTCTCGACAACGGTGTCGCTCTGATTCATCAGGAATTGAATCTCGCGGAAAACCTTCAGGTCGGTGAAAATATCTACCTGGGCCGAGAGCCGAATCGTTTTGGATTCATCGATCGAAAACAGATCAATGTCGATGCGGCTAAGGTTCTGAAGCAGATCGGCTTGGCGGTAGAACCGACGACTCCTTTAAGTGATCTTTCCATTGGTCAGCGGCAGATGGTCGAAATTGCGAAGGCAATGTCGGTTGGTGCGCGAGTGCTCATCATGGATGAACCAACCTCCAGTTTGTCCACCGCTGAGGCAGAGCGGTTGTTTGAGGTGGTCAAAGATTTACGAAAACGGGGCGTGAGTGTCATCTACATCTCGCACCGTTTAGGTGAAGTCAAGGCTTTGTCAGACCGTGTTGTCGTGCTGCGTGATGGTGAAAATGCTGGGGTTTTGGATCGTGAGGAAATCACCCATGACAATATGGTTCGTATGATGGTGGGGCGGGACGTTTCGCAATTTTATGCACGTGAGGCACTGCCAATTGGTGATGTTGTATTGTCCGTCGATGGGCTCCGTACGCCAACTTGGCCTGAGCACGAAATAACGTTTTCAATTCGTCAAGGTGAAATTGTTGGGATTGCAGGTCTGGTGGGAGCAGGACGCACCGAAATGTTGCGAACGCTTTTCGGGGTCGATTATCCAGTAGCCGGTACTGTAACTGTGGATGGAAAAACCATTGATTTGAAGTCACCGATTGCGGCGATTGATGCTGGTATTGCGTTGGTACCCGAGGATCGGAAACTGGACGGGCTGGTCATTGATATGAGTGTGCGGCACAACATCGGGCTGGCTGCTTTATCACGCAATCGGTTGGCAGGCGGGTTTTTGAATCGAGCCATTGAGAACAGGGATGCAGCCCAAATGATTCGCGATCTGCGAATCAAAACCCCCAATGATTCCCAAGTCACACGATTCCTGTCGGGGGGCAACCAACAGAAAGTCGTGTTGGGAAAGTGGCTTTCCATGAAGCCCAAGATCTTGCTGCTGGATGAGCCAACACGCGGTATCGATGTTGGGGCCAAGCAGGAAATTTATCAACTGATGGAAAAACTCGCCAAGGAGGGACTCGCCGTTTTGTTTGTCTCAAGTGAGATGGAGGAAATCATGGGGATGAGTGATCGTACGATCGTGATGCATGAAGGACGGATAACGGGCGAGTTGCAGCGTTCTGAATTGTCGGAGGAGTCGATCATGCAACTGGCGACTGGTAATGCAAATAACGCGGCAACGGTGACGAATTGATGAATGCAAAATCGCTTGGTATTTTTGGTCTGTTGGTGATGCTTTTTGCGTTCATGGTCCTGATGACGTCGGACTCATGGACCAACATTTTCAGTAGTACTTTCTTGCAATCCAATAATCTGGAAAATCTGCTTCGTCGGATTTCGATGTATGGTCTGCTCGGGATTGGGGTAGCGTTTGTCATCATCACCGGTGGGATCGATCTGTCGGTTGGTTCCGTTGTATGTCTTGCTGGTTGTCTGCTTGGGATCTTCTTGCAGGTTGAGTATCAGCCGGCATCGGTCTTTGACGTGCACCGTGCCAAATTGGGAAGCAATACGGTTCTTGTGCATGGAAATGCGGATGGCATTTATGAAGTGGGTGATAAACTCCGGATGTATCGGGGACGGCAGCCAGCCTTGCTGACCGTGCAAGATGTGGAAGCTGTGAATTTGGCTGACTCGGGTGGTGAGCCGATCGGGGTCGGTACTGTTCTGAAAGTGCAGGGGTTGACCCGCGATGAAGATTCCGGGCAGGTTGCCAAAGCATTTGAAATTCTGGATTTCGGATTTGGGCAAGGAAACCAACCCGCATGGGTCAGTCTCGCGGGAGTACCCTTTGATTTGTCGGCACGAGATCGTGTTGCCTTCTTTCATCCAAGTTTAGGATTGAAGGATCTAGTGGTGCGTTCAGCTTCTCGCGAGGGTGAAGTATCGACGGTGGAATTCGAACAGGCGCTTGGTGAACGGTTTTCAAAAGAATGGATGGCAATGCCAACCGCTCGGCAACAGCGCATGGCGATTCCACTTGCGATCATGTCAGTACTGGGGATCGCTGGATGTCTTGGTTTGTTGCATGGGCTTCTGGTGACTCGCGTTCATCTGCAACCGTTTGTGGTGACACTCTGCGGTCTATTGATTTATCGTGGGATTTCTCGATGGCTGGTGGATGACAATCCAGTTGGTTTTGGGATCGAATACAAAGAAAATCTCAGTCCGCTTGGGTCAGGGAAACTTTCCTTGTTCGAGTGGGGAACCGGAGATGCAGCACAGACATTTGGCATTCCCTATCCGCTATTTGTTTTTCTTGCTGCAGCCATTCTTGCTGCAGTTTTTCTTAATTTGACCATTTGGGGACGCTACATGCTGGCGTTGGGAAGCAACGAGGAAGCCGCACGTTATAGTGGGATTCGAACGGAAAGGGTCACGATTCTGGCTTACGTTATTTGCACGATTTCAGCTGCCACGGGTGGCATTCTGTTCGCTCTCGATTCCGGTTCAATTTCACCTTCAAGCTTCGGCAATTTTTACGAACTTTACGCAATTGCAGCAGCCGTGCTTGGTGGTTGCAGCCTTCGGGGTGGGGAAGGATCAATCTTTGGAGTGATTGCTGGAACAGCAGTCATGATGTTATTGAATAACTTGATCTTGCTACTGAAAATTCCCGATCGCTTGGAGTTTACGATTATCGGTTTGGTAATTTTGCTCGGGGTCACACTTGATGAAACTGTGCGTCGCATTGCAGCTCGTCGACGTGCAATGAAGTCGGCTCAAAGCTAAGTCCTTCGATCAGGTGGTGCACCCTGATTTTGCTGACTGGTGTTTACAGGCAGGGTTTTGCGGGAGTCGTCCCTGCAAATCTGAGCAGTTCAGAAGTATTTGATTAGCATTTATGTCTCTCCCCCTCCTTTGCGTTCTTGGCATGTTCCGCTGTTGTTGCCCTCTGGCTTCCAACGCTAATCATCGTCGGTATGTTTAGCTCGCCGGTGATGGCTCAGTGAGTTACCTCAGGTTGCCGCACGTCGACATTGGGCATCCTTTTCAAGCTGACCTCTAAATACCGCGATTGCTATGACTCTCACGTCTGAAACAGAGTGGAGTTGCACGCCCCACTCGGAATTAGGCAGTAGCTCATGTTTTGCTTGTCTTGACACGCGTTTACCGATTTTCAAACAGGCATGCACCTGCTTGATTATTGCATGAGCCTGTTAAGATTTTCGTCGTATTGTCATTGTGTCCAAATTTCAATACTCGAAACCAACAGGACGTCGTTTCTAGCGTGTTCGTAAACTTGCTGATTCGGTCAATACTCGCTGCGTCGAGTTTGAAGGATGTGAATGGTCAAGACGAAGCCAGCCCAGCCAAATTCTTTATTGGTGTGTCCACGGTAGCAGTTCGCAGGCTGAGTCATGGTGCGTGGCAGGATAATTCGGACCGCAATCATGCATTCAGGTAAACCTGTTGGAAAAGCTTTCCCGCAGCATCTGGCTTACCATCGTACGAAAGCTTTTCTCTGAGTCGGGTTTCAGAGACCCGAGTCACGCGTTGTGAGGTAGGTAGGCCGACAATCACGCACCGACCGAACAAATCACCAGACTGCTTCAACCTGTGGGTATGTTCGTGACAATTCTGCCGTTCTTTTTTCCCCCATTCATCACTTGCGTCGACCCCCGGAAGCGAGTCGTGTGCTGGAAGCGAATTCTTGCTTCAGTGCGACTTGGGATGACTCAGTCCACGGCACTTCTCAACGATGAGAGGAGGGATGCCGGGCGTCGAATTGTCACAGTCCCGTCATCTCATAGAGATGATCAACACCGTCTGACCAAGATGCAAGCTAGGGAGAGAGCACTTTGTTGCCATTCTGCATTCTCTTCGCCGGAGTGTTGTAGAGCTCAGCACCAGTGTTTTGCAATCGATTTCCGCTCACATACGGCTCAGGCGGAAAGTCCCCTCCGCGGGTAGCCGATCCAAGTGGCGTCGTGAGGGTGTCGTTTAACGTTTTTAGGTAGCTCTGCAGTTTCCAGGCTGGAATGATTGTCAGTCCGAGTTCGGACGCCTTCGCACGAATCCGTCCCATTGCAGCGATCTTTGCGACGTTATTATCGTCATCTTCTCCGATTCCGTTACCCAGTTCGGGGTCATCTCCAACGACCATGAATCGGATGGACGCGTCGAGTTTTCCACTCACGCTTCCGGCCGGTGTAACCTCGGCAGCGACAGTTGCACCGGCTGCCCTGATTTGACCCTTCAGAGCTTCATTGTCTGGTCGACCATCACCATCAATATCGATATCACCGGCCAGAGCAATTTTGATGACCCGCCCGGGAGCCCAGAATGGTGAGAAGATTTTATCACCGGGGATGATGGGATTTCGAATTTCGGGAAATGCGACAACTCGAGCCTGGGCCAGATGTGGTCCTTGGATTTGTGTGACTTGAATCGTTGCCTTGACTTTTGCGTCTTTGAGTCGAGTCTCATCTGCATCGATGATCCCGAAGGTGATCCCAGGCCTCAGCGCGTCTGCTGAACCGAGATTGATCGTCGTGATATTCCCACCACGAGCGACATACCGAACTTCACCCTGCGTTGTTTCGAACTGATCGCTGCGTAGCTCATTGAGCTGGAATTTTTGGGTATCGATGGTGCCCTGAAGTTGATTTGCCTTCTGCGTCAGCTTGTTGGTTTCTGTAACGGCCTGTTGTCGGAACGAATTATATTCTTTGACTTTCTTGACGAGCTTGTCCTTCGTGTCTTCCTTTTCTTTGATCATGCGATCTCGATCCTCATCAAACTGGTCACTCAATTTGACGCGATCCCTATTGGCGTTATCACGTTCCGTTTCTGCCAGTTTTTGCTGCTTCTGAGCGATGGCTACATCGGTTGTCGCTTTGTCCTTAATCTTCTGTTCTTCGGCGCGTGAACTCGTTACTTCACGATTTCGCTCTCGGATAGCGGTAGCCAAATAGCCGGGTAGCTTCGGGTAATTGCGTTCTGAAGCCTCCGTTTCAGCTGGGAAGTAGGACATGGCAATCGTGTAATCTTTCTCGATCTGCTCCATATCAGCATCACCCGAATCATCTTCCTTCATCTCATCGATCTGAGCCTGAGTAAAGCTACCCACGCCCAGCATGGTTTTCATACGTGAAGCTTGAGACGTCAAATTCGCGACTTCCGCCTGAACAGATTTGAGTCTGTCGCTCATGTTCTTCTCTTGCATTGCAACGGTGTTGCCGTGTCGCCACAGAAAAAAGTTCAGGCACAACGAAAGGACAAGGAAGATCAGGCAGGCAATCAAAGAGCCGCGGATAACGGAGTCGTCGCGAGCTACCATTTTTGTTCTTTGAGATGGAAGGGAGCTGAAACAGGTCTGCGTCACCGAATTGACGCCGAGAGTCTACTTAATCGACCCACACTAACATTAATTTCTTTCTACGCTTATTCTACCGCCGTTTGCGGAGAAAATCCGTCCAAGTCGCAGGTTTCTGGGACTTTTGCCGGTTGTCCGCCTCGTGCCGAGCACGCTGCGGTCTCGAAATGTCCCCCAAATGTGTCAGTTTGTACGGTCTCGAAGCCGTCCGGTTCTGTATCTAAGCCCGGAAGGAAATCGAAACTATCCCTAGACACCGTGGTTATTATATTTGGAGAGACGATCTGGTTATCGTCACACAAGCACTTACTTACTTCACGAAAAAGTCCGGCAAAGGCAATGCACTACCGTAATCACATTCGATCGCACCGATCATCCCACTCAGCCCGTAGTGGCTTTACTCTGCTCGAGTTGCTTTTGGTGCTCGCAATCCTCGTCATGATCATCGGGATTGGCGTAACCAACTTCAGTGGCGTGCAGGACGGGGCTAACGTTTCGGCAACCGAGGTAACGCTGAATGGCCTCAAAGACAACGTTAAAATGTACAAAATCCGCATGAACGGACTCCCTGAGAGTCTGGAGATGCTTCGAGACGGCCCCAGTGACGCAGCAAAGAAGGCCAAATGGGTTTCTGCAATCATTGATGAGATTCCGAAGGATTCTTGGGATAACGACCTAGAATACAACGTCAGCGGCGGGAGTTTCGAACTGCGAAGTTCGGGGTTAGATCAACAAATGAACACTGACGATGACATCACCGTCGAAGGCAGTTGATCTTTCCGCGCTCGCCAATACTTCGGGCGGGACTGCTCTCCAGGAAGAATCGCTGAAGGAGTATTAACTTAAGTTCTTTACGCCCCGCCCGGGATTTATCCATTGTCACGTCGATCAGCTTTCACTTTGCTCGAGCTACTGCTTGTCATTGCCATTCTTGCTGCACTCGCAACGATGACGATGCCCAAGTGGGGCATGCTGCTGAATGATCGGCGATTGGTACGGGCTGGCGATCAAGTCCGTAGCAGTGTGGCTAGATTACGCGTCGAAGCGATGCGATCAGGACGGGTAATCATGCTCGAGGGTATGCTTGAAGGAACGAGTTTGAGGGCCAAACCGTTTTACTCCGCCTCGGACGCAACAGAGGCAATCGACCAGACTGGGTCAGGCACAGAGCTCCTCACCGGCGCAGACCAGGCCTCGGTTGTCATGGTTGAAGAAGACGAAACTGCGATTGAAACCATCGACTTACCTGACGAAATTGTGGTTAAAAGTGTCAGTGTGGTCTCAGCGGCTCGTGCCATGGAAATCGAGCAGTTAACGATATCGGATCAGGGGCAGGGTTGGAGTCGCCCCGTGCTGTTCTATCCGGATGGCTCGACGAGTACCGCTTTGATTAGCTTGGCTCACCCGACCATGGGACGAGTTGTTGTGAAGATTCGGGGCATAACCGGCGACGCCTCCGTCAGCGAGGTTTTGGCACCATGACCCATGGGATGCTCGTTCTTCTTACCGCCAAACAAAGTAGTCATCGAGCTGGAAAGCAGCGTGGCTTTTCTTTGCTGGAAATAATGCTAGCCCTTGCCATCCTCGGGGGCTCTCTGGCAATTCTCAGCCGGATTGTTGACACGGGAATCTCAGCGGCCCGCGAGGCTCGGGACTTGGCCAATGCTCGAATGATTTGTCAGGCGAAACTTTCTGAGGTGTTGTTGAACAGTACAGCTGGATTCACGCCACAGACACAACCGTTAACTCCGGTGGACTCTTTCGACTCACAGTCCACTACTCCATTTGAGTTTTCGGTTGAGGTTCAGCCCGGACAACTCGGAGGTATTCTTTTAATCCGCGTTGTGGTCGAGGCTCAGAATCCTGACGGCGGCGAGCCACTGGCTCGTTATTCTCTCGTGCGATGGATGATTGATCCTGCTTTGGGGCTAGAAGAACTGGAAGCCGAGGAAGAGGCTGCTCGGGAAGAAGCCGCCGGCATGGAGGGCTCGGCGTGATGAGTTTAAAACGCAAAGCAATGAGAGCATTTACTCTGCTGGAGGTACTCCTTACCTTGGCAATGTCGGTGGTCTTGATGGGACTGATTGGCACCGCCTTTCAATTTTACGCTGTTGATATGAATGTCCGTAACATGGACATTCAGCAGACGCAGTTGGCGGCTTCGGTCATGCAGATGATCGAGGATGATTTGCGGGCAACGCTGCACAGTGAACCTGCTGACATGTCGGGTCTCGAAGAGCTCTTATCTGCGAGTATCGGTGGTGAAGAGGGAGGCGGACAAGGTGGCAGTAGTGGGGATAGTGAAGAAGATCTTTCGGCGGCTGGTATCAGCACGGAGGTGGAAGAGGAGCCGATCGAAGCCATCGAAACGACGACTCTGGACCTGACGAGTGGCGTTGCTGTTCTGCAGACTCCGGGATTGGTGGGTAATCAATATCAGATTCAACTCGATTTGAGCCGACTGCCGCGACTTGAGGAGTACGTTCAGTTGATGGACGAGACAACAACCGATCTTCAGGATGTGCCCAGCGATTTGAAGACGGTTGCTTATTATGTGCAGGCTGATGAATCGATTGGTGGTGTCCTGGATTCGCTTGCGGAACTTGACCCGGATGCAAGCGAATTGACGACGGGTGGTCTGGTTCGCCGGTCGCTCGATCGGGCGGCAACCGTGGAAGCGGCCACAATGGGGAATGTCAATACGCTCAACCAGACGGGAGATTTGCTTGCACCCGAAATCAAGTCGATCGAGTTTTCCTATTGGGATGGGCTGACGTGGCAATTGGAATGGAGCAGCGATGAATTTGGCGAGTTGCCACTCGCCGTCCAAGTCCGGATTTTCATGGTCGATCCAGCTCTCGCCGCGACCGAAAATGCCGATGCGATTTCTGCTTTGGGGCCGGATTCGATGCGTGTCTTCTCGCACATTGTCAGGTTACCAATGGCTGTGCCAATTGAGACTGAGGAAGATGAGGACTTGTCGGAGGCAGGTTTATGAACCATTCCATCAAATCGGCTCGCAATGGATTTTTTCTTGTGCTCGTTCTGATCGTCGTTGCAATCGCGACCATGGCGGTCTACTCGTTCACTGACTTGATGCTGGCTTACGATGATTCGGCATACTTGTCTGGCGATATCGTCCAAACACGGGTTAACGTTGAGTCGGGTGCCGAAGCTGTTCGGCTATTGCTCGCAGAACCACCTGAACTGAGGGTTGACTATGGAGGTGTGTATAACAATCCGCAGATGTTCCAAGCGGTGAATGTGTCGCTTGGAGATGATAATTCGACTCCGTCTAATTTCTCGATTCTGGCGCCAGGGTTGAACGATGAGGGGAGATTAGCAGGGTTGAGGTTTGGTTTGCAAAATGAGTCTGCAAGACTGAATATCAACGCGCTTCCGATCCTGGAAAATAGCTCGGCGGGGATGATGGCTTCTGTCCTGACCGCTACTGACGATGAGGATTCAAGTGGAGATACAACAAGCGACAACATCGCGGTATCTCTCCTGCTGACATTACCCGGAATGACTGAGGATATTGCCGATGCAATTCTCGACTGGCTGGATGAGGACGAAGAGGTACGGGCATTTGGTGCCGAAGCTGAATACTACTCAATGTTGCCGACGCCGTACGTGCCAAAAAATGGTCCAGTTTTGAGCGTCGAGGAGTTGTTGTTGGTACGTGGCGTAACCCCGACCTTGTTGTTCGGCGCGGATGCGAATCGCAATGGAGTATTGGATGGTGACGAGCAACAACGCTTTGGTGCCACTGTGGAAACTGCCGGTTCACTCGGGTGGGCAGCCTACCTGACCGTGCACGGTGCTGAGGCTAGCAAACGTCGTGATGGCAGTTTTCGCGTCAATGTGAATCAGGATGATCTGGAACTGTTATATGAGGAGTTATCAGAAGCTCTTGAAAATGATGATTACGCGACCTTCATCGCTGCTTATCGGATTGCTGGGCAGTCAAACTCAACAATGGCATTGCTGAGCGGAAATAGTGGTGGTGGCCAACAGTCTGAGGTGGAAGGTCGTTGGACTGCCGATCTGATGGGGGAACTTGATCTCAGTGGTGGGGGGGGGACTTCGTTGACACAGATCTTAGATCTGGTTGGAGCGACTGTAACGGTTGGTAATGGTGACAACGCCAGAACCTACAGCTCTCCTTTTTCGGAGGATCTTATTTCGATGGGGATCTATATGCCAATTTTAATGGACACTTTGACTACTCAAGAGGTCGAAGTTATGCCGGGACGGATTAACCTAAACGAGTGCCCTGCCGAGCTCCTTTATGGCATTCCTCTTTTGCCTGAGGAAGCAGTTGAAGGGATTCTCGAAACGCGAGATGTGAATTCTGACGATCCGAATCGCCAGTTTGAAACGTGGCCGCTGGTCGAGGGCCTTGTGACGCTGGATGAGATGAGATTACTCACGCCATTAGTCACTTGCGGAGGTGATGTGTTTCGAGCACAGGTGGTGGGGTATTTTGAGCAGAGTGGTGTTTCGAGTCGTGCCGAGGTGATTATCGACGCAACGACAGTGAATCCGAAAATCGTGTTGTGGCGGGATTTGAGCCACTTGGGAAGAGGTTTCGATCTCTCCGTTTTAGGCTCACGGTCATTTACCGGTACCGAAGGTAACGACGGTGGTGGTAGTGAAGCGGGGAACTGAATTTCAGTCATGGAGGGCTGGATCAAAGAGGCATGGTTGTAGCATGAGTGGTGATTGATGAATTGGTTTGCAGGTAGTTTTCGTGTCCAGAGAAAGTCTCGTGCATGAAATCGACAAGAATGAAGTGGAAAACAGATGGTAAAAAAACTAGCAATCGATTGGGATGCAAGTGAACTGAGGTTGGTGGCCGCGCAGTGCAGCGGTAGCAACGTCAAAGTTACAGATGCGCGAGTGATACCAATCGAGGACGATGTCCTTCAGACACTCAAGGCGGCTCTGGAAGGTCAGGGTATGGAAAATACCGAAACACTGATTGCGATCGGTCGTGGTCAGGCTGAATTGCGAGAGCTGCAATTGCCTCCTGTGCCTGAGGAAGAACTACCTGACATGGTTCGTTTTCAGGCCAGCAAGAGTTTTGCGACAGCTGGTGATAATGCGATCGTTGATTACCTCGTCACCAGTCGGAATGAAACGGGTGTCGAAATGATCGCCGCGGCTTTGGGTGCCGAGGAACTCAATGGGCTTCGCGGCATATGTGAATCAGGAAGTCTTGTCGCAAAGAGGATTTCTATTCGTCCCCTTTCGGCTGCTGCCCTCTACCTGCTGAAGCAGGAACGCGCCAGTGCCAACGATATTGTTCTGATCGATCTACTTTCGGATGAAGCTGAAATTGTGGTTGCGCGAGAGGGACGCGTGATCTTTGTTCGTACCGTTCGGATGCCTTCTGCGGAAGAGGCGCGTGGGAGAGCTTTAGCCGGTGAACTCAAACGAAGTTTGGTTGCCTGTGGGTCCAGTGGGACGTTGGAGCGAGTTGTTCTGTGGGGCCGAGCAGCAGTGCATTCGCAGGATGTTGAGATGTTGGTGGAAGCCACTGAAAGTAAAGTCGAGGTGCTCGACCCATTCTCGCTGGTCGATGTGGGCCGCAACACGAAAGGAAACATGCCTGAACATGTGGGGCGTTTGGCTCCGCTGGTTGGTCTCCTGGTTGCTGATGAAACCGGGGCTGATCGCCTGCTCGATTTCTTGAATCCGCGAAAGCGGGTGGAAGTGGTTGAAAGTCCGTATCGTAAATACCTGATCGCAGCAGTTCCTGTTGCTGTGGCAGCTCTAGTTGCATTCTTTATCTACCGCCAACTCGGAGCACTCGATGCTCAGATCGAGGGGCTGAAGATGGTTAATAATGACAAGCAGAAGGGTGTGAAAGCTGCGGATGAGAGTATCGCCCGGACCGAACTTGTTGACACATATCTCGATGGTGATGTCAATTGGTTGAATGAGATCCGCAGACTTGCAGCAAAGGTTCCTGAATCTGATAAGTTGATTGTTCGCAGTGTTTCCGCCGTGATTGACAGCCGGAAAGGAGGTGGCACACTGACCGTTGAAGGAGCTGTTACGAAACCCGCTGTCATCGAAGAATTTGAGGGGGCGATTCGTGATGAATTTCGAACAGTTCAAGGTGATGGTGCAAGTGAGGTGAGAACCTCTGATCAATATCGCTGGAGCTTCACCGAAACCATTAACATTGATCCCAGCCATATCCGTGATCAACGATACATCGGAATTAGGGAAGTTCCTGATGACGTTGATACAGATATCGCTGATGCTGACGCCGAACAAGATGCCTCCGATCACAGTGGGGATTCATCCAGTACAAATCCTGAAGACGGGCTACCTGCCGATTCCAAGAGTCGAGGTTCTTCAAAAGAGGATGACGCAGAAGGCGTTGCTGAGAGTCAGGAGTTTAGTAGTGAGGATGCCGGGAAAGCTTCAGCTCAGGCGGATTCAGTTCAAGCCAAAAGTGAGGCAACCGAAGGGGATGACGATGAATCGCCAGCAGAAGATCGCAGCGATGAATCGTCAGATGGCGACAGCCCTAAACCCGATCAGGACGCTGGGGAACCGGCGACTGGTGACAGCCCAACTAAGGGTGGGCAAAATGAAGAATTAGAAACAAGCCCCGAGCGTGAGCCAGCGGCAAGTACGGATGATGAAGTTGTTGCTGAAATTAGAACTGAGGTGAAGTCATGAATGAAAGAGAAAAGAACCTCGTCAAAATCATCGGAACAATGTTTGTTCTGTATCTACTCTGGTCTGGATACGGGCGTTATCAGTCCGCTGTCTCGCAGCGTGCAAAGCAGATTGCACAATTGACCAGCAAGCAAGCTGAACTCTCCGAAAAAGTTATGATGGGAGCGATTGCTGACGGAACGTTCGGTGAGTACATGGCACGATCGCTTCCTAGTAATCCCGAAACTGCTCGCAGTCAGTACCAGCAATGGTTGCTCGAATTAGTACATGACAAAGGGATGGATAATGTTCAGGTTGACTTCACGAGTTCTCGACCCATGGGTGGAATTTACCAGAAGGTGGACTTCCGAATCACGGGCGCAACCGAACTGCCCGAATTGATAGGAATGATGCACGACTTTTATGCGAAAGATTACCTGCATCGGATTCGTGAGTTGACCATTGTGCCAGTCAAAAAAGGCGGGTTTACCGTTACGATGAACGTCGATGTCATTGCACTGGCAAACGCTCCGGATGACTTGCCCGAACGTTCAGAACCGTCTTATCGCGTTGATGCGGATGCTGATGCATACATCGCAGCGATTATGAATCGCAATCTTTATGAGCCACCCAACCAACCACCACGTTACAGTGGTGGCCGCTCGATTGAAGCCGTTGTTGGTAGGGACTCACCGACGCCTTTGACTTTCAAAGATCCAGAAGGTCACGACATTAGATTTGAGCTGGCAGAGGAGCCACCAGAGTTCGTGCGTCTTGATTCCAGAAGCGGGACCCTACGAGTGAACTCTGATGTGACGCAGGAATTTGAAGTCTTGGTTCGAGCGATCGACAGTGGATATCCGCAGCAGACAACAGAACAAAATATCACTGTTCGTGTTGTCGATCCGCCACCGCCACCGGCTGAGCCGCCTGCCAAGCCGTCGTTTGATGACGCATCGCAAACGGTATTGACCGCATTGGTTCAAAGCAGGGATGACTGGACTGCTTGGATGCATGTGCGAACACGCGATCAGACTCTCAAGTTGAAGATAGGTGATAGTTTCGAAATTGGCAGCCTCAAGGGAACTGTGTTCGATGTGAATCCTCGCTTTGCGACCCTCGAAATTGATGGTAGACGCTTTGAATTGAGGCCTGCTGGAAATCTGGGAGCGGCTGCAAAGCGGTCTGAGGTTGATTGATCAGCCCACGGGTCACTCTTTTGCTTGTGACTGGATTAGGTCAGAAACTCGTTGTACGAAAGAATCTGTTGAGCGAATCTGCCCGTGTTTCGGCGATTCATTGCAAATCGCTTTCCCTTCAATATCCTGGCGGAACTCGGGCTGTTGATAACATAAGCCTGAAAGTGAATCCCGGTGAAATCGTTTCATTGATCGGCCCAAGTGGGTGCGGGAAGACAACCTTGCTGAGGCTTATGGCGGGCCTCGAACAGCCCACCGAAGGGGCGGTTAGTTTGGATCCGCCGGTGCGAGGTGATGCAGGTGGAATCGCTTTTGTCTTCCAGCAGCCCTCTTTGTTGCCGTGGCGAACGGCCATTCAAAATGTTGTTCTGCCGCTTGATTTGATCGGTAAAGGATCCGCATCAGATCGGCGAGAAATCGCATCAGAGTTGCTGAAAACAGTGGGGCTGGCAGACGCAGCAAAATGCTTTCCATCGGAGCTGTCGGGTGGAATGAAAATGCGTGTCTCTATCGCACGAGCGCTGGCTACGAGTCCACACGTGTTATTGCTGGATGAGCCTTTTGCCGCGCTTGATGATATGTTGCGGAATCAATTGGGTCAGCTCCTCTTGGAGCTTTGGGAAAGGCGGCACTTCACTGTTGTCATGGTGACTCACAACATTGCTGAATCCGTGCTTTTGTCCAATCGGATCGCGGTCATGCGTGAGGGAGCATTGGCGAGTGTTCTTGACAATCCATTACCACAGCCACGTAATGAAGAAATGCGTACAACCGGCGAATTTGGTGAGTTCTATGGCCATGTCAGCCGCGCGCTGCGGGGAGGGTAATTGATGACTGCAGTTCTTTCACCGCGGCAGCGTGAGATCCTCGTGAGTGTAAGCCTGGTCGCAACTGTCGCTTGCATCGTGCTTGGCATTTGGGAATTCGTTGTATGGAAGTTTGATTTGCCAAAGGCACTGTTGCCGACCCCTCGGCAATGCTGGACTGCGGCTGTGTTGGAAAGAGTCGCCTTGTTTCGAGCGACACTCTCAACAGGTTTTGCTGCCTTGAGCGGCTTGTTGGTGGCGGTTGTTGTGGGCTACGCTTTGGCTGTCCTCTTTAGTCAATCTCGCAGTCTTCGGTTGGCCCTGTTTCCGTATGTGATTCTACTGCAGACTGTTCCAATCGTCGCAATTGCACCATTGCTCATCGTTTGGAGTGGATACACATTTCGAACGGTGCTCATTGTTACTGCGATCGTGTGTCTGTTCCCGATCGTCAACAGCGTGACGGGAGGATTGATGAGTACGAAGCAGGATACAAATGACCTGTTTCGCTTGTATGGAGCAGGACGCTGGAAACGTTTGCTGCATTTGCAAATTCCATCTTCTGTCAATCATCTGATGCTAGGTACTAAGACTAGCAGCGGATTGGCTGTCATTGGTGCGATTGTAGCGGAGTTTTTCGTTGGAAATAGCACCTCCTATGATGGCTTGGGAACACTCATGACTGGTTGGGCTAACTTGTTGAAAACAGATGCATTGGTGTCTGCTGTTTTTGCATCGGCCATGCTTGGCATCCTCTTGTTTGGCACGATTCATCTGATCTCGGCTGTCTTACTGCGACGTTGGACAACACTTGCGGTGGCTTGATACCCCACCTGCAGGCTTCTGTTTGATGCTGATCGCAATGAAGGGAACACTAGACTCCAGTTTTTCTCTTTAGCTGGCAGGAAGGGGCTTCCCTAGGTCAATCCATGAGAGCGATACTATGGCTGTATTTCATTCGCTTGGAGGTTGCATTCCCGTGATTCGTGTCATTGTTTTAACGTTCGGGCTTGCCATTCTGATCATGAGTGGCTGTGGCCCTTCGTCTACATCGTCTAATTCCACTGGAAGCACTTCTGGCAACAGGGCTCCGGATGATTCGTCCTCGAGTTCGCCTGTGGCAATTCAATTGAATTGGTATCCGGAGTCTGAGCACGGTGGCGTTTTCCAGGCAGAAGCGGAGGGTGGTTATCAGGCTGCAGGGTTAAACGTCGACATCAGGCCCGGTGGGCGGAGCGCGCCAGTAGCGCAGGAACTCGCTTTGGGACGAGTTCAGTTTGGTTTTGCCAACGCAGATGATGTGGTGGTTTACCGTCGTCAAGGCTTGGATGTTGTCGCCGTGTTGGCGGCCATGCAGGACAACCCGCGATGTATTCTTGTGCAGGAAAAAAGTGGTGTTGATTCGTTGAGTGGCCTAGGGGGGCTGACGCTGCAATGCCAGGCAGGACGACCTTATTTGGAGTTCATGCGGTCCAAGGGTCTGTTGGAAAAAGTTAAGGAAGTGCCCTACTTTGGTTCCGTCGCGCCACTCGTTGCCGATCCGAAAATAGCGATTCAGGGCTACAGTTGTGCTGAGCCGTTATTGGCAGAACAGGAGGGGGTGAAGGTTCGAGTGCTGATGGTTAGCGAACTCGGCTGGAATCCTTATTCCAGCGTATTGATCACAACTGGCAAGCTAATCAATGAACAGCCCGAACTGGTCCGCGACTTCGTAAAAGCAACGCAAGCTGGTTGGGAGTCCTATTTGAAGGATCCTGGTAAAGGGAATGCGGATATCCTCGCAGAGAATGACCATGGAATGACGGCTGACGTGCTCAAGTTTGGAAGCGAGCAAATGCGAAGCCTCGCAATGCCCACCGGAGACCAATCCAAGGTGTTTGGTCGCATGTCGCTGAAACGTTGGGCTGAGCTCATTGATCAAATGGACGTACTGGATCCGTCGCAGGCCCGGTTGGTGAAGCCAGAGGATTGTTTCACCGATAAGTTTTTGAAATGACCAGATGCCAGGGTTGTGCGGTCCATGACCGCCGCCAGCTTGGGATAGGAAACACCTTTATGCAGCTCGTCGATTAGTTGTAAGGATGCTGGTGTTGGCTGGTCCGATGTGTCGGCCAAGGGTCTCGATTTCAAGTTGTAGTAATTGCCGTCCCACTTCAGCCGCAGTGGGGCGTTCATCAGGATCCATGGAGACCATTTGCTTCACCAGGTCGGCAACTGGTTCAAGCATGATCTGGCTCACCTGCTCGGTGCGCGTGATCCAATGCCACAGTACACGTCCGAGTGAAAAAATGTCCATGGCGGGGATAGCGGCCAACTTGCCTGCCAATGCCTCCGGCGCGGCGTATTCAGGCGTTCCTCGAAAATGATGGTTGGGAACCGTGTGGATTTTCGAAGCAAAGCCAAGGTCCACAAGCGTGACATGCCCACGAGATCCCACGACAGAATTCTCCGGCTTCACGTCGCCATGTACCCAACCAGTTGCGTGCAGAGAATCGAGGGCCTGAGCAAGTTGTCGTACAAGCCACAAAGCGACTGGAAGAGGCTTCGAGTTGATCGATTCCAGGTGACGTTGCATCGGCTCACCTTCCAACCTTGGCATGACCATGTATGGTTGGTTGGATGTTGTGGAAGCATCTAGCAAAGCAATCAGGTTTGGATGCCGAACGCAACTGGCCGCGGCTATCGACTGCAGTATTTGTCGGCTGCCTTCCACTTGATCGGGCCCGCTCTTGGCACGCTTGATGACATAGTCCCAACGTGGACTGCCAACTGCATCGGCCGGTTGTGCTAGCAAAAGTTGAGTCGTCGAACTTTCATGAATGACTTCCCCAAGCCTCCAAATTCCCAGAATTGCCGGTTGCTTGCATTTCCGTTGGGAACGGTTTGACGAAACATCAGTCACAGTGGGAAGTCCTCGGCATTCGTGATTGGGGTGAGTGGAGCACTCATCGACGGTATTCTTGTAATTCGACTATTTGGAGGTTGAACTGCGAATTCATTTATCTTTCCGCGGAAAAATTCTGTGTTTTCAGCGATTCTGGCGTTTGGCTTCTGCGAATCTTGGCTGTTGTCAGAATGTTCATTCTCGTTGTTGTTCCCCTGCTCGTTTCGTTCTCCCACATGCTCCGTGAATCGGCGATTTTCGGGGTAGCGTTCAAGAGTAAAAAAAGAGGACCCTAAGAGGCGAGGTAGACCGCACTTGTTGTGCAGATGGCCGAACCTAGCGACGAGATTAGAAAAGTGAATTACGCGCGACCTGCACCTGCATTGGCAATTCATGACTTGAGAAAGTCCTACGGAGATTTGCATGCATTAAAAGGTGTTACTTTTGGTCTCCAGAGAGGTGAGCGGTTGGCTTTCCTTGGGCCCAATGGCGCGGGGAAAACGACATTGATTCGTTGCCTCGCTGGTCTCACGAATGCAGACCACGGCGAAATTTTTTTGGCTGGTCGACCTTTCAAAAGTTACGAAGCAAAACAACAGATTGGTTTTGTACCACAAGAGATCGCTTTGTACTCGGATTTGACAACTCGCCAGAATCTGGAAGCATTCGGTCGATTTCATGGTTTGCGGCGTCGTGTACTGCGTGATCGGTTGGCGTGGGCGCTGCAGTGGACCGGGTTAGAAGACCGTGCCGATGATATGGTGGGCGCTTTTTCTGGTGGTATGCAGCGGCGTGTGAATCTCGCATGTGGTGTCATGCATGAACCAAAAATTCTGTTGCTTGATGAGCCAACCGTTGGCGTTGATCCGCAGAGCCGGCAACGAATTTTTATGATGTTGGATGAACTGAGTGGTGCGGGTACGTCAGTCTTGTTAACCACGCATCATCTTGATGAAGCTGAAGAACGCAGTGACCGGATTGTGATTCTTGATCAGGGCATGGTGGTGGCAGATGGCTCAATTGATGAGTTGGTAGAGCAGTCGGTTGGCACGCAACGGCTCGTTCGCCTGCGCATCGATCGACCTCTTACGGCACCGATTCGTGCCGGAGTTGCAGAGGATGCCGCTTCGTTTGGGACACGAGGTGCAGACGAGATTTCGACTCGTATTGATGATGTGTCAAATCATCTGCCAGGTCTGATTGACCTTGTTCGTCGGCGTGGCTACGGAATTGCTGACGTGCAGGTGGAGGCTCCATCACTTCATCATGTGTTCCTGCATCTAACGGGTTATGAATTGCGTGACTAATGCACCGAAATTGAAAAAGTTGCTCTCATGATTTTGACTGTGCTTCAAATCAGTTGTCGTCGGCTGCTACACAACCGTGTGGAGTTGTTGCTGACGTTCCTTGTACCAATTGCGTTCTTCAGTATTTTTGCAGTTATTTTCGGCGGAGGTATGGGACGTGGAACAACACCAAGAATCAAAGTGGTCGCGGTTGATGAAATTCAGTCAGTCGTGAGTTCACAAGTCATGTCTGCGCTTGCGGAACAGGAAAGCCTGCGTTTCGTGCGTGAGAGCGACGCCAATGATTTGAACCGTGATGAAGCCATGGAGTTGGTGCGTTCAGGTAGTGCCACTATGGCGATTATCCTGAGGGTAGATCACGAACAACTTGCAGCGGAACTGATGGCTGATGCTGCGGATCAGGTTGCGGCACAAGTCGTCTCTGCAGTCGTCAATCGAGCAATCATGTTGTCGGAAGCTGAGTATCAAGTCGCTCAACTGACTGGTGACGAACCGGATGATAATGAGCAACAGCTTGCGGTTGGGGCTGTCAGTGATTCAGACGATGAACTGTTTGGCATTGAGGAATCACTCCAACGCAAAGTGGAAATCATTGATGTCATGGGGGAAGGAAAGGCAAATCCTGTTGTCAGCATGTACGCATCGGGAATTGCCGTCATGTTTCTTTTGTTTGGAGCAACAGGCGGTGGCGGTGCTCTTCTGGAAGAGCGGGAGAATCAAACGCTAGACCGATTGCTTTCCACACAGATGTCGATGGATCAGCTGTTGTTGGGCAAGTGGTTTTATATGAGCATTATTGGCGTGTTACAGGTTGGTGTCATGTTCCTATGGGCGCAAGTTGTTTTCAATGTCGATCTGATAGGTCATTTGGATGGTTTTTTGATGATGACAGTGGTGACTGCATTGGCAGCATCCGGGTTTGGCCTTTTCCTTGCCACACTTTGCAAGTCACGTGGGCAATTGAATGGTTTGTCAGTTATCCTCATTCTGACCATGAGCGCTCTCGGCGGCTCGATGGTACCAAGATATTTGATGAGCGAGGAATTGCAGCAATACGGGCTGTGGACTTTCAACGCGTGGGCTCTTGATGGATACACCAAGGTGTTTTGGCGAGAGTTACCTGTGGATGCGCTTGCTCCGCAATTGGGCGTCTTGTTGATTAGTGGAGTGGTGTTTCTGCTTGCCGCTCGCGTCTTGGCCGTCCGTTGGGAAACTGACTGATTCGGCTTTTTCGGTCGACCTGCTCGTATTGTCTCGTTGCAGGCCGCTTGAGCTGATTTCGCAACGTCATTTTGTCATTTGCGGAACGCTTTCTGGAGAATTCTGCCCTGTGTACGATTTTGCAGGCTGTCGGTGATTGATTGGAAGGTTTCTGATGCATTACCTTTAACACTTGTTTCTTGATTGTTGTACTAATACACCAGAGTGTGAAAATGGATACTTGGCCAATTGGCGTCTTTGCTTCCGTGGATGCGGGCTTGGGGGTTGCTTGGGATGTGATTGCACAATTGAAAGTTCCTACTATTCAATTGCATGCGCCGAGTCCCGAAAAAAGGAATCAGGAATCTGCTGAGGCTTTTCGAAAGCAATTGAGTGAGATGGGGGTCCAATGCAGTGCTGTCTTCGGGGGTTTCGAAGGGGAGAGCTATGCAGATATTCCCACGGTAGTACGAACGGTGGGGTTGGTACCGGTCGATACGCGGCAGTCACGACTCAGTGAAATGGTCGAGATCTCCAATTTTGCAAACTGGCTCGGCTGTGACACAGTGGCCTTACACCTGGGGTTCATTCCACATGATCCGCAGGCAGAAGGTTATTCAGATATTGTCGACGTTACACGGCAACTCTGTGATCATTGTGCAGGTCATGGTCAATTCCTGCACTTGGAAACGGGCCAAGAAACTGCTGATGGTTTGCTTGAGTTCATTAAGCAGGTAGATCGCGAGAATTTGAGAATCAACTTCGATCCAGCCAACATGATTCTGTATGGGACCGGAGAGCCAATCGAAGCCTTGCAGGCCGTCGGTAATCACGTTCGAAGTGTCCACTGCAAGGATGGTACGTGGAGCGACAAACCCGGTGAGACCTGGGGAGCCGAAGTACCACTTGGCAAAGGGGATGTTGGAATGGAGACGTACCTTCGTACCCTTCAAAAAATCGGGTATGAAGGACCGTTGACTATTGAACGTGAGATTCCGCAGGATCCTGAGAGGCAGATGGCTGAAATAGGGCAGGCAATCGAATTGCTGACCAAGCTTCGGGAAGAAGTCTTGGGCTAAGGCACACCCCGTGACGTGAACTCTGGGGCGAGCAGTGGGTGCAGTGATGCGCCATGCAGCCCTCGGGTAAGCGATGAAGCCAGTTCTTGCGACCGCATCTTGATCCCCAAGATCGATCATGATCGGTTCAGGTTTCTGATCATCTCCGATCCTTCGTTCAATTGTTGCTTTGGTGCATTGAGATCACTTTGAGCGGATCACATCTTCGCTCAGCAGGTGTGATGTGATGGTTACTTATTGGTCACATTCTCCGTTGCCAGATGCAGTGTTAGCGGGCGAGCCGGATTTGACAGACGAACCCGCTCTGTGTCGATTTCAAACCCAACTTGGGTCTGTACTCAGCCATTACTTTTCGGCATTCCCATTGGGGTACGTAGGACAAATGTAGCACCACCACCAGCGGTTGGTTCGTAGGTCAGTGTGCCACCGTGGGTATGCGCGGTTTGTCTCGCCAGTGCCAAGCCGAGTCCAACACCCGCTGCAGTTTCTGCTGCTTGCTCCGCAGATTTGCTGAATGGCTGAAAAATTTTGCGCTGTAACGCCGGGGGCACTCCGGGCCCGTGATCTGCAATCGAGATTATCACCTCGTGATCAACAATTTCTGCGATTAGCTGCACCGGTGAATCAGACTGGGACTTGGCATATTTGGCTGCATTGTCTATCAGATTGAAGATGACTTGTTCCATCGCAGGTGGATCTGTTTTCCATCGGCCCTCCGTTGGTGAACTGATATCAAGTGCCATGCCACATTGCTTCAGGCGTCCGATGAGTCGAGGCGTGATGCGATCAATCCAATCAGGCACCGAGATGACTTCTGTCATGGGAATGGTGGAAGTGCGTTCCAGTTTTGAATAGCGGAGTACGTTGTCGATTAAATGTGTTAGGCGATCCGACTCCTGACTGAGTGTTTCCAAATATTCTTTTCGGGCCGCAGGATCGCTCACCATATTACGTGAAAGCAACTCCGTATAAAGTCTGAATGTGGTTAGAGGCGTTCGCAATTCGTGCGTAACGGCGGAAACGAAGGTTGCTCGACGTTCACTGAGTGCAATGAGTTTTTGGAGAAAGATGGTAGCAATCACTGCTGTGGCAGACAGTGTTAACCAGGCAATCAATAAAGCATTGTGCGTCGGCGACCAGGTTTCCGGAGTTGAAGTATTACCAGTTGTGACCAAGCGGGCTGGTAAAGCCGCAAGGGTGACTGCTGGATCCAAATTCTCTTTGTCTCCAACTGGTAAAAAATTTGCATCTGGGATTAGATCCATGATCTCGGAAGCCAGTGAATTCTTGAGCGCCGCCCAGTCGACCCACACACCATCGAGTCCATCAGGGTTTTCTCGTGCTGGGCGGAGAACGAAAAGTTGATCATTCACCCACAACGTCATCAGGCGTTTCCCCGACGTACTCCATTGACGAGGCAAAGTGCTGTTTTCAGAACGCGTGGCGTTATTGTCAGATGGGGCACCTTGATTTGAAAATTCGTCTTGATAGTTCAATGCAATTTGTTGCTGAACGATCATGTTGCGATTCAATAATTCCAAGTCGCTGCTTGGTAATTGTGACTTGGACTGTGATATTGAATTTGCGTTCACCCGGTCATCGTATTGCAGTTTGTTGGTGTAGACGTTCACTTTTGTGGTATAGCTGCCTTCCGAAGTGGTTGGTTCAGTCATTCGATCCAGGTTGCTTATTAGCTGGTTGACTGAATTCATGATCGCAGTTGCAGAGACGGTCTCAGGTAACGACATGAAGTGGTCGGCGTTTTTTGGATGAGGCGTGCTGCCATGGATCGAAAATACCGGCTGCGGTCTGCCTTTAGTGCCGTTGAGGATAGTGAAACGCTCTTTAACAAAAGGGGGCTCTGCTTCCACGCCGTCTTGCCCACTAAGCGGGTCGAGAAGTGTTGCAATGAATGGCCCCAAGCGAGAATCGAGTCGCCACAAAGCGACCACTGTGTCTTGCTGGAGTCGTTCGCGTGCTTGGCTCTCTTGGCGTTCACGACTGAGACGCAGCGTATGCTCTGAAAGACTAATGAGTCCAATCGTGATGCAGGTCAGAATTAGTGCAAAGAGGCACCAAATCAAAGCGGGATGTGAAAGTGGATGGCCAGTGAAGTGTCTGATTGTCATGGTGTTTTGAGCAATGCTGGGTCTATCATGTAACCTTTTCCACGGATGGTCTTGATCGCTTCTTTATCGCCGCATGCATGGGTGAGTTTGTCTCTTAAGCGTGCAATGTGCATGTCGACCGTTCGAGTGGTTACGCCTTTTGAATCAATCTGCCAGACGCCCTGCAGTAATTCGTTGCGATCAATCGCTCTGTCTGGGTTTCTGCTGAGGTAATTCAATAAATCGCATTCCCGTTCGGATAGTACCTGAGTAAAACCTGTCGTCGCTTTGATTTCACGACTGTTCCAATTGATTTCTCCGTTTGGAAGTGTCAACGAAGGGTTCTGTGCGGATCTTGCTGGAGAGCGTCGTAGTACTGCTTCTACGCGTGCGAGCAGTTCGTCAACGCTGAATGGTTTGACCACATAGTCATCCGCACCCAGTCGCAGTCCCTTGATGCGATCTTGTTCTTCACCCTTGGCAGTCAGAATGATTACTGGAAGCGTTGGCTTTTGTAGACGGATTTCAGTCAAAACGTCCAATCCATGTCCTCCGGGTAATACAAGATCCAGAAGTACCAAGTCGCATGGTTTTCCGATCGCCTTCTCTATGCCGGTATCAGCCCGCTCCGCTTGCCAGACAATGTGCCCAGTGGCTTTGAGTGAATCAACGATTCCACGTCGGATAGCGGGATCGTCTTCGATTGTGAGAATGCCGGGGGCTGCCATGTTACTCGCCTTGGAATGGAATACCTTGGTTATCTCTTTTTCTATTGAGCTAATGCTTCTGGAAGTCTTAGTGCCGGAAGGTCTGGTGTCTCGATCCTTCTTTGTTCTTTGATGTCCAGTGCGATGGAGCGATCTCCTAATGATAAGCCTAGCCATGGATCATTCAGCGGCATCAAAAAGAGCTCTTCATAGATTCGGTTGGTAAGTTTGTCGTAATCTCCTGTTGCTAAATTGCGGGCGTACCAGTCATCCAGTTTGGGTTGAAGACCGTAAAGATTAAAAAATGAATCCACTTCAGTTTGTGGGGCCAGTGATTCTACCATTCGAAAGAGGTGCAGTTCTGCTGCCATTTTAAGAGGAGCCGTTCTCATTGCTGCTGTCGCACTGGGGCTGTTCTTCTTTATTTGGTTCGCAGTGGGGTGTGTGGTCGTCGGTTTTATTTGTTCTGCCGCTGTCTTCCAGCGGGGGTCAATTGGATTCAAATCACTCACCTCCTGGTCGAAGCGAATCGTGAGTTCGCTTTGCTCGCGTCTTTGTTTTGCTCGATTCTGGTGCCAAAGTTGTAAGTGTTGCTGGAAATCGGTAGCGGGCAGTGACAGACACGTTTTGTGTAGTTCAATGATCGATTTGGCCCAACGCCCAAAATCGGTCGGGGTGACCAATCCAGGAAGAGCATCAATGACTCGACCTTCCCCAGTAACAGCTAGGTGCACGCTGTTGCCGAGCATCGGTTGGCGCAGTTTTCTCCCGTCGCCGAAATCAATGGTCACAATGGGGACGTCACGTACGGATTGCCAATGCAGAATGAAATGCTGCTGCAGTAGTTTTGCAATGTACGGGTCGGTGTAAAGAATGCGTCGGAAGAAACGGCTGTTGGCACAACTCAAGTCCTCATCCAGATGCCCCAATAATCGAAGGCTAATAATGGGGCGTTTGAATTCAATGGATTTTGATTTGGCAACTGCCAACGACTTGTACCAGTAAAGTTGGCATGCACTTGCCTGTTTTTGACCAGCAATGAAGTCAATTTGCTTTTCAAACAAACGCTGTTGAAGGATATCAGCCGATCCCTGAGAATCAGGTTCGAATGCGCGGAGGGTTGCTGCTAAGCCGGTTGGACCTAAGTCTCTAAGCTGTTTGGCGACTTGGGCGATTTCCCAGAGTTGTTCTTGGTTTGGGTTTGGTACTGCAGTGAGATGTGAGAGTTTAGTAGCCAGATTGTCTGCCTGACCGGTATGCAATTCATTATTCCCACAGACGATTGCAGAGGGAGCTTCCAAGTACAGGGGCAGTAAGATGATGGTAGACCAAAGGCAGATTCGGCTTAACATTGTAGACTCCCATGTTCAATGATTCCGTGTCAGCGATGTACCGGACACTCCGATGGAATTTTAGGTGCCATCAACGATTTGCACCGTAACGTCTTTGTAACGTGGGAGCTGGCAAAATTATCTCGTCCCGAAATTATGCGCGCCAAAGGCATGTTTTATGCTGCCGTTGAAGTGCGCAGCGAGAAACGCATTTTGAATTAAGGTCGGTTTGCTTTTCAGGCTTCTGACCGAAAAATTTTCATCGGGAAGCACCCATTGAGATGGCCTGCCATCTTGATGGCGGTCAAAGTGTCAAGGGATCGAAGATTCTGCACCTTACTAGTTCGCACCGTCATTGGTTCGACACATGCGCACTCAACTGGGGGCGATCGACGTAAGGAGATACAATTCAGTTGAGTTTGGCAGAAGAGTCAGTTTGGCGTCGGTTTTAGGTACAGGAGTCGCATCCCGTTTCCTGTGATGGAAGCGTTACGCAATCGGAATCGGCTCCTCCGTCAGTGGAGATGATTGCTAGCTTAGTTTGTCCCATTCGGATTTGCTGTCGGCATTTCAACTGGCAACGGCATCACAGCTGATTCCTGAGTTTGCAATGGCATCGCATCGGTGGGTAGTTTTCCCGTTTCCTTTTGCAGGCTAGGCAGCTCTTCGTGTGGTATGCCGTCACCAGTGATTGGTCGATCTTTACGGTTTTTATAGACTGAATTCGTGAACTCAGGTTCGCGGGGAAGCGGGTTGTAACGCAATCCACAGTCATTGCATCCGCAGTCAATTAAACCATCCAGTGTAGTGCCGGGATACTGCAGTAATGTTTCCGGTGAGATCTTGCCTGGATCAATCCATAGTCCTTCTGGTGTGAGTTCCATGGTTCCCAAATCAAGATCCAGTGTTCGCCGCACTGCTTCATAGTTGACATAAATTCGTAGCAGATTGTTTTGTGCGTTCAGCAAAGCGCTAAGAGCTTGAATGGTATTCCGGGCTTCATTTGTGATGCCGCTGTTATTGGCTTGGGGCGTCGTTTCACGCAAATCTCTGGCGTCAGCATTGAGTTCAATTTGGTCAGCCGCGATGCCAACCGCCTTGCGGCCGTATTCGAACGTCAACCGGTCACGCATTAGTTGTCGTATTTCTGCACGCAGGGTGGTCCAGATAGCGTCCTCATACTGGTAGTAATCTCGTTTTTTCTGCTCGTAATTGATAAGGATTCGACGATAGTTGTTGCGTTCGACTAATCTTGTGATTGGGGCATCCCACTGCAACGCGATATCTAAGTTTCCTGTTTTTGTCAGTCCAGTACTATTAATGTCTCTGGAGCCGATTCCACCACGGATGTCCACATTCAAATCGCTTTCGAGATCGTCTGCAACGACCTCAATCTGCCTCCACGCGTCGACAAGCGCTGCTCTTGCGTTGGCATAATCTCGTCGGTTGCGTCTTGCAATTTCGAACGCGATCTCAGGTGAAATGTCAACTTCTGGCAGGAAAACGCTTTCGGTTCTTGCCTGAGCTTGCAGTAGTTGTAAAACCAGAACATCATCGCCTAGGTCAGCAACCAGATTCTGCGAAGCAAGGATCACGTCATCTCTTAAACGACGCGCTAAGTCTCGCGGATCAATATTGCCAGGCGCGATGTTTTGAAGGCTCCTAAATGATTCTTGTAGTTGATTCAACTTCACCAGATAGGCGTTCAGTCGCATTTCTAGATTCTTGTGACCGTCGACTAAGTCGACTAACAAACTTGCCAGTTTCGAGGTGTCAAAGATGGACTCGTCGATATCTGATACGTTCAGCAGGCCGCAGATGCTTCCCTGCTCCGCAGTGAATAGAGTCTTCATCGTCTCTGCTTGACCGGCACGCTGCGGAATAGCCAATTCAAAATCAGCGATGTCGTTACGGACCTTCGGTAGGTCTGATTTGATGACGTCACGCAAGAAACTTTCCAGCGGCTTTAATTCAGTCTCCAGTTTTTGAAGTGAGTCAGCCAGTTTCGGCGTCCATTCAATTTGGGAAACTGGTAACCCAGTGTCTTCGTTGATTTTGAACTCACTTTGTTCCAGAATCTCGATGTTCAGTTCACCGACATTGGCGCGAAGAATGCTTAATTCTTCACGTCGTTTTAGAAGTCGTTGGTCAATGAGCTCAAATTGCTTCAGGATGGGATCGTCCAGTTCGACGCAGATATAGGGTGGCAGTCCGAGTGTTCGAAGAAATGTGTCGATTTGGAGTTGAAAGCTCGCCTGTTGGGCAACGAGGCCTGTAAGCGAGTTGTTTAAGTTCTGGCGTGTTTGCGCAACATTCAGACGCTGTGAAACGATTGTTTGTGACGCCGGGATTGTTGTTAACAATTCAATCAGTGAGTCCTCGAAGACAAGAAGGATTTCACGTTGGCGTGTGATATTTTCCTGCTGATTGCGGATCTCTTGCTGCGTCCGCAGAAGACCAATGAATCCACCCGCGTTTGTAAAACCTCTTGGGGAAAGGGAAATGTTTCCAGCTGCTGTCTGGACGTTCACGTTGGCTCGGTTTCCAGTGGTGATGTCCACATAAAAGCTTCGACGAAATCTCTCAAATGCTCGGACTCCTGCCAGAAGCTCTCGTTCCGATTGTGTCAGCCCCTCCATCACTTTGTCGCGGCCGGCGTTGCGTAGCAGTGGCATCAAGAGAGTAAAGTCAAGAACGTTAGCAGTCGTATTTGTGCTGGAGCTGCCTAGATTCCATACAATCTCATTAGCGAGACCGACCAGTAAGTTCCCCCCCGTTGCAAAGTTGCGGCGCATCCTCATGTTGCGGTCGCCGAACTCCAATTCTGTCGGACCACCGCGACTCGTGCCAAGAATGGTCTCAGCGCCCCCAAAGAATTGGGTGTCAAACTGAAAACGCTCACCGCTAACATTGAGTGCGAGAAAGTACAACGCCTCAAGCTGCTCTTGGTATGCTGGAGATTCCAACAATGCGATCTTTGTGGCATTTTCGGCATTCAGCACCAATACACCGTCCTCGTTTAGCGGCAGGAATTGCCACCAATCAGGGCTCTCTGCCGCGTTGGTAAGCCCAGCTGCTTCCCAGAGTGGATAGCCACGTCGGCCATCGACGCATTGCATGTAACGGTAGGACGCTGGATCATCCAACGGCATGGGCTGGAAGTCGAGGTCAAACGGATTGAACATGCGGCTTCTGCGATCAACGTCAATCCTCAGCGGCACATTGGGCGGTCGTGCAACTGCCGCAGCTTTCTGATCAATCAGATGATATGCCTCCATATCTGCCTGCTCACGGTAATACTGCCGGTGACAGCCCAACGCATTAAATGCGGTCAGGGTGAGAAGGGCGAGCATTCCAAGGTGAA
This sequence comes from Rhodopirellula sp., assembly GCA_002690925.1. Taxonomy (GTDB): domain Bacteria; phylum Planctomycetota; class Planctomycetia; order Pirellulales; family Pirellulaceae; genus Rubripirellula. The sequence goes on from NZGD01000094.1 coordinate 66,852, forward strand.
TTCGCTGGATAGGTTTCATAAGTCGCATGACCGCCAGAACTGTACAATTCGTCAGGTTAATGAAGATTGCTAATACCGGATTCGCATATCCGTGCTTTATTCAGTTCGACCGGTTCGACCGATTAATCCAGCAATATGCCCCCCCCGTTACAATCGAGGCCCGGATCGGGTGTCCGCTGGTGCCGAATGGGTGATACTTGACGGTTTTGTCGGTTCCGAGAAGACTGTGGAGGCAGCAACTGACGTCCTGGATGGACCGGGGAGGCAAATAGTTCGCTCTTTCACCGTGGTCGCCGAGAAATCCTTGACGTTACAAATAGCCCAACTTACTATCTCTTATAGGCACTTTTTGCCATTCCTCTGAGAAACAGTGCGTTGATACAGGTGTGCTGATGCCGATTCAGAAGATGTATCCCCATCTCTTGCCGTGATGATTGCAAAGCGAACATGAGTCTTCCCGACATAATTCTCGCAAGCGTGCTGTTCCTGCTGCTGGTCAGCTTTGCTGTCATCGTTTGGAAAGCCGCCTCAAATTGGCGTTGGTTCAACATCGTTGCCGTGGTGCTGACGATGTTGCTAGCCTTGATCTTTCTGTTTCCAACTGCTGGCGTGCTGCGGAGTCGATCTGCTTGGCATGAGGTGCTGGAATCACTCGAACTACGTCTTGCGGAGGTGAAAGCCGAGGCAGCGGATATCACGCTCGGTGAGGCGGTAGGTGCTGAAGCATCCCGTAGCGGCGGGCTGATTGACTTGCAAAGCGATCTATCCACGCTGGCAGTCGAAGCGGGACGACGCTGGCGGAATCTGCAGCTCAAAGGTGCCAAACTACAAAATCCAGTTTCGATTTCACTGGGTGCACTGCCTGGGAACAACCTCAACGGTCAACCACCGGAACCCGCTGCGAACGCACAACCATTAGTTCCAGCTGAAACTTTGGTGTATGGTTTCTCCGAGACTGCTGATGATAATCAAATGATGGTTCCAACTTTTTACCTGGGTGAGTTCATCGTTCAGGCTAGCGATGCCAATCAAGTAACACTGGTGCCAACTGGAAAGCTTGAACAGTATCAGTTGGACTACATCAACGAAGGAAAAGCACGTAGTTGGTTGTTATGTGAATTGTTACCTCCTGACGGTCACGTTCCTTTCATCAAACCCTTCAGTCAGGCAGACGATAAGAATTGCTTGGGAGTTGTCGATGAGGAGCTTGTGAGAAGATTGCTCGTTGATGCATCTGACGAGACACGATTGGCATATCTGGAAGATGGAAGAGCTTCCAAGCCTGACGATCCCCCCGCGGCTAAGTGGGTCGAATTGCAATTTACGCAAAACCATCGAATCGAGGTCGATAGTCGCGATGAGCGATCCTTGGCAGACGGTGGGTTCTTTGACGGAAATGGTAGAGCTCTTGATGCTGCCTTGCAGCACGGTGCTGATGATGGTTTTATCTCCTTTAAGAAAGGGGATAAGCTGTTGCTCAAAAGTGAGGGTGCAGCAGAGTTGATTGATCAGGGCGTTGCTGAGGAGTTGGGGAGTTTCTTCCTGCGTCCCTTAACTGATTACGGGTTTGTGTTACGTCGCATTCGACTGAACCTGATGTCGCTAGCTGAGAAGAAAGCAGAGCTAACTGCCGAAGAGTTGCTGTTGAAGGACGCCATTACCCGGACCGACCAGCTTTTGGTTTTCAATCAAGAAGTCAAGTTAAAGCTGGAGCAGGACCTGACACAGTTTCGGGTGGAGAAACAGTCGATCAACGAATACAAAGGAAAGATCACTGCTGAAGCGCAGGCTATGGTGGCCGAGCTTAACCGACTTGAGCAGGAGAATGCCGAGCTGGAGCAACAGATCGAGCAGAAGCATCTGAAGATTGAGCGGCAACTTGATGCTCTCACAAGGACTCCCTAGAGCTTTGTGCACAGTAGCTGTCTGATGTCACACTGTCGCTAGAAAATGTGGGTGGGCGTGCCAGGTAAAGTGTGACTCTCCTTTGCTGCAACTCATTTGGGATGCTCTCGTGGAGGCATCATGCTATTCAGCTTCGCATTCGAACCTTCAAGAATCTGTTTTGAACCATGTGCATGTGTTTCAGGGAGAATCGCTTCGCTGATTGGGGGCGATCTCCATGGGTTGCGTTGGCTGTTGGCTTAACTGGGATCTGCATCGCGAAGGCCGTCTGATTCCGGTAAACTGCGGTAGATCACGATGTTGAAAGAGCTTGGTCGTTATGGCCATTCATCGTATTGTAAATCAACTCGTCAATTCATCGTTTAAGTTTGGGGGCGAAAATGGCCGGTCAATGGGTTGAGATAGAGTTTGATTGCCTGCCAATACGTAGCGTGTCGCGATTGGATGTTCCCGTGGATGCTTCGCCGGTTTATGAGCAGTTTGTATTGCGTGTGAAGGAAGCGATGGCACAGCACGGATCACACAACACTTACTATCTGCACCGAGGTCGATGTACCTACCATCTAACCAATGATCCTGGTTGCGGTCGAGTGAGCTTTGAATTTGAGGGTACCGTGATGACCGGGGAAGATGATCAGCAGACGAAGGCTGTGGATGTCAGCGTGAAGTTGGACGACGAGACCTGCGGATGGCTGAGTGCCCCTGTTGTTGGATTTCTATCTGAAAGTGTTCAGCATGCCGTGTTAGTAGAGTTTGATCGCTACATTGCTGCTGGTGATTTGGCTCAGACGGAGGCACGCATCAAAGCCATTCAAGCGCAAAGTGATTCAGCTGATGGTTTTGTCGGGATGTATCTTTGAGTTCCCTTGATCAGCTTGTGGATGTTCCAGATGCATGAAGCACAGCGGCGTAACCTAAAATATCGTTGTGATTTCGGCAGTAGTCCATGATGGATTGCCAGCCATTTTGAGAGTTTGGTTCTGCGATTCGAGATGCAATCTCAATCAACATCGGCACAATTCTTTGCGGGGGCAGGTCTTTGGGAGCAAGTTCAATAGCGATGTCGATGGCCTCTTGATGGCGTTGAATCCGATCTAGCAGATCGACGTAAGTTTCCACTGCTGCCGTGCCGTGCTCGGTTGTGTCAACTGATCGCGCTTTGCGTTCAAATACCTTGAGGCCAGCGTCAACATTCTCACCCAGCAGAATCGCATAGAAGGCGGTGTAGGCGGGGTAGAAATCAACAAATGGTTCATCACCTGGATACTGAAATTGGTGGTGCAGACGTCGACCATACTGTGTCAATTCCCAAGCTTTGCGTAGGCTATCTTCATCTTCCAGAACAGTCGCGATCCGGACGGTTGACGAAAGGTGAGTCGTATCTAGGTGGTAGCCTCCATCTGACAATATCCAACGTCGCTTCTCGATCATTTCGGCCAGGGTTTCGTCATCTCCGGCGGGTGCCTCTCGTCGTGCAATATCGCCACGGACGAGCTCGCAGAGTTCACTGTGGAGATGATTCAGGAGGCAGCGTGCTGCTGCTCGTTGATCAGCTTTACTACGATTATTCAGGGCTTGCTCATAAAGTGTGATGCTGTTGCAGGTGCCCTGTTGATCAAGTACCGCCTGGTAGCCACGTGCGACATCAATCCCTTCATGCAGAAGGACTTGGATCATGTCTTCATAGTTGTCCTCCGTGATTTCGAGTTTTGAAATCAGTTCCTTGGCTAGTTTTGTATCGCCAGTTGGTCGTAGGTACATCCAGCCTTCACCGACCTTGCCATCTTCGATCAACATGGTGCCTGCCTCACGACACGCATCGAGTAAACCTACTTCCAGTTGACGCTCAACGTCTTCGGGTCGCGATGGCTCGTTTTCGCTTGAAACCAGTGGTAAACCTAATTTGTCACGAATCCGCATTTTCAGCGCTTCGAACAATTCCATGGGGCTACGGGCGTCTCGGAAATGAGCAACCATTTCATCCAACATCTCTGTTGGAGAACCACGGTGGTTGCTAAGTCGATCGAAGATGTTGAGATTTGCTGTGGTCATGAATGATTCATAGTGGGGGCAGTATTGGAGCATCACACGGGTGGTGCGACTATCCAATGGTGAGACAGGAATAAATTTCCCGAGTCCCGGTCACGAGTACATGAGTTTGATCCATTTTCAGACCGCTGAAAAGCGTAGAAGGATCCAAATTTCGCTTAGTTAGCTCGCTTTCCCTGCTCTGCATACTTCTCAAGCTCGATGATCATCTGTCGAAGTTGATTTGCAGCAGCAGGGAGCAGTATTTCACAGTGTTCCGCCACGTCAGCGAGCGGCCCTAGAAGCTGATCGCATTGCTGGGAGATTTCAATCGACCACGCCTTTGCCCGTTTTCGCTTCAATTCACAGTGCCTCAGCCGACGCTCCATCTTCTGTACCAGGCTCGCTGCCTCGGTAGCAGGGGGGCGGTCACCGGGGCGGGCTGCTGCCCGCTTTTGAGCCAGATTATCCTTGGCTTCATTCAACGCACGTTCGGCAAGTTGCGTTTGTTGCTTCCAGTAACGTGGGCGATCCTCGCTGAAGTGCGATTGTGCCCGTTGGACAAGCATTCGTATTTCCTGTACGGATTTCTCCCAGTCGCTTGAGAGGCTTTTGAGCCCCGCATGGAATGCTTCCAACGATTCGATACTTCTGACGTTGCTGTTTGCCACCGATATCAACGTCCCAGGTAAGCGTCGATTTGCTCTGCTTTGCGAAGCAGGTAGGGCACGTGTTCCTCACTGGCCTTGATCAAACGTCCCATTTGCTGCATTTGGGAATTGAAATCATCAGCGAACTTACGTTGCTGTTCATCTCGCCATGTCTGTTCCAGTTGATTCATGTGGCCGGACAAATTACTCGAAAGATTCTTGATTTCTTCTGAATATCGATGGAGGTGAGCAGCAAATTGTCGGAGTTGTTCGGGGTCGGCGATCGCTTGGTTCATGACGAGCTTCTTGTGCGTAATAGGTGAAATGATTGCCGAGCTACTTGCTTGACGCGATGTGCTGTGCCAGTTCTCGCTCAGCTTGAGCGAGATGTTGTTTGTACTTTGCAAGCGTGAGAGTCACGCCCACTTTCTCGGCTGTTTCACACAGAAGTTTCAACGCGACAACTCGAGTTTTAAGCGGCGCCACGACCGCTCTGCGAAGAGCAACTGCTCGCAAAGCCACCATCGCTTGCAGGGGGTTTTCAGATGCGAGCAAGCAGCGACCTTTGATCAAATACGCGATGGGCGACAGCTCGTCATGGTCTAGGATTGGGTCCAGAGTTGTGATGGCATCTTCATACAGCTCCGCCTCGTACATCGCTTCTGCTAACGCGATTTTTAAATGCTGTAAGCTGGGGTCCCTGGCAAGCCTTGCCCTGCAAACCTCGATCCGTCGCCGCGCCCAGTCGTTCTGACTGCGTTTTAGCTCTCTTTCCGTTTCAAGCGTATCAAGTCTTGAAGCAAGGTCACTCACTTCTCGGTACTGCTGCAACGATCTGGCGAGAACGGCTTCTTCGTATTCCCAGAGTAACTCCTGATCGTCAGGGAAAATCTGCCTTGCCTGCTCGAAGATTCGCTTCGCCTCAAGTGGTCGGTCATCCGCTCGATAAATACGTCCAAGCTCCATAAACCCAGCAAGATCCGTTGGACTCGCTTTGAGATGATGCTCCAGTTGCTGACGCCGTTCAAGACGTATCTTTGGATGAGGGGTTGAGGCAGGTAGAGTGGTTGTTGTCGGCTCTTCAGCACAAGGCTCGCCGATGGGTTTGTCGCTTAGTTCTTCGAACCTCACCTGTTTCCAACGGCCACCCCCGCCATGCTCGGATTGGGATGTAGTGGTAACGGGCGGCGAATTTCCTTGGGTGGCGGAAGACATGATGGGGGCAACACCTCGTGCGAGAGGATAGAAAGATGAGTGTGGGACCTCCTGCCCTCCTCTATTGTGGCCAACTTCTGTTCAAACCGCAAATTTGCCCAAACATCCCACGCGTTCCCAATTCCTCTTATTTCCTCAGATAACTGACTGATAAAGGCCTTTTACGCGTTTCGCATCCAGCGGAATCGGGTTGAATGTTCCCGTCCATTGCTTCAGAGCGTCCTCGGTGAATTGATCAATCTCCTCCGGAGGTACCGATAATTCTTCGAGTGAGGTGGCTAAATTGGCCTCCTTGAGCCACTGCGTCAGCATCTCGGCGAGTCGTTCTGGGGCATCTTCCACACGCACGTCAGGCTCAACTTCTCGCACCAGTTCCGCGTACCAAGGAGCATGTTCTGCGCCATTCATTCGTACCACTGCAGGCAACATCAACCCAACAGCCTGTCCATGAGTGATCCCATGGTGTGCCGTCAGGGGATTCGCAGTCGCGTGGGCAGCTCCCAACATAGAGGTTTCAATCGCCATTCCAGCCAAGCAGGCGCCCAGTTGCATGTAACTCCGCGCTTCCAAATCTTCTGGTTGCGTAAGCACGCGTGAAAATCCTTGGGCCAACATGCCAAACGAGCGTCGGCTATAAGTTGTTGAAATCGCGTTGCGTCGTTTCGTAACGTAAGTCTCGATCGCGTGTGAGATCGCATCAATGCCTGTCAGGGCCGACACCGCGGTCGGCTGGGTCAGTGTCAACTCGGGATCTAAAATCGCGACACGACAAGCGGCACGTGAATCACCACAAGCCATTTTGGTATGTGTTTCAGCATCGCTGATCAACGCAAATGACTGTGCTTCACTTCCGGTACCGGAAGTCGTTGGGATCGCGATCATGGGAAGCATGTCGCAGGTTGCTTTGCCGACGCCATGGTAGTCATGAATCGTCCCTCCACATGAGTAGACAAAGTTGATGCCTTTGCAGCAGTCCATGCTGCTGCCCCCTCCCAGGCCAACCAGTAAATCAGGCTTCACTTCTCTGGCCCGATGCACACCGGCGTCGACCATGGCCGAAGTTGGATTCTCTGAAAAGTCGTGGAAAGATGCGACTTCAAGTCCAGCCTCACGTAGTGAATTGAGAGCTGCGGTGCCATGACCTGCCTCCATGATGCCGCGGTCGCTGACTACCAGCACGCAGCGAGGCTTGTATTCACAGGCAAGGGCCCCGAGTCTGGAAATCGTACCCTCACCAAATATGAAACGGGTCCGACTTTGGATGTCAAATGGCAACATGTGGGGTCATCGCTGGGGGGAGATCTGATCCAGTGTGTAGACACTGGATCTTTGACGCAGGCTCTCTCTCAATACCGTACTTTACGGATCTGGCCTGCCGAGACCAATAGGGAGTCTCGACATGCCCTTATGAGGTGTTCGGAATTTACTGTGGTGCAAGTGCACCAAGCTCAAGATCGTCGTTCATTTTTTGCTGTAAGGCAATCAGGCGACTAAACAAATCAGCCACGACAGGTTTCATTTTTGCCTTCTGAGCTAGATCGTGCTTCTCGGTTGGGTCCTGTTGGAGATCGTACAACCGCAGTACCTCCGCATCCGGATAAGCGATCAGTTTGAACCGGTCTGTCCGAATGCTTCTTTGTTTCGAAAGATAGCAGCCATAGATACTTTCGTACGGGCTTGTGGCACCATCAAGCAGCGGAAGGATGCTATTGAATTCAACATGTTCAGGCTGACTGATTCCGGCCAGTTCCAGCGTTGTGGGCATGACATCTTGGAGATAGATCGGTTCAGCAATTTTTTTTGCCGCGGCAACGCCGGGGCCGACCACGATGAATGGGACGCGGACACTGTGGTCATACATATTCTGTTTGCCCAGCAGACCGTGCTGACCCACGGCTAAGCCATGGTCTGCCGTAAAGAAAATCCAAGTGTTTTCTGCCGTGCCTGATGCCTCGAGTGCTTTGAGGATGCGACCAATCATTTCATCCATGTGTGTGATGATCGCGTAATATTCCTGTCGATGAACTTGAATAGCCTTAGGGGTTCTCGGAAAGGCCGCAAGACGCTCATCTCGCAATTCGTTTCCGCAGCCGATCTCAGTTGCGTAGGGATAGCGAGCCTGGAAGTTATCAGGAATTACAATTGAATCTACTGGATATCGGGCGACGTATTCTGCAGGTGACTGGCGGGGGTCGTGCGGCGCGTTGAATGCCAAATACATAAAGAAGGGAGCGCCGTTTTCGGCTGCATCTTTCATGAAGTCCTGAGCGTGGTTCGCTACCACTTCGCTCCAATGGGTACCACCTTCCCAGAATCCACCAAATTTTGGATCAGAAGGAGACCATGGATCCGTGCCATCAGCCGCAGGTCGGTCGTAACCCGCCGCGGTCGCTTTTGGCATGCCCGGGCGGATATCCCGAGCTATGTCAAAAGCTTTTTGTGCATTGGCTTTGCAGTGCCATTTGCCAGTCATGTACGTCCGGTAGCCAGCCTGCTTCATGTACTCACTCCACCAACGGCCTTGTTGTCGCTCCTGTTCAGATTTTGAGTGAACAGCTTTAGCATTCCAGACAAAACGTCCTGTGTTCAGCATCGTGCGGCTGGCAACACAGACGGCCCCGCTCCACGACCCCATGTTGAAGGCGTGTGAAAAGGTGGTCCCCTGCCGTGCCAATCCATCGAGGTTCGGTGTTTCTATTTCGGGATTGCCTAGGCGATGGATCGTCTCAAAGCACTGATCATCAGCCAGAATGAAGACAATGTTTGGGCGAGCATCGTTTCCATAAGTGAATTGAACGCCAGGACAGAAAATCACCGTAACGGTAAGCAGTGCGTAGAGCCGAATCATCGTTTCCTCGAACTGGGGAGCTATTCTTGAATGCCCCTGATTTTAACAGGCGAGCTCAATCACGATGCCATGGGAGATACAAATCGATTTGGGTTTCCCCAAAGATTCTGTATTTGACACGGTGCCGCCACAGTTCGAAGTACGGGGCGAACGGATCCGCCAGTCCTGTTGCCTCTGCGTAAAACGGCCACATCAGGTAATCTCGAAGCATGCTGTCGCAAGCCGTGAAATAATAGGCAGGCCTTAATACGGCAGGCAGTGGTCCACTATCAACCTTTTCTACCAAGTGCGAGGAGTCCTGCAGGATCGCCTTCAAAAGATTCGATTTCTCTGCGTCGTCCTTGGGGTGTTTGGGGGGAATCCCCTCCAATACACGCACTTTGATTTCCGGACGAAGAGCATCAAGGATCGTTGAGGCATCCATTGTTTCGGCAAATTGTCGGATTCCGTCTAGCCACTGTCGCGCAAGCTCGCTTGCCAACGTGGGGTCAAGCGGTTCTGGTTTGCGTATTACAAAGTAAGCGTCACGGCCCCCTTCTGGACGTCGATCATCACCTGCAGCGTTGAACAGATTGTCGAGACGAGTTTGCAGGTCAGTTGCCACGGGAATGCCATCAAAAACGCCTTGCAAGGCCATTCCGTCGGGACGAAAAGACTGAAAGAACCCAATCAAGGATTCACCGTTGGAAGGGTCAGCATCTTCTGGCACCGAGCCAATCAGATCATGGCAACGTTGGATGAGATGTTCGGGTGTCATTGACTTCTCATGAGGGCCGATTTTGTATGTGAGTCAGCCGATGAACGGCCAGCCTAGTTTAGACATCGGACAAGCGACCTTGCCATCAGACACCGGTAGTGTCTTTCGCCATGTACGCCGCAATGTCAGAAGCTTGAACAGGATGCCGAATATTTTCCACTCATGGCGTGAAAAAGAAACGATCTCTCGCGGTCTCGATTTCAAGACCAATGAACGCTATTTCGGGCACCGATGACCGCAGTTTGGGCACCGATGACCGCAGTTTCGGGCACCGATGTCAAGGATTCGAGGGGGCGGTGGCTGGAACGATTTCCGGAAGAATGTCTTCCATGGAAATAGGCTCGGGCTGCTCATCAAGCACCATGAGATGAATTGCGTGAAGCAGGGTGCCCTGCTGGTATTGGACATTCTTCGTTGAAATCGCGTATTGCGAAAGCGACAGGTAGTATTTGGTCTGCGCTTCACTGGCACGGCGTTGAGCGTCAAGTAACTGCTCGAGACTGATGGGTAGCCCATTCACACGATTCGTTTCCATCCCTTTAAGCGCGTCTGTCGCTGCCAGGTAGCGGTTCATGTTCGTTTGCATTTGAACGTAGGCGCGATCGCATTCAACAACATCATTGGTCAAGTCACGAAGGATTCGTCGTTCCTGCTCGCGAAGTAGTGTATTTTGCCGTTGGACTTTCAGTTGCGCATTTCGGACAGCGGCATGCGCCTGACGGAACCCCACTGGCATTCGTAGTTCGACGCTTGCTTCGTACTCTTGATAATCGCCTGTTCCAAGTTGACGGAAAGCGCTGTTTTCTCCGGCCAAATGTTTGCCCAGGCCGCGAATTCGATAGGTCGAAACAAGATCGAGCTCCGGCATCAGGAAATTCTTGGCAGCAAGAACTTCCATCTGGCTACGTTTGACCTTCAATCGCGTTTGTTGTAGTTCGCTGCGAAGTTGAACTGCTTCAATTGCAATGGAATCCCAGTCAAATACCAGCGGCGCTTCGTTTGGCTCATCAGCAGGTCTTAGAAGTACTCCGTCCGTGATCGTGATGCCAATCAGCAGTCTCAGGTTTCGTTCCCTGGTTTGTACCCCCAGTTGTCCAGAGATCGCGTCATTGACCTCTGACTTGAATCGGTAGTACTGTTCACGTGCCATCGCCTCATCTGTGCCGGTTCGGCGGTTGTTCTTTTTGAGGGCTGCGAAACTCTGCCAAGTCGCCTGGCTGAGTTGTAGGGCATCCCGTTTTGAGTCCAGGGATCGATAGGCAAAGTAAAGATCCCAGTATGCGGTGATTACATCGCTGATGTAGTCCCGCAGTTGTTGCCGAAATTCCGCCGCTGTAAGGTCGTTGTTGACCTTGGCAATCAATACGCCGTTATAATTTCCTGGCACCGAGCCAGGACCGGCGATGCGATTGAACGTGAGACCGCCGCCTTGCAGCAGGGGTTGCCGCATTTCAGCTTGAAACTGCGTCTGCCAAGCACTGGGTGTGATATTCCCGGTCGCGTTATTAGCGTCGTAGTCGGTGATGCTGCGTAGTGCCAGCTGCGCTCCCGTTGCCGTGTATTTCGACATTTGCAGCACATAGTCGTGGGTGTCCTGCTGAAATGCATCCGCACCGCCACTAATGAATTGGTTGTTATACCGGCGGTCGTTATTCTGCCACTTGCCAAAGGCATACAAATTCGCGTCGAACGCGGACAGTGCTGCTTCAATGCCGGTTTGTGGGTCAGTAACTTGAAGCGGGATCGTTTGTTCGGTGTAGATTCGTTCGGGGTCAGTGAGAATCATTCCTCCCAACTTCCGCAGCACTTCTCCGTTTTCGATGGCTAGCCGAATGGCTTTGTCGAGTGTTATGTCCCGATAGGTTGCCGCGTCGAGATCCTCCGGACGCTTGAGTGTTAAGGGTGCCGCTGGCAGCTCATTAATGCTCTCTGCGGGCGCCCCAGCGTCGACTTGCCGCATTAGACTGTCAATTTTATCAGTCCGGTTACCGATCGTTTCGGGAAGGTTGTGGTAACTGCGGCAGCCCGAAAGACCTGCCAGAGCAATAACGCACGCGAACGCGGCAACTGGCGTTTGCCACGGTTTGCGATGTTTCGGTGGTTTTGGGATCTGGTTCACCGAGATTTCAAGCCAAGCTTTACTGTTTGAGGTGCGCACCGGTGCTCGTTGCCGCAGCCGTAATGGATGCCACTAATCGTTTTATTCGTACTAATCGTTGCAGTCAGTTCAATCAAAACTGGCGGAAATGCGTTAACTTTTAGGGAACGGCGTGAAACAAATGATGTTCCACGAAGCAGTTGGTCGATGCCCTATTAACAGGGGATTCGATTTGCCGAAAGTGCCGGTTTTCTTGACGTAACATTGCCAACGAATTTCTATGCCCAATCCATCTCATCGCAACGACGACGGCATCTGGAAAGATGCCGAAGCACTGATTGAGCGAGTCGAGTCGTCTGCCCGCAGTAATGTGAAACCAACGACGTTTTTTGATGATCTGGTTGGAGGACTGCGACTCACAACGCGTGCGAATGCTGTCACTCTTTCGGTCGTTAATGGTGAAGACTTGGTTTTGTTGGCTCGCAGTGGAGTCATGTTGCATGCCGCTGAAGCAGACGGGGAGCCTGCTGAGGCATTCGGTGTTCCCGCCAATGAGGCGTCACCTGATTTTACTTCCCATTGCCGTTGGTTTGATGGTGAGCTTGGGTCCCGATTGAATGTCTGTCAACGCTTGCAGACTGACCGCTGGCTGCAGCTTGATTTCAGCTTCGAAATTGCATTGGATTTGGGCGTCCGCGAACCAATCGGTGAGTTGGCGGAGGTCTTGCTGGATCTTACTGCACCTGTCGTTTTACGTGATGAGTTGGAAGAGTTGCAGCGTCGCGTGAACACTCGCACCGACCGCGATGATTTGATTCGTGGCTTGAATCAGGGAATCGGTCTTACTGATTCATTTGGTTCGATCGCGACGACTCTGGCGTCCGCTTGCCACTTTGATCGTGTGAGTCTTTTGCGACGTCGCGGAAAATGTTTTCGACTGGTGACAACATCAGCTCAGCAAAAAGTGATTCGGAGGGCGCGTCAGATTCGTCTGATGGAGCGACTGGTTGGAATCGTGTTGTCGAAGTCAGACTCCTTCGAACATCAAGTTGGTAACGCGGTCGATTTGGAAGCGGATGTTTCGGATGCACTGGAACTCTATTGCAATCAGTCAGGGTTTCGTGAAATCTATATCCGTTTGGTGCGAGATCCTCAAAGATACCAAGCAGTTGCTGTTGTTGTGGTAGAGCGTTTTCAAGCTGCGGAAAGTGATTTCGAACGAATTCAACAACAGATGCAATCTCTTCTTTCTCCTCTTGAGGACGCGGTGCGAGATGCTTTGCGGCGAGAGGACTCGGGGTGGGGGCTCATCGCGTCTCGGGTGTGGAGTCCTGCTAATCGGAAAAAAGTTGCAGGATCAATCATGACGCTGATTGTTCTCGCGGTAGCTGCTCTTTTTATTCCGATGGAGTTGCGGTTGTCTGTGGAGGGTCGTGTCGTCGCAACTGAGCAGAGTCGATTGTTTTCACCCGCTGAGGGGGTTGTGTCCGCGATTGCTGTATCAAACGGTGAGGGTGTGAATAAAGGTGCGTTGTTAATGCAGTTGCGGAGTCCAGCATTGGATTTGCAGCGTCGAACCGTTGAGGGTTCCCTGGCGACTGCGGAGACACGGTTGGTTTCCTTGACCGCGATGCGATCCCGCGGTAACGCGGTTTCGAACCGTGAACGTGAGGCAGAAGTTGCGGCTGAGGAACGTGTTCTTCGTAAGGAAATTGAGGGGCTCAAAGCTCAATTGCTTCTACTGGAAAGCCAGCAAGCCAATCTGACAATTCGCAGCCCCATTGATGGCTTGGTTGACAGGTGGGATCTGACGCAGTCACTGCAGTCCAGACCCGTCACTCACGGCCAGTATCTGCTGGATGTTATTTCTGAAACCGAGGGCTGGACCATTGAGTTAGATATTCCTGAACAGAATATCAATTATGTGCTGCAACAGCAGCGGGTAGCACCATGCCGTTGTTCATTCCGTCTTCGGTCAGACCCAACACGAATCTATCAGGGATCGATTGCAGAAATTGCGGATGTTGCGAATCTTGTGGCGACGGGTGAATCAGTTGTTCCTGCAACGTTTTCTCTCAAAGCCGAGCAGATGGGGGAACTGAGGGATGGGGCAACAGTGGTCGCACAAGTTGAGTGTGGTAAGTGTTCATTGGGCTTTGTGGTATTCCGAGGACTGATCCAGTGGTATCGGAGTAATCCGTGGTTTTGATTTCTTGACGATTAATTTATGAAGAACATCATGTCCAAATTCGTTTTCATTCTTCCGTCGTTCCTGTTCTGTGTCCCCGGTACGGTACCCAGGTTGAACGCGGTTGAGCCAATCGTGGTGAATGAGATGCAGGTGGTTTTGATTGACTCAGTCGATGTCCCTGCATCACAAGATGGTGCGATTGCAGCGATCCCTGTTGACGAAGGTGAGTCAGTGATCGCTGGGGATGAGTTGGTACGCTTGGATGATCGGAAAACAAAAATTGAGCAAAATCTTGCACAGACACGTCTGGAAATAGCGAATGAAAATGCTAAGAGTGGATTATCTGCGGAGCTTGCTAAAAAGAAGTTGGCACAAGAAAAGCAGCTTGCGAAAGAGCATGAGTTCAAGAAGCGGATTGCAGATCGGAAGGCTGAGAATGATGTCAGTGTGCAGGCTTCAAAAAAGGCAGAGTTGGTTGCCGAAAACGAGCTCAAGCGTGCAACCGAGTCAAGGCGACAATTTGTTGACAGTGTTTCGCAATCTGAGATCGATAATCTCCGTTTGAGCTATGAACGTTCGGTGTTGGAAACCAAGCAAGCTGAATTTGAGCGTGTGATCGACGGGTTGCAGGCTGAAGCCGAAGCCGAAGCGGCAAGTAGTCATCAACTGGGCGTTGACAGGTACACACTTGAATTGGCTCAGGCAAAGGTCGACCAGCGAGTTCAGGAATTGCAGGCACAGTTGCAAATGCACCAACTGAAGCTTGCTGAATTGGCATCGTCAATGCAAGTGATTCAGTCGCCTATCAATGGTGTGGTTGTCGAGAGATATCGGAATCTTGGTGACTGGGTCAAAGCTGGTGAACCTGTGATTCGTGTGATCCGGTTGGATCGCCTTAGGGCGGAAGGGTTTATCACTGCAGACCAGTTGGATAGCGTTGTGGTCGGTCAAAAAGTTCAGCTGACGATTCAACGCAGTGAAAAAAACACCGTGCAACGCGCGGGTGTTGTTAAGTTTGTCAGCCGAGAATTGGAGCCAGTGAGCGGTGAAATTCGATTCTGGGTTGAGTTTGACAATGCCAGTCTCGATGTTTTACCTGGCATGCGTTTGAGTTTGAGTTTGAGTGTGAACCAGTGAACGCCAAGAGCTCCGAATTGATGTTGCGCCCCGATCTGATCCAGCAAGTTATCTGGATGGGGAGTGCACGTATTTGGGTGGTAAAGGATCCACTGTCTCGGGCCTTTTCCTATTTCAGTGAGCAAGAAAGAGAGATCCTGATCTTGGCGGACGGTAGTCGATCAGTCACAGAAATTGCTTCCGAATGTAACTCGCGTTTTGCACCTCAGTATCTCTCGGTTGAATCAATCGTGCGTTTTTTTGCTGACGCACGAGGAAAAGGTTTGATGCTGGTTGATCGATGCGGGACGGAAGAGGAAGTTCCCGGATCAGATGTACGCCGAGCATGGTGGAAAAATCCTCTGGCTATCCGAGTGCCGGGTTTGAATCCTGATCATCTATTGGAATCAGTATCACACCATTTTGCTCCTCTTTTCTCACCTTTTGCATTTTTGCTGGTCAGCGCGCTCATGTTGGTGGCGGCGTGTGTTGTGGTTGTCAATTTTGGCGAACTGACTGAGCATCTGTCTGTTGCAGCAGGGCGTATGCAGACGGGGGCAGGATTGGTGACACTTTTCAGCGTGCTGTCGATTACCAAGGTTGTGCACGAGTTGGCACACGCGACTGCATGCAAGCGGTTTGGTGGCGAGTGTCGTGAGATTGGCCTCATGTTTTTGATAGGAGTACCATGTCTGTATTGTGATGTGTCAGATGCTTGGATGTTGCCGCGGCGTTGGCAGCGAATTTTTATCTCAGCTGCGGGAATCTTGGCTGAATTGACTTTGGCTTCTCTGGCTGCACTGGTCTGGTTTTTTACGGTTGATGGACCCGTGAGGGATGTGTGTGCCACCGTTGTGGTTGTGTGTTCAGTGACAACCGTGCTGTTTAATGGGAATCCTCTCCTGAGGTATGACGGCTACTACATGCTTTCTGATGCTGTTGGAATTCCTAATCTGTCAGCGGAAGCAACGGGTGTTTTGAGGGAATGGGTAAGGCGATTCCTTTGGGCATCGCCGACCATTCGGACATTTGAATTCACGGCACGTAATTTTCTTGTAGCTGGCTACGGGCTTCTCAGTGGGTTGTATCGGATTGCGATTGTTGTCTTAATCATGCTCATGATGTATCGCTTCGCAGAGGGATATGAAATGGCAGATGCAGTTGGTGTTCTGGCATTAACAACCATTGCATGGATGTTTTTTAAAATGATTCGATCTGTTCTAAGGCCACCTGCTACGCGGGGAAGATACACAAGTTTCCGAATGCGACGACCTGTTCTGATCGTAACCGCGATAGTTGGGTGTGTGGCAGTGATCGGCTTGGTGCCGATACCACGGACGACAACCGCATACATGACAATTCAACCCGGGGATGCTGAGTCTGTGTTTGTGACCAACGCAGGACGGTTGGTTGGATCGGTTATGAACGGAGCTGATGTGCAGGCTGGGCAAGTAGTGGCTACGTTGGTCAATCCGTCGGTCGAGCTTGAGTTATTGCAGGCTCGTGGGCAGTCTGAGCAACTGGAAGTTCGGTTAGATGGATTGAAGAAACGCAGGCTGACGAGTCGCGAAGCTGGATTGCAAATTCCGGTGATCGAACGGTCCTTGAGTGAGGCAAAGAAGGAACAGGAATTGCGTGAAGGATTAGCCGACCAACTGGTGTTGAGTGCGCCCCATGCTGGACGTGTCTTTGCAGTTGGTAAACGAGCTGAGTCCACGGCAGGTGAACGAGAGCCCGGGTATTGGTTTGGGACGCCTTTGGATCCTGCCAATGCAGGTGCGTGGCTGGAAGAAGGAACGAAAGTGTGTGTGATTGGAAATCCAAAAACGCGTGAGGCAGTACTTTTCGTTTCCCAGCAGAACATTGAGTTGATACGAAAAGGGCAACGTGTTCACCTGCTGTTGGATGATCATGCTCAGAGGGAGGTGCGTGGAAGGGTATCAGAATTGGCAGCTTCACCAAGTCGGGAAATACCTGACGAGTTGCATCGCGGTGGCAGGATCGAAGGCCGCGTTCTTGATTTGGAATACACCCCCTTTTACGAAGTTCGAGTCATGCTCGAACCAACAGCATCCCCGCTACCAGTAAGACTTACAGGGCGAGCCCGAGTTGATGTGCAGCACGCTTCTCTTTTTCATCGGATCGCCCGCTTTCTGCGTGATGCCTTCGCATGAAAAAATAGGCTAGTATCCGTTTATGTACGTCAGTTTTGAGAAACGCATTGGTTCTGGAAGGTGCGATCTATAATCGAAAAAATGACTTTCGGGCGTTTATCCTCCGCTTGGGTGCACAATGGTAAAGGTTTCTAACACCTTAAGGACATCACCATGGTGTCATGATGTGGATTGATAACAGCATCGGGTTGCCGAAATCTCCTCAATCTGTAGTCTTTAAGATCTCAGCCGCTTGGCAGGCAAGCAGCAGTTCTTGCACCGGTTTTCAAAAGTGGTGTCCGTGTGATCGTCGTGATCCTTCACTGTCATTATGAGCGTGGTGGAGTCACGCAGGTGGTCGAGAATCATGTGCGTGCGCTTCGTGAGAATGCGGAGTGCGAAAAGATCATTCTGGTCTCCGGTGGCCGTTGCAGTGGCCTCTCTTCAGAAACACTTCAGTCAGTTGAGCTGATCCAACTTGATGGGTTTGACTATGACCCTGAAGTTTTGCTCGTTACGGATTTGGAGTTGCGTCAGCAACAAATGTTGCGTGCGTTGAAACAGCAATTCGTTCTTCACGGGGTGAGCGTCGATGAAGCTCTATTACATTGGCACAACCACAGTCTAGGAAAGAACACGGCTTTTCCAGGGGTGATTCAAACACTGGCAAGCGAAGGTTGGCGAATACTTCTACAGGTGCATGATTTTGCAGAAGACAATCGCCCTGAAAACTACGGGCGATTGGTTTCCGCTATGCAAGCCATGAGTAAGCACCAGATTGATCGATATTTGTATCCCCAGCACGAGGGAATCCACTATGCGACGCTGACGCGGGCGGATGCAGCAGCACTGGCACAAATGGGATTGAATCGTGACCGTCTTCATTGCCTTCCAAACAGTGTTGTCATGCCTCAAGGAGCACCTTTGTCCAAGGAGAATGCGAGGGAAAAGGTACTGAAAACGCTGCAACTTCCTGATGAGGCGCGATGGTCGCTTTATCCCGTGCGTGGTATACGCAGGAAAAATATAGGTGAGCTGTTATTGTTGGCGAGGTGGGCAGGAGAGAATCGTTACATGGGTTTGACATTGAAGCCGAAAACTCCCATCGAGCAGCGGTCCTACGAACGTTGGGAGCGTGTCGCTGCTGAGGTTTCGAATCGAACGGTATTTGATGCTGGCGAGATTCCAGGCCTTACTTTGTTGGAAAATATTTCGGCTGCAGACTATGTCGTATCAACCAGTGTTGCGGAGGGCTTTGGGATGGCATTTCTTGAGCCTTGGTTGCTTGGGAGAGGAGTGATTGCTCGACGCTTAAGCACGGTGACAGATGACTTCGAAAATAGTGGTGTCGACTTGCAGAGTTTTTATGATGCGATCCCCATACCGGGAAATAAATCATGGATCAATGAATGTCAGCGAGAGATATGGGAGGCTCAAACGCAAGCATGGAGTCACTTGCCCGAAACTCTCAATCCAAAGATTGATATGCATGTGGGTGAAGTAGTTGAAACGCTTGATTTCGCCAAGCTCACTCCACAAAGGCAGGTCAAGGTGTTGCGGCGAATGGAGCATGATCATGGTTTTGAAGCTGCTGCGAAAGAGTTCTCAAAACCATTAGTTGGACGTTTGAATCAGGATTTTTCAGAGTCCGTTTTGGTCTCCAATGCTCAAGCAGTCACTGAAAAATATGGTTCTGCCTGCATTGGTGAATCATTGGTTCAGCTTTATCAACAGCTGAGCAAGACGCCATTCGCAGGCAAGCAAAGTGTCAATTCGGTTTCGGGAACTTTGCTGCTTAACTCTGGAACTGCCGAGGTTCACGAGTCACAGAGCGGGATCGACATGATCAATGCATATCATCCCTTCTTTCCATGCCGCACAGAGGTTCTTTGATTATGGAAGTTGAATCGTGGGTTGAGGCTATCTTGCACCACCGGGTGGAAATGCGTCCGGTGGAAACGCACATTGAACCGAGGCTTCAGGAACTTGCCGGGATTAAAGCAGTCGTGTTCGATATATATGGCACTTTGGTCATCAGTGGCAGTGGAGACGTGGGTTCGGCAGAGACAGTAGGGCATGACAATTTGATTCGTCAAACACTTGAGGAATTGGAGCTGTTGGAGAAGTTGGTATCCGTTCCCAGTTCGGATTTCTTGCGGAAAACGGTTCAGCAACTTAATCATGAACGATGTAATTCAAGTTGCCCAAAGCCAGAAGTTGATATTGTCGAAGTCTGGCGCAAGTTGTTGGCGGAGAGTGGTTGGTTGGCAGGCCCGGCAGACATCGAATTGGTCGTGAGAGTAGCGACAAGATATGAGGCTTTGGCAAACCCAACATGGCCGATGCCTGGCGCCGCAGAAGTGTTGCGGCAGTTGCATAAAACGGGATTTTCGTTGGGGATCGTTAGTAACGCACAAATATTCACGCCATATCTGGTGAGCAATTTATTCGGACAGACTTGTTTGGAGGATGGTGGATTTGATTTGGATTTGTGCTTTTTTTCGAATCGTTATCGACAAGCCAAGCCGGGCCCGCGGTTGTTTGAGGTTTTGATTCTTGGCCTGTCAAATCGCGGTATTCTTCCCGAGGAGGCTCTTTATGTTGGAAATGACATGCTAAATGACGTTTGGGCAGCATCGAGGGCAGGTTTGCGAACTGCGTGGTTCGCAGGAGATCAGCGGAGTTGTCGTACACGGCAGGAAGATTCGCGGTGTCAGGGGGTCGTTCCAGATCTCGTACTTACAGATTTGCTGCAGTTGCCAGAGAGTCTGTTGGTCAGTTAAAAGCAGAGCAGTAAAAAGTGATCCAGCCATTGCGTGTTCGCAATAATGAAGCGAGAAATCGCGGTTGATCACAGAAACAGAATAGACTTCCAGAACAGGTTTCATGAGCTCCATGGGCGTCCAGATTGGTTTTGTTGGTACACGGTTTTCTGGCACAGATGGTGTGTCCTTGGAAAGTGCTAAGTGGGCGCAGGTGCTCTGGGATCACCGGCACGTCAGCCATTGGTATTCGGGCTTGAGTGACCGCGACGAGGAGACGTCGATGGTTGTTCCACATGCCTATTTTGGTCATCCTGATATTGAATGGATCAATCGCCGAGCGTTTGGCACACGGACCCGCACTCCCGATGTGACCCAGCGTATCTATGCTCTGGCGGACTATCTCAAAGGCACGCTGTATGAGTTCACTCGTCGATATGATCTTGACCTGCTGATTGTGCAAAATGCTTTGTGCATTCCCATGAATATACCGCTTGGTGTTGCCCTAACACACTTCATTGCCGAAACCGGTTTTCCAACGATTGCACACCACCATGACTTTTATTGGGAGCGTGACCGTTTCAGTGTTTCGGCAGTGACGGATTTATTGTGGATGGCATTCCCACCTGCACTGCCGCAGATCCAAAACGTTACGATCAATTCCTTTGCGCAGGAGGATTTGGCGCACCGCCGTGGAGTATCCTCGATCCTTGTGCCTAACGTGTTAGATTTTGAGAATGAGCCTGAACCTGCTGATGACTACGCTCGAGGTTTTCGCGCGGACATTGGGCTCAGTGAAGATGACATCCTGTTCTTGCAACCCACTAGAGTTGTCCCGCGAAAAGGAATTGAGCACGCGATTGCACTGGTTTCAGCACTTAAGAATGATAAGTGTAAATTGGTGATTTCCCATGCCAGCGGTGACGAAGGGAACGAGTATTTGAGTGTTTTGAGGGAGTTGGCCGACGCCCATGGCGTCGATCTTCGACTCTGTGATCACCAAGTGGGTGACCGTCGTGGTTTGACGGAGGAAGGTCGCAGAATTTATACCCTCGCTGACGCATATTCCCAGGCAGATTTCATTACCTATCCGAGTATTTACGAGGGATTCGGTAACGCATTGTTGGAAGCTTTTTATTTTCGAAAACCAGTGCTCGTGAATCGTTATTCGATTTTCGTGGCAGATATCGAACCTAAAGGAGCAAAGGTGATTGCGATGGACGGCTACCTGACGAAAGACGTCGTCAGCAAAGTGCAGAGAATCATCGATGATCGAGAGTATCGTGAAGAGATGGTTGATTTCAACTACGAGATCGGCAAGGCGTTTTTCAGTTACGGCGTATTGAGGCGGAAGTTGAGAGCTCTTGTGACCAATTTTACTGGTCAAGACAATTTGTGAGCTAAGAGAGTTCTGAATGCAAAGTGGTTTTGTAATTCCTTTCAAGGTGTGGATGTGACGAGTGTCACCCGAAACATCATGTTTGGAGTTTTGGATTGATGGTTGCTGGTCGATTGGTGATCGTATCTTCGACAGGCAATGCTAACCTCCTCCTCATAATGGCATGCTTCGATGGAAATTGACTCAACGACAAGAGACCTCATTCGGCAGATTTACGGCGAACTTCCCAAGGTCCTGATTCAGGGACTTGAGAAACTTTCGCCCAAACAGGAATCGCCGATACATGATGAGCTTTGGTCCGAACGTGATGTGATCCTGATCACGTATGCCGATCAGGTGCGATCCTCGGGGATGACACCACTGCAGGCGCAACGGCAATTTCTGTTGGATCATGATTTGGAGCAATTGATCCGATGTGTTCATCTGCTACCGTTTTGTCCGTTCACGAGTGATGATGGTTTTTCTGTCGTCGATTACCTTGCGGTTGATCCTGATGTGGGAACGTGGCAAGACATTGCTGAACTCGGGCAGGACTTTGATTTAATGTTTGATCTGGTTCTCAATCACGCGTCGCAGCAGCATGCCTGGTTTCAGGCTTATCTCCAGAGTGAAGAGGGCTATGAAGAGTTTTTTATTGATCAGGATCCCACGGCAGACCTGTCAAAGGTGGTGAGGCCACGGAGCTTGCCATTGCTGACCCCATTCGAATCATCGAATGGGGTTCGAAATGTATGGACCACGTTTAGCGCTGACCAGGTTGATTTGAACTATGCGAATCCCTGCGTCATGCAATTGATGTTGGAAACGCTTGTTGAATATGCCCTTCGAGGCGCCAGGATCATTCGTCTCGACGCCATCGCTTTTTTATGGAAAGAGATCGGTACTGATTGCATTCATCTGCCCCAGACACACGCGGCCGTCAAGTTGATGCGGCATGTCCTCGACAAAGTCGTGCCAGGTACCTTGGTGCTCACTGAAACGAACGTGCCGCATCAAGAGAATGTGAGCTATTTTGGTAATGGGCATGATGAAGCACATATGGTGTATCAATTCAGTTTGCCACCATTGCTGCTGGATGCAATTCACAATGCTGATACGAGTATATTGCGAGATTGGCTTTCTACGATTCAGCCACCCAGTGAAGCCACGACATTTTTCAACTTCACGGCATCACACGATGGTGTCGGGGTCAGGCCACTCGAAGGTATCGTACCTCAGGCGAGGGTGGAAAAACTGGCGGCGATTGTCAGGTCGCATAACGGTCGAGTAAGTACGCGTCGCCAGTCGGATGGCACCGATAGTCCCTACGAATTGAATATTACCTATCTGGAGGCGGTGGCCGATTCTGGAAAAGTTGAGCCACAGGATCACTCACGGTGCTTTCTGGCGACGCAGGCAATCATGTTGTCACTGCCCGGGATTCCTGCCGTTTACTTTCACAGCCTCGTCGGATCTCCAAATGATCTTGATGCGGTAAGTGAAACGGGGCAGAATCGGCGTATCAATCGCCACAAGTATGATAGGCAGAGCCTTGAAAATGTGATCGCTGAACCACAGGGTTTGCAGCGCCGGGTCTTTGAAGGTTATCGCCGACTATTGTCAGTGCGCATCGAGCAGCCAGCTTTTCATCCCAGAGCCAGCATGGAGGTTCTGGCTTTGCCTGGCGATGGGCTGCTGGGCTTTATCCGGACAGCTGTGAGTGGGGAACGTCTGGCTGTACTCGCCAACTTGACACACAGCCCACGTGTGATCCCGGGCGGATTGGTCGATTCGATGCTTGCCTATGATGAATTGGCGTTGGAACGAATCTGGGCGGAAGATGGAATTCCAATGCGGCCATTTCAAGTGCGTTGGTTGACTGCCAACTAAGAGGTGGCTGGTACCCTGCCCTGCCCTGCCCTGGCTTGGCTTGGCTTGGAACGCTCAGCTGCGAATTACTCTTGAAATGGACTAAGCTGGAAGTCGATCTGTCGGAGCATTCACCGCGCAGGGAGGCCTGCAGGCGATTACGAAATCCGGCATCGAATCTTCTAAGGTTTACGGTTTGGTCGGCGAAGCAACACTTTCCAGATAGGCCAGAACCTCGAAGACTTCATCTTTGGTGTATTGGTCCATGAGTGCTTTTGGCATCATTGAAACTGACGAGGGAACCATTGCTTCGATATCATCCTGCAAGATGACCGTGGGTTCTTTTGCTTCGGGGTTTGATAAGAGGGTAACTTTGTCGTCGTCTTCACTCAGTAAAACACCTGTTATCGTACGTCCGTCAACGGTCAGAATCCGTTGCATAACATATTTTGCGTCTACTTTGTGAGAGGGCTCAAGCACTTCTCGCAAGATGCCCACGCGATCACCTTTCCAGCGTGCGAATACGTCGGTAAGTTCTGGACCGATTGCACCGCCCTCACCCTGCATCTTGTGGCAGCCTGCACACGAGGCTTCAGTGAACAGTCGTTTGCCGATTTCAGGTGAGCGACCACGGATGCCGGCTTCGAGTTCATCTTTCAGGTCACTGACTTTCCACGCTTGTACAAAAGAACGATTACTGCCAATGGGATTGGCTGGTTCCACTGGATTTTTCAACCAGTCATCGAGGTCATCTACCACAACCATTACCCCGTACATGCGATACCAATGCTGCGGAAAGGTACAGACATAAGGATACTCACCAGGAGTGTTGGGAGCCGTGAACGTCAGTGTGGCTTGTTGATCCGCTGGCACCATTGCGGTCGCGTGCAGAACCTTATCGGATTCGGGGACATAGGGTAGATTGTTCCAGCCGTTGTTGGGCCCTACTTGTAGTCCAAGCTGAGCGACTTCTTTGAGTGCTTCAGGGACTGTGACGACAAGATTGTGTGGCATCAGGTCGTGGTTTTCGAGCACAATCTGAACAGACTTCCCCGCTTCTACGGCAAAGTAGGGTATGTCATAGCGCATTTCCTCTTCAACGGTCTTGATGCGGATGACGCGAACGGTAACTGCATTGAGTCGCTTTCGAAAGCTTCTCGCCTGTTCTGAAGGGACGATCGCAAGCAGTTGGTCAGCAAGCTGCATGGCATCAATGAAGGAGGCCGTCGTCCGTTCTTCTGCCGGCGTTTTTTCTGCGAGGTCCACAAGAAACGTCGTCGCGGCAAGACTCGCGGCTGCCTCACGCTCTTGCATCGGAATTTTCAGCAGAGTGCGGACGGTGGCTGCTCGCAGTTTGTCGTCTGGGACTAGAGGAGCGAGGCGTGAAAACGAATCCGCTGGTTCTTCTGGAATGAAGCCGAGAGTGCGGATCGCGGCATTGGACACTTCCATGCTCTTTGATGATTCGAGTAAACTGACCACGCGTGATCGAAATTCACCTCGCTGCGTTGTTTCAGGAAGCATTGTGATCGCTTCTAGGAATGCAAGCTGTCCGGATGAATCTTCTGTCAGTTTGTCGAGTTCGTCATCAGCTTGTCCGGAAATCAATAACGCTGCTGTAGCGATAGCTGCCGCAAGGTTGTTGTCACTCTGCGTCATGTCACGCAGGATGGTGGCCTTGGGCTTGAGTTGTTCCATCCTCATGTCGAGCAACATTTTTGCCAATTGCCGAGCTGTCCGGTTCTCGTCCCGTTGGGATTCATCGAGCTTGTCAATCGTCGCCAGCGTGATGGTTACTGGATCACTATCCTGCAGCTCAGCCAAGGCATTGATCGATTCGATCCTGTACTGGGGTGACATCCCTACTCTTGCGAGGATGGCCTCGTAGACTGGAATGTACTTGGAGTCCGTTCTCTTGCGTTCAACCATCAACAGTCGCTGGTTATCCAGCCTTTTCAGCTGGTAAGCAACAATACGCGGGCTCTTGTCGAGAAACACCTTCGGGGCTTCGACTTTACGTGTGTTGCTGGCCGCGTCACCAGATGCATGATTGTGGTCTTGTCCCCAGGCGGCAAGTGTAACGCTGGTTGAAAGTAGATAACAGAGAACAAAGTAGCGCATGGTATTGAAATGGTTTCGTTAACGCACAAAAAAATCAAACGCATCTG
The DNA here is from genome assembly GCA_002690925.1 of Rhodopirellula sp. Lineage (GTDB taxonomy): Bacteria > Planctomycetota > Planctomycetia > Pirellulales > Pirellulaceae > Rubripirellula. The sequence continues at coordinate 91,990 of NZGD01000094.1, forward strand.
AAACAGAGCGTTGGAAGATTTCCATGCTTTGACAGTGGATGAGTGCGATTTCAAGCACCGTCCGCAACATGCACGCACGCTGCGGACGACTTTCTTCAGAATTGAAAATTGGTCGGTGTTACCACTCGGTTGTGGTTGCCCGCCGACTACTGCTCAAGGCGACGCATGGTTTCATCGAGGGTGAACTGTGTGTAATCGTCGACATCATTTTCCAGCACACCCAAGGCAAGTTCAATGGCTTCGTCACCGCTCAGGAAACTAACCGCACGAACACCTTCGAGTCGAACTCTGGGATGCTTGTCAGCGATGCACTTTTCCAGGAGTTGCTTGTGATTTGGAATGTCTTCAAGCCAAAATGAAAGAACGCGTGTAGCTGCAGCTCTTGCGCGGTGATCCTCTGCGGCGAGAAGTGTTTCAAGCAATTGCTGGTTGACGACATTGTGGGTTTGGTGCATCCAGAGTGATTCCAGCAGATGATGTGTGTAATTTTCATCGGCACTATCGAGGTTGGCGGTCCAATCTTTCAATGCTGACATCACTTGCCCAGTATCACGTGCAGCCAATTCGCGTTTTGCCCGGTATCTTGTTCGATCCTCGGGGACTTTAAGCAGTTCAAGAAGATCAGTAATCGGCTCACCATCAATCTTGGCGGGTTTTACCAACGGCCGCGTTTTATGCTTCACACGCCAGATCCTTCCATGCGAGTGATCGCGATTGGGTTCGCGAAGGTTGTGTTGCAAGTGGCCAATTAGGGCGTTGTGCCAGTCCACAATGTACAGTGAGCCATCGGGTGCGATCTGAAGATCGACGGGGCGGAAATTACCATCCTTGCACGAAACGAGCGGAGCCACTTCCTTGCCTTTGAATCCTGAACCATCCTCAGTGACTTCATGGTTGAGGACCATGCGGTCTCCAATGCAGTTCGTCACAAGAAAGTTACCCTGCATTTCCGGCGGGAAGTGTCGACTTGAAACCATGGCGCATCCAGCCAAAGGTCGTGTTCGTTTTGGATAAAAAGTGGGGAACTTGTACGTGGGATCGCCACCAGTGGTTTTCGCAATGCGACGATGTTGACTGCCTCCCGGGTGCTTCAACGGATGGTCAATTCGGCCACTCAGTGGTGCAGCCCAATAGCTATTGCCGGGTGAAGCATCACCGATAAAATCCTGCCCCCAGCGATCAAAGACATGACCCCATGGATTGGCAAACGCAAAGTTGGCAAATACACCGAACTTTTCACTCTTGGGGTGGTATTTCCAAATGCCGGCTTCGCTAAGACGCGTCAGCCCGTAGGGGCTTTCAACCTGCGAGTATTTGAAAGTGCCTTCCTCAAAGTAGAGATTGCCGCCAGGACCCCACTCAAAAGCAGCGATCCCATGATGTGAATCTGCAGTGTCAAATCCAAATAGCTTCCGCACCTTCGTATCGGCAACGTCATCTCCGTCTGTGTCCTGCATGAACAGGATGTCTGGTTGTTCGGCAATGTAGGCTCCACCATTGCCCAGTTCGAAGCCGGTCGGTTGATGCAATCCACCCGCAAAAACTTTGCATTCATCGGCGTCTCCATCTTGGTCTGTATCTTCGAAAATCAGGATTTTGTCATCCATTTTCGATTTGGGCTGCCAGTGTGGGTAAGACTCCATGGTTGCGACCCACAACCTGCCTTGGTTGTCAAAATTGAGAGCGACGGGGTTTGCAAGCTCAGGAAATTGCTCTTCCGATGCGACCAGTTGAATCTCAAACCCATCGTGCATTTCAAAAAGCTTCAACTGCTCCTCTGCAGTCAAGTAGTCCAAAGAACCGAGTTTGCCCCGCTTCGCATTGGGATCATTTGGCCCTCCCACATTGGTTTTTGGAGTGATAAAAGGCAGCGTGTTGGAGTCATCGATGGGACCGTCAATCTTCTTCCCACTTGCAACTGCCCAAATGCGGGCATCACGATTGGCCGTCATCTGATCCAGAATGGTCCGCTCACGTTCCATCACGTCCGTGTTGTTGTACGTTCCGTCACTTCCCGCTTTTCCACGTGCCCCATAAATCGAGAATCCGTTTACCGCGCGATATCGATGCCACCAATGAAAGCTTTTGTCATCCACTGCCGCCTTCACGATAGGGTCTACCGAGGAAGGGCCGCCTTCACCAAACAGTGCAGCATCCAAGATCGGTGCCAGTTCTGCATAACCAGCGTCATTCAGATGGGCACCATTCAAGGTCAAACGCTTGTCACTTGTTTTGAATAAAGCCAGTGTGGGAGTAAAAATATCTGCAAAACCTGAATCGGTTTCTTTTGCAACATTCGCAAGTGCCCGTGTGTATTTTGCCAGCCTCGCATTGTGTGCTTTTCCATCGGGCAGGTTTGGATCACCAGTACTTTCAAACGCAATGGGCGAAACCAGTACTACCTGAGGCACGCCTTTTCCAAAGTCCTTTGCCTTGGTTTCCAGAATCAGTTTCTTCATCTCGGCGCTGAACTTTGCTAAGCCAGCGTCACCATCAAATGACTCGTTGAAACCGAAGAAGTACATGACCACGGAAGCTTTGCTGTGGGCCAAGTGCTTGTCGGGGGCGCCGAAGTTCTCGGAGCGAATCCGTTCGTACGGTTCGTCACCCGGGAAACCAAGGTTTCGTACACTCAGTTGCAACTCCGGATAACGTTGTTGCAAAAGTGATTCCCAGTAGTTGTGGTGTTGCATTCGCTCACAAAGAGCGTTGCCAACTAGGCAAATGTGATCGCCTTTCTTGAGTTCTATGTCGGCTGCAATGGCCAACGAGGACATCAAACCAGTGGCGAACAGGAAAGCCGCTCCGAAAAATTTTCGTTTCATGAGAACTTACAGCGAGGGGGCAATAGAGTGGCCGAAGTGATCCAAGTTTGTCTTGCGACCGTTAAACGATTTGGTTGGTGGGCAACGCTTGCAAGTGCATGTTACCAGCGTTGGTTGGAGTATCTAGGGTGCGGGGGGCGGGATGCGTCTCGTTTACCCTATTACGATGTGAATATGGATGTTTACCCGGATTCCTGTCCAAGTTACTTGGAATCCCGCAAGAACGTAAAAATTGTGATCCGCTATGCAGGTTTTCCAGATATCGAGGTCGCGATTAATCTGTCTTTTCCTTTTTCACGCAATACAGTGCGGCATCACTTCTCAAAAATAGACGGTCGCCAGCAATAGCGGGTGTTGCGTTGAATCGTTCCTCGGGATTTCCGAGACGATTGATCGAAATTTCGGTGTATTCCGGGCTGGCAGCTAGAACAAGTACGCCTGCATCACGTGTTGTCAGGAACAAGTGTTGTCCATCGCCAACGATGGATGCATACACGCGACCTCGCGTGGGCATGCGTTCGCGGAACATTTCTTCTCCATCCGATGCCCGCAGACATAGTGCGATTGCCTTGTCGTGAGACCAGTACAAGTAACCGTCGTCGAGAAGAGGGCTTGTTACGTTAGCACCTCTCGACACGTCCCAAATCAGATGGGTTGCAGTCACATCACCACGACCGCCAGCTTTCACGGCAAAGGTTTTGTTGCTCCGACCGCCACTGCAATACAACGTGTTACCGTCAGTGACTACGCACGGGACAACGTAGTCCTGAATTGCGTCACAAGACCAAAGCCGTTTTCCTTTTTCAGGGTCCAGGCCCAGAATGGCCCCTTTCTGGTTAAGGATCAACTCTTTCTTTCCATTGGGTAGGTCGACCATCGTGGGTGTCGTCCATGCACGTTCAATGTCAGTTGTCTGCCAGCGAACCTTGCCGGTTGCCTTGTCCAGTGCATACAAAGAGCCATCTTCGATGGATGCGTTCATGATGACGAGGTCTTGAAATTCAATTGGGCTTGCTGCAGCGCCGAAGCCAGCAGTTTTGGTGCCAACGCTGGTGCGCCATTTGAATTCGCCATCATGTGTCAACGCGACCACGCCAGATGGTCCAAAAGAAGCAAAAACAAATTTGCTGTCGACACAGGGAGTTGGAGATGCATAACCGTGGTCAGCGACCCGTTTGGTGACCGCCTGTTCTTCCTCTGCTGCATCCAGTGTATGGTCCCAAAGTATGCTGCCATCCGTTACTGAAAGACAGACGACATGAAGTTGTAATTGAGCACGATCTCCGGGTGACTCGACTGCTTGTCCGTACCCCGAGTAGGTAGTCAGGAAAATTTTGTCTCCTCTGATGACTGGGCTGCTGGAGCCCTTGCCCGGGAGGTCTGTACGCCATGCCAAATTCTCTGTGTCGCTCCACGTGGTTGGTATTTCCCGTCCTGCCAGACCTGCAGCTCCGCTACCGCGAAATCGGGGCCACGCGTCCTTGGCCGGAAGAGCTGATGAGATGCTGAGCAAGCCTGTCGCCAGAATCAGCCTTATGTAATTAATCGGGTACCACGTATTTGGCAACATTGGTTCAAAATGCATCGCGTTAGGAGGGAGAGTGGGCTGCTGTTTGTGCTGACCGTCAGCTGCTCAAATTATAGCGGCGCATCCTACTTTCTGAGTGAGATTTCTTTTAGGCTAGCGAGCCACAACAAACCCGAGGTCGATCAAGAACGTGAATATGCAAATTACCACCAAACGAGTTGATTACTCGAATCGCGAGGATTGTCGCGATTTGGTTTGTATGCAGAGCGAATATGCCAAGCACGAAATGGGGCACGATCCACCCGAATTGCATCGTTTGCCAGAACGACTGGCCGATTTTTCGACTGCGTTCAGTATTTTGGCATACGAACAAGGGCGACGGGCACCCATTGGACTGACCAACTGTTTTTTTGGTTTCTCAACATTCAAAAGTCGACGTCTGGTTAATATTCATGACGTCATTGTTACTGAAACACATCGTGGTCATGGTGTATCAGCAGCACTTCTCAACGCAGTTGAGGAGGTCGCTGTCGAGCATGATTGTTGTCGTCTTACACTTGAGGTCTATACCGACAATACCTCTGCCCGACGTGCCTACCAAAAGTACGGTTTCACACGTGATCCCGAGCATCCGGACGTAGACGTGTGGTTCCTCCGTAAACCCCTGAGTTGAGTGTGTATGCGATCCACCTCTGCAGGACCGTGTAACGATCAAAGAATAGGGCTAGTGAGTCGTGCTACAGCTGTTCCCAGCCGTTCGTACCACCAACGCAGCTTTTTAGCTGATTGTTGTGATGCCAGTGCAAAGTCCTCCGTCAACATCACTTCGACCTGCGATATGAATTCATGGTCACTGATGCCAATCATGATTTCAAAGTTCAAGTGTAGCGAACGATTGTCAAGGTTCGTTGAGCCAATCATGGCAAGTTGGTCATCAACCAGAATGCATTTCTGGTGCATGAACCCAGCGTGATAACGATAAACAGGTATGGAAGCTTCTGTAAATTCGCTTTCGTAGTGAAAGCCTGCGAGGTAAACGAGCAGGTGGTCTGCTCGGTCGGGAATCAGTAAACGCACATCCACGCCGCGGGCTTTGGCCATATGCAAGGCGATGATGGATGCTTCATCAGGCACTAGATAGGGTGTAGAAATCCAGAGTCGGGACTTCGCCGAATTAGCCAGCGAACAATACATCATTGATGCCCGCGGTCGAAGATCTGCTGGTCCGGTAGCGCAGCAAATGGAATTTCTTTCCTCTGAGGAATTCTGCTTGAGGCCAGAGGTTGGATCATCCGTGATTGTCCAATTTGCCTCAGGGAGAGTTTCTCTGGCGGCCCAAAAATAGTCGCCGGCGAAAATGGCTTGTACTTTACGTGTGACAGGTCCAGTGACCTTGATACCTGTATCACGCCATCGCGATGAATTCTCTGCCGAGCCGAGATATTCTGTTCCAACATTCAAGCCACCAACGATCGCGGTTTTTCCGTCAATGACTACCAGTTTTCGATGGTTCCGAAAGTTGATCTGGAATCGATTGAACCAGCCTTGTCGTGTGTTGAATGGGTTTACCTCTACACCTGCTTCGGTCAGACGCTGCAGGTATGAATTGGAAAGCCGATAGCATCCGACCTCATCGTAGATCATGCGTACTCTTACACCCGCTCGAGCACGCTCAATCAGGCATTGGGCCAATTGGTTTCCCGTCTCGTCATCGCGGAAGATGAAGAATTCGAGATAGACATACTCAGTGGCCTTCGCGATCTCTGCGAATAAGCATTTGAAGAATACTTTGCCGTCAATCAGCAGGTCGTAATCAGTGGCGACGCTCAAAGGCGTGTCCATGACGTCAGCGACTTGCTCAATGACAGAATTTTGCGAGGTGCAGCGTGTGTAGCTTTCTGTGCGCAGTTCCGTCTGGATATTTGAGGCCGAGTCGCGTTGTCGGGACTCCACTTCACGGATCACTTCGCGGTAGCCATGGAACTTGTTACGTGCCAGCACCCAGTAAAGTGGAAGGGCGATGATCGGCAGGGAAATCAAACCCACCGTCCAGGCAACCGTTGCCTGAGACGTCCTGACGTTTGTCAGAGCGTGCGAAATCGTCAAGGCGACCATGGTCATCAGCAGGGCTGTGGCTGTACTGCTGATCACCAGCCAGTGGTCGGATAGGAAAACGAGAATTTTCAGATCATTCATGCTGAAGCCGTGGGGATTTGCAAGAGTTTAGCAAATCCCGCGGCATCTCGGTCCATCGCCTGCCAGCTGCCTTTTCGGATGAAGGCAGGAATGACTTGACACCATAACGACACCGTGCAATCACGGTGCCATGCAAAGAAAACTTGTTCCAAGCATGCAGCCTGTTCAAGTGTGCCGCGAATATTAAAGCGCCAGCAGCAAGCGACTCGGGGCTTCAAGGTATCCAATCACGTCGTTCAGGAATCGAGCTGCGGTTGCCCCGTCTACAAGCCGATGGTCGTAAGAGAGGCTCAGGGGCATCATCAGGCGTGCCTGAATGGAATCATCAGGCATGACCACAGGTAGCTTGCGACTTCGCCCGACAAGCAGAATTGCGACTTCGGGGACGTTCACGATGGGCGTTGAATACTGGCCACCAATGGTTCCCAAGTTGCTGATTGTGAAAGTGCCGCCTCTGAGGTCATTGACCCCAAAATTGCCTCCCCTGACTTTTCCAGCCATTTCAGCCAAGCCGCGGGTCACTTCCGGGATTCCCATCGCATCGGCATTGTTCATGACGGGAACGACTAGCCCGCGGTCGGTATCAACAGCGACACCAATATTGACATAATCCTTGTAGATGAGCTGCTCATTTTCCTCATCGATGATTGCGTTGATCGCTGGATTATGACGTAACGCCGTCGCGACAGCTTTGATCAGGAACGGCATTGTGGTGAGTTTCAGTCCCTGCGCGGCATAGTCTTCTTTGCTAGATTGCCGAAGGTGTTCCAAGTCGGTGATGTCTGCATCGTCGAAGTTGGTTACACGTGGGACGGTCGACCAACTTGCATGCATCTGCTTGGAGATTGTTTTGCGCATTTTACTCATTCGCTCTACGCGAATGGGCCCGAAATCATCGACATCAGCCGTGCCCGGTAAAGACGCCGCTGCCTTTTCTGCCGTTGGTGCTGCTTTGGTTATGTTCTTTGCAGCCGGTGTGGTACTCACCGTCGTTGGGGTCGCACGCGCAGACTGACTCGCAGAGCGAACGACCGACAGCACGTCTTCCCGGGTGATACGTCCGTCAGCGCCACTGCCTGGGACCTGGCTGAGGTCAACTCCGACTTCTCGTGCGAATCGACGAATTGCCGGACCGGCTGGGATCACCGTTGTTGAGCTTGCAGCAGCAGGCTGTGAGACGACTGGCCGCGTTGCCGGTGGTTGCGTTTCAGCAGTTGGCTGACTTGCCGGTGCTGGGCTCGTCGCTATGGGTTGCGAAGTCGGAGCCGTTGTTGGTGCAGCAGGAGGCTCGGGCTCAGTAGCAACAGGCTCAGGAGCGACAGGCTCAGTAGCAACAGGCTCAGTAGCAACGGGTTCCGGAGTGGAGGGCTCGGGAGTTGCTGTGGCAGCTGCTTCCACTTCCAGAATGGCACCGCCGATAGCGATGGTGTCGCCCTCATTGACGAGGATCTTTGTGACTTTTCCGCCAACACTTGCTGGTACAGGAACGGTCGCTTTATCGGTTTCCATCTCGACGATGTCTTGGCCTTCGCTGATGACCTCACCAACGGCGACAAAGATTTCAAGGACATCACCCGACTCAATACCGTCGCCAAGTTCGGGCAGGTTTACTTCAGTAGACATTAAGCTTCTGGGATTTCGCAGTGAGAGTGTTGTTCGGAAATTCTGAGCGGCGTGTAGTGACCCACACACCATTCATCAAGCAAAGTAGGGATCAGTTTTCTCGGCATCGTAACCCAATTCGCTGATCGCATCCTGGACATCTTTTGGAGTCAAGACACCAGCTTTCGCAAGGCGGCTGAGGGTCGCAATCGTGATTGATTCGGCGTCGACTTCAAAGTGCCGTCGCAGTGCCTCACGTGTCTCGCTTCGCCCCATGCCGTCCGTTCCCAGGACGTAGTAGTCACCGGGAATGTAAGGTGCCAGTTGTTCGCCTAAAGCTCGGACGTAATCACTTGCCGCGATGAAGGGCCCTTCGATACCATCAAGTACTTCTTCGAGATAGCTTTTTCGTGGTGTCTCGGTGGGGTGCAACAGGTTCCAGCGTTCGCATGTCGCAGCATCACGCCGCAGTTGCGTATAGCTGGTCACACTCCAAACATCACTCGCGATCTGGTATTTCTCGGCAAGGATTTCCTGTGCGGCGAGTGCACTGTTGAGGATCGCACCGCTACCAAAGAGCTGTACCCTTGAGCGGGCGTTGTCCACGTCGCGTGATTTGTAACGGTACATTCCCTTGATGATGCCATCTTCGCATCCCTCGGGCATTACGGGATGGTCGTACGGATCATTTTCTGACATCAAGTAGTAGATGCATTCTTCGCCTTCCTGATACATCTTTTTCAGGCCCTCCATGATGATCACCACCACTTCATAAGCGAATGCGGGATCGTAAGAACGGACTGTCGGAAACGCGATGGCGTTGAGCAGGCTGTGGCCATCTTGATGCTGTAGACCTTCACCATTGAGGGAGGTTCGGCCGGCTGTTCCACCAATCAGGAATCCCTTGGCTCGCATATCAGCGGCCGCCCAAATGAGGTCTCCGATGCGTTGGAAACCAAACATGCTGTAGTAGATGAAGAACGGAATCATGTTGATGCCGTGCTTGCTGTAGGCTGTTCCAGCCGCATTGAAACTGCTCATTGAGCCTGCTTCCGTGATGCCCTCTTCAAGAATCTGTCCGTCTTGGGCTTCCTTGTAATATGTCACCAATTCGGAATCCACTGGTTCGTACAACTGCCCCGAGTGAGCATAGATGCCAAACTGTCGGAACATGCCCTCCATACCGAACGTCCGGGATTCATCCGGAACGATCGGTACCATGTATTTGCCAATCTTCTTGTCACGGCAAAGAGCGATCAGTGTCTGGACAACCGCAAAGGTCGTGCTCAAGTTCTTGTTTTCTAGTTTCTTGATTACTTTGCGATAATCATCCAGAGTTGGAACTTCCATCGTCGGGTGTTCGGTCGGCCGACTGGGGACGGGACCGCCCAATAGCTCCCGTCGTTCCTTCATGTATTTGACTTCTTGGCTGTTCTCTGGCGGCTTGTAAAATGGAGCCTTCCCTACTTCTTCATCACTGATTGGGATGCCAAATCGTGTTCGGAACTCCAGCAGTTCCTCCTCGTTCATCTTTTTCTGGTTGTGAGCAACGTTACGACCTTCACCTGCTTCACCTAAGCCGTAACCCTTTACTGTTTTCGCGAGGATGACGGTTGGTTTTCCGTTATTCAGCTCTGTCGCTGTCTTGTAGGCAGCATAGACCTTCTCCGGATCATGTCCGCCACGTCGCATCTTTTCAAGCTTCTCGTCGCTGTAGTTTTCAACAAGCTTGAGCAGCTCCGGGTACTTGCCGAAGAAGTGTTCGCGGATGTAACTGCCAGGCATGCCAGTGTACTTTTGATATTGTCCATCGACGACCTCATTCATCCGCTTGGCCAGCAGACCGGTCGTGTCTTTAGCCAGCAAATGGTCCCAGTCATCTCCCCAAATCACCTTGATGACGTTCCAACCAGCTCCACGGAAGATCGATTCAAGCTCTTGAATGATTTTTGCGTTACCACGTACAGGGCCATCGAGGCGCTGCAGATTACAATTGATCACGAAAATCAGGTTGTCTAGTTTTTCTCTGGCCGCCAGACCAATCGCTCCCAGGGTTTCGGGCTCGTCGCATTCGCCATCGCCAAGGAAAGCCCAAACTTTTTGTCCGGATGTGTCTTTCAGCCCGCGATCCAAAAGGTATTCATTGAAGCGAGCTTGATAAATCGCCATGATTGGACCAAGGCCCATCGATACCGTTGGATACTCCCAAAAATTTGGCATTAACCACGGGTGCGGATAACTTGAAAGCCCGCCACCGGGTGATAGTTCGCGACGGAAGTTCTCGAGGTTTTCTTCGGTCAGACGACCTTCCAGAAAAGCTCGACTGTACATCCCAGGTGACGCGTGACCTTGGAAATAAATTGTGTCGCCAGAGTAACCATCCTCACCACGACCTTTGAAAAAGTGGTTGTAACCAATCTCATAAAGGGTTGCGCTAGATGCAAATGTGCTGATATGCCCACCAACGCCACCACCACGGTTGGTTGCTCGCACGACCATTGCCATTGCATTCCAGCGGACAATGGACTTGATACGCCGTTCGATTTCACGATTGCCTGGAAAGGCCGCCTGATCCTTGACCGGGATCGTGTTGACGTAAGGAGTCTTGGTGTCCTCGGCTGATTGGATTCCTTCCTCTGCTGCGCGATCTCGCATCTGTTCAATCAGGAAACGTACCCGGTCAGGGCCCTTGCTCTTCAGGACATAGTCCAAGGATGCGAGCCACTCACTCGTTTCGGTTACATCGATGTCGACGTCGGTGACCGGTTTAGTGAGTTCGCCTAAGTGTTGCTCTACTTCTGCTTTGGCAACAGTCTTCGATTCTGACATACTCTGGTTTTTCCTCGCGTGATGCGTGGCCGCCGATAGAAGCGGTTGATGATTATGATTAAGTTCGTATCGCCCGTGATTGGACTGATTGGCTTATTTTTTTTCCGCTCATCAGCAAAAGGCGGCTCACGTGCGGGAAACGCAACGAGAGCTCGATCGTGAGCCGATTCGAGTCTACTGTCCGAGGAGGCGAAAGCAACCTTCTGCTGCAAACGTTGCTAACCGTGCAACCGGCAGGTTGATGAGTTAGGAAAAATAGGTCCCAACGGGGGTTCCAAGGTGATTTTTCAAGTGTCCAGAGTAGCCTTTTTGCATAGAAATCAGCAAGAGCGAGCATTCAGTGGCGTCGAAATTCCCGTTAGGTTGGTGGTGGGGCGTGAAAATGGGCAATTTGCCGGGCCGTCAATAGCTGTTCGGGGGGGAGGGGCCCGGTTTGACCTGAGCTGCTGACCTCTTTTTGGGTTGCAATGTTTGGCTCTCCGCTCGCCATGCCGCTTCCGTGCACCTGTTCTTCCTCCCTATCCTGTAATGACAGCTTGAGCATCCTTTCCAAATTTACATGGGTAGCAATGTGGACGATCAAACAAAAAACAAAGCCATTATCGATGAACTCATCAAGTCCTATTTCATGGAATTGGAGACCGTCGTTAATTACCTCGCAAATAGTGTGAACCTGGATGGCGTGCGGGCCGAAGAAATCAAAAAATCGTTGAACGCTGACGTCACAGAGGAACTCACTCATGCGACTCAGCTTGCGAACCGAATCAAAACGATCGACGGTGTCATCCCGGGCAGTACCAAGTTTGTACCTGTCCAAGCGTCCCTGCAGCCCCCCGCTGACACGACTGATGTGGTAGCTGTCATCAAAGGTGTGATTGATGCGGAAGAGGCGGCCATCACGCAGTACGAAAAGATCATTCGTTTGTGCGATGGTTTTGACTTCGTGACGCAAGACTTGTGTATCACTTTGCTCGCTGACGAGCAGCAGCACCGCCGAGAGTTCGTTGGCTTCTTGAAAGAATACGAGAAGTCGTGAGTGGTGCGGCGAGCGAGCAGTCTGATCTGGTCTCCAAAGGATGCGATGTGCGGCAACTCTCTCAACGATATCAAGAGATCCGCAGTTTAGAGTTTACCAGAGATCGAATACTTTCTCGTTAGTTGATACTTTTATGTCAAAATCATTTCACGCCACCAAGGCTGTCGTTACTGGTTCATCCAGCGGTATCGGAAGGGCAATTGCGATTGCGCTGGCGAAAGCGGGCGTCGAGCAATTGGTAGTGCATTACCGCACCAATGAATCTGGTGCTCTTGAGACTGCTGAAGCATTACGGAAGGTTGGTTGCAAGCCCGTTTTGTTGGCGGCTGATCTCGCTTCACCCGAAGGTCGTCGAACTCTCGTCACAGGTGCGTTTGAAGAGCTCGGTGAAATTCATAGTTGGGTTAACAATGCTGGGGCTGATGTGTTGACCGGCAACGCGGCTGAGTTGGATTTCGAAGGTAAGTTGCGTTATCTACTCGATGTCGACGTCACGGGGACGATTCTGTTATCTCGGAAGGTTGCAGACCGCTTGATGAATCAGTTTGAACGGACTCCCGGCTCTCGTCCTGCTGCGATGATTTTTATCGGTTGGGACCAGGCACTTGAGGGCATGGAAGGAGACGCCGGACAGATGTTTGGTCCGATCAAGGCAGCAGTCATCGCTTTTGCCAACAGCTTGGCCCAGACATCCGGACCGCGTTTGAGAGTCAATACAATCGCACCCGGCTGGATTCGAACTTCGTGGGGCGAGGGCACCAGTGATTATTGGAATGACCGCGCAGCGGGACAGTCCTTGATGGGACGATGGGGCTGTGTTGATGACGTCGCCAAAGCAGTGATTTACGCTGCGGATCCAGCCAATACATTCCTGACTGCTCAGACACTCCAGCTCAATGGTGGTTTCAACCGACGTTTCTGAAATAAAAACTTCTTCGGTGGGCCAAAAGTTCTGACTCGGAGCCTGGGAGCTTTGGGCTGCCGTAGCGTCTGGTAAAACCACGTAGCAAATTTGAGGTGCTGAGCTTCAGCTTCGAGTTGTAGACGCATCCACACGCCGAATGGTCATTTCGATCGCTGAAATCAACGCCTTCGCTTTGTTCAGTGTTTCTTCGTATTCAGCGGTCGGATCCGAATCAGCAACAACACCACACCCAGCTTGGACGTGGACTACGCCATCCTTGACGACCATGGTTCGCAATGCGATGCAGGTATCCATATTGCCACGGTAATCGATGTATCCAACCGCACCTCCGTAGGGGCCACGGCGGTGCGGTTCAATGTCATCGATCACTTCCATGGCCCGGACTTTCGGAGCGCCCGATACAGTGCCAGCGGGCAAACAGGCTTTGAGGGCATCGAAAGAATCGACATCGTCCCGCAGTTTACCTTGGACCTCACTGCTGATGTGCATCACATGACTGTATCTTTCGACCACCATGACTTCAGTCAGATCAATGGTTCCGAATTGTGCAACTCGACCAACATCGTTCCGTCCCAAGTCGACCAACATGACATGTTCCGCTCGTTCTTTGGGATCAGCCAATAATTCTTTTTCCAACGCCTTGTCTTCTTGCGAGGTTTCCCCTCGCTTACGCGTGCCGGCAAGCGGTCGAACGGTGACGACCTGTTCATTCACTCGACACATGATTTCGGGGGAACAGCCGACGAGTTCACAATCAGGGGTTCGCAAGTAGAACATGAAAGGACTCGGGTTAACGACCCGAAGAGAGCGATAGATTTCAAAAGGGTCGACGGTTGTCCGGACAGAAAGTCGTTGGCTCGGAACAACTTGGAAAATATCTCCTGCTCGAATGTATTCCACACACTTTCGAACCGCATCTTCAAACGACTCTTTTGAAAAATTGGATGTAACTTCGAGTGGGTTCTGCTCACTGATTTTTCGCCAATGGTCAGGATTCCAAGCAGATCTTTGTTCGGGTGCCGCACGTGACAGGCTTGTGATGGTCTGGTCAACCATTTGCATTGCGTGGTGATAAGCACGCTCAGCTTCGGGCACTGAATTGATTTCCCTGCAATCTGCTAAAGAGACAACAGTGATTGTCTTGTCGACATGATCAAACACACAGAGCGTGTGGTAAAAGGCGAAGTCCAGGTCAGGCAAGTCACGGTCATCGGCGGGTGGGTTAGGCAGATTTTCAACGTAACGGACCACGTCGTAACCCGCATACCCGATGGCACCACCTACAAAGGGGGGGAGTCCCTTCAGTTCTGCGACTCGAAAGTGAAAGTGGGTGCGAAAGGCATCAAGCGGATCATCTGCTGTTGTTTGTGAACACGTACCATCAGTCAGTTCTGTAACTTCGATTTGGTTGCGTTTGGCAGAGAATCGGCGAATGGGGCCTGCGGCCAAGAAACTGTAACGCCCTACCTTTTCACCGCCGATGACGCTTTCAAACAGACAAGCGGGACCACCATCATCCAGAAGCTGAAATGCGGTCACAGGTGTGAGCGTGTCACTTAAAAGGCGTCGGTAGACCGGAACGAAGTCATTTTCCGTCGCAAGTTGGGCAAATTGTTCTGCGTCAGGGATATGCATCAAGGACCAATGATTCATGCGTGCAAGGTGCAAAGAAATTACGGATTCAAGCTTCTCGAATATGCTGGCTCCGCACTATGGATTATCTTCCGCATTGAGCGGCATTGCGTGTAGGGGAGGACTGGCGTCTACCCATGACTGTATGCTACCCAGCGAAGTCCTAGCCCGTTCTACTGGATTGTGAGTCAACGTTGGTTGCGTTGACACCACCCTTGGCAGCGATAGAATCCCCCCCAAAGGGACGCTTACTCCTTGAAACCACAAGGTTTAGGGCAATGGCGGCAATCAGGAAACAAAGATGAAGTGCCAATACTGCGAAAAGCCCGCAACATTCCATATCACCGAGTTGACCGAGCCTGATGGGCCGCAGGTCATGCATTTGTGTGAGGAGCATGCACGTGGATTTCTGCAAAAAGAAGCCGCTACACCGGCAGCTTCGATTGCTGGAGCCTTGGCAAAACAGCTCAATCTGGGGCAAACCAAGCAGGAACTCGCTGAACTGGACCAGAAAGAGTGCCCTGTATGCGGCATCAGTTTTTTCGAATTTCGGAATACGGGAAGGTTGGGTTGTCCATTCGATTACACCCACTTTTCGGAAGATCTGATTCCGTTGTTGACCAATATCCATGACTCAGTCGAACATTGTGGGAAACGTCCTCGCCGCGCCGCTGCGGCCGATTCGCACGCCGAGTTAATTCAGCTTCGCCGAGAGATGGAAGAGGCGGTTGAGCGGGAAGATTACGAGAGAGCCTCGGAAATACGAGATGAACTGCACCGTATCGAAGAGGCCGGCAGCACCGAACAACATGCCAGCGAGGAAGAAGAGTGATTCGAGATTCGGATTTTGATGACCTGGCACACAAGTCGGGCGAATGGTTGCGGGGTACAGGCCCCGAATCAGATATCGTGATTAGCAGCAGAATCAGGCTTGCTCGAAATCTTGCTGACTTTCCGTTCATTCGTCGCTGCAGCGACGAAGATCGGATCAGCATTGAGCGGACGATTCGTGCAAAGATGGACTCCATCGATGACTGGCGTGACGTCCGTTATATCGACCTCGAGCAGCTATCTGAGATCGATCGGCAGTTCTTGGTCGAACGACAACTGATCAGTCGGGAAATTGCTGATGCAGAGGGTTCGCGGGCTGTTGCTATTGATCCCCGCGAGCAATATAGCGTGATGATCAATGAAGAGGATCACCTCAGGATTCAAGTGATGCATAGTGGCTTGGATCTCAAGTCAGCTTGGCAGAGTATTGATGAATTAGATGATAAGCTGGAAGGGGCAATTTTGTATGCGTTTCATCCTCAATTCGGATACCTGACCGCATGTCCCACCAACGTGGGGACTGGCCTGAGAGTGAGTGTGATGCTGCATCTACCAGCACTGGTCATCACACGGCAAATCGACAAGGTTTTCCGCAGCATGCAACGGATCAATGTCACGGTACGGGGCTTGTACGGGGAAGGGTCGCAATACACGGGTGATTTTTATCAGGTCAGTAACCAAATCACACTCGGGCATCGTGAGCAAGATCTCGTCGCGTTGGTGGGAGATGATGTCGTACCGAGAATCATCGAGTATGAGCGCAAGGCACGGGATTTTCTTGTGAAACAGGGTCAGCAGGATCTTCACGACGATGTAAGTCGGGCTCTCGGTATTTTGAGTACTGCCAAGAAAATTAGCAGCGAGGAAACCATGCATTACCTGTCGAAGGTACGCATGGGAGTTAATTTAGGGCTCATTGAGGATGTGCCTGTCGGCACGATCAACAAATTGTTCATTCACACGCAGCCCGCTCACTTGCAAAAACTGCAGGGTAGATTGCTCGGTTCCTCTGACCGGAACGTTGAGCGAGCGACTTATTTGCAATGTCACTTGAGCGGGAAGCTCAGTGACGGTGAGTTGAATTAACCGGTAATCCTGCGGCTCTTTGCAGTTTTGTGCCGTCTCAGGGGCATGGCGGGGAGTGTTGGGAAGGTTGATCGTCATTGCCTGTCAGCCTGTGTATAATCGGTGGACATGCCGTGTGGTTCACGTAGAGTGCCCCATGGTCTTTTTGAAGATCCAACGCCTTATCGCCCCTCTGCAGGAACCGTCCTTCGGGCCGGCATCGTAAAAATCGTTAGGGTTATTCGTGCCGACGACCGTTATTTGGCATAAGCTTTAACGTATCCCATTCGTGACTCCGAGAGACTGGCGTGAGCGAAGAGACGCAGCTGATTGACCTCGCCGTCCAAGGTGATCGCGGCGCATTTACTGCGCTAGTGGAAATGAATCAGGAACGCCTGTTTGCTTCCATGATTCAGGTCACCGGGTCTCCTGATGAAGCGGAGGAGGTGGTCCAGGAGGCGTTCATTCGTGCGTTTCTGAAATTGGATACATTTCAAAGAAATAGCCAGTTCTTTACCTGGTTGTATCGGATTGCTTTCAACAGTGCCCTAACCAGAAAACGCCGCAATCGAGCTCGGGTGTCGCTCGATCATTGGCGTGAAAGCAACGGGCTTGAGGTCACTGATCCCGCAGATGCGGTTGATGAGCCCATGTTGAGGCAGGAACGAGTGAACCTGGTACGTGCTGCGATTCAGATCCTGTCGGAGGATCATCGTGCGATTCTTGTGCTACGGGAAATGCAAGAAAGGTCCTATGAAGACATCGCTGAGATATTGCAGATATCGATAGGTACTGTGCGCAGTCGATTGAGCAGGGCTCGCAATCAGCTTAAAGTAACGCTTGAAGCGATGGACAATGAAGAGGATGCAACGCCAGGATCTGATTCACCAACTTGAGCTGGTCATTGAAGCCGTGGACTCAGCACGACGTTGCGATAGCGAACACTGGTATGGTCGCCCTGCAAGTACAAAGGGCCATCGCGCATCACGTCCCCAAACAAAGCACCTCCCGTTGCACCCATGACGGGCTGGTTGTCGATGACCACTTTCCCATTCAGGCATACGGTCATGTGGCGGTCGACGAGTGTGAGATCGTAAGTCTGCCATTGACCGCCGGGTAAACCCGCGTTGCTGGCTGGTGCGATTCGACCAAAGATAGCTCCAGGACCGCTGATCCCTTGCATGCGACTATCTCGGTCGACAACTTGTGCTTCGTAAAGACCACGCACATAGACTCCGCTGTTACGCTCTTTGCCAATGTTGAACTCAATGTGAATCTTGCAGTCACCAAAGATACGAGTGGTGCGCAGATTGCCAAATTCACCGTAAGCGCTAAAGTCGGATTTCGGTGTTTCGTTAATCATCTCACCGTCTTCGACTCGCCAGCCATTCTGAGCATCCCTGGGTTGTAATTGCCAACCACTGAGATCGACTCCGTTGAACAACTCAATCGGTTTGCCAAATCGAACTTTGGACAGGTCGGGTCGAGGGGGCATGGGAGGGCACCTGCGTCCCTGTCCAGTCTCTCCGCTGCCTTGGCGTTTGACAGCGATGTTCCCATCCTTCACTGTCGCAACATAATTCGTCTTCTTTGACTTGCGATTGCGTGTCAGTATCAGTGAGTCACCAAGCAAGGTGACTTCTTCCATGAGCTTTGCCGATCCGACACGCCACATCAGGTGAGCTACCAACTTTTCGCGGTCCTGAGAGACCTCAAGCCAGCCGCCGTATCCATCCTCAAAATCAAGGAACCACGTACCGAGAAAACTTCCAATATTGTCGGACGGGTTGATCGGTTGTGTTTTGCTGTCACTTAAAAGTCTTCGCTCTTGCCGATTGTCCATGAATGCTATCAGGTCTCTCAGTTC
Source organism: Rhodopirellula sp. (assembly GCA_002690925.1). GTDB lineage: Bacteria > Planctomycetota > Planctomycetia > Pirellulales > Pirellulaceae > Rubripirellula. The sequence continues at coordinate 110,326 of NZGD01000094.1, forward strand.
CCGGTCTGTGAGCGTATCAACAAGTCCATCTGGCATCATGGAGGTGTGCAGTTCTTTCCGCTCGACAATGCTTGCTGTTTTGAAGACCCGTTCACGACCGGTGTTGTCTCGATAGACTTCATTTCCACCACCGCCGTCGCGAAGCATGATCCCAGTAAAGATGTGACCATCATCAGTGATGAGCATGCGTGGGAAATACTGCGGATCGACATCCCGGCTTGGTTGCAGAATGGAACGAAGTATTCGGTCCGGTGATCCCAGATTGGAAACGGCAGACAAGTCCGGTCCGACAACACTTCCTCTACCTCGATGGCGATGGCACTTTGAGCATGTGCCAACTTGAGAGTGATGGAAGATTCTATGTCCAGCCTCAAGGTCAGCAGGTTGTTGGATCTGTTCTAGTCGCCGTTGCCAGTTTGCTGTTTCGGAGGGCGCTGGACGGCCTTGCCCAATCTTGGTTGGTCTTAACGTCGCGTTGATCAGATCAGCAGATTTTGGATGGCGTTTGCCGATTGCTTGCAATGTCACACGCTGCTGCTCATTGAGCTCGCAATAGCGAAGAGAACGTAGCGCTTCCTCCCGAAGTGGGTGCGCGTCTGACTGTGCAAGTTCGACTAAACGGGGGATGTTCTCGGTAGATGGAAGCGACAGTCCTGCAATCGCGTCTGCGCGAATTGCAGTCGGGATGCTTGGGGTCTCAGCCAAGTTAAACAGCAAGTCTCGAGCATCATCTGTTTGGTTGGCGGCCAATGCCCGAGTCAGTTCTCGCAAAATATCCACGTCACCTGTGGCTATCAGGGACTGCCAAAGTGGTTTCTTGAATTCTTTGCTCTGGGGATCCAGCAGGCGAAGTGCGTACGCACGCACTTGGGCGGGTGCATTGGCGTTACTGATCCGGGACAGCAGCATTTCTGGGTCAGCAACACCCGCTTGGGGATTTCCAGACAGAGTATTGATTGTCGCCAAAGCTGCTTCGAAGATTCTGTAATCGAGTTCTGGATTTGAGGCCATGCCTTCTACCGCATCAGAAAATTCGTTTAGGCGAGAGGTTGATATCCACCGCAATGTTTCAAACCGTATTTCGGTGTCTTTTTTTTCGAGAAAATACTCGACCCATTTCGTGTTGGTTGGGACTGTTCTTCTAAGTGCCAGCAATAGCGAAATCTGATCGGCTGTTGATAACGTGTCAGCTTGGGATTGGCTGATCGATTTGGTCTTTTTACCAAGCGCACTGATGGCCGCATGACGTAAGAAACGATCATCGGAGCGACAGAGGTTGAACAGTTCGTTCATAGAAGCCGTGTGGTCATCACCCAGTAATTTTTCGGCAAGTTTCGCTTGTGAAGTTTTTGCTCGCAGTTCCATTGGTCCAAGCCAAGTGGCTGTTTCTTGACTGATTTCCATTTTCCAGACACGTCCCCGTCCATGGAGTTGATAGGATCCGAAAACCCAGTCTGTAAGGTAAAAAACAGTGGGTGTCGCTTGGGTAATGCACGTTGGGCGAAAATGGTGTCCACCACGAATTAAAGGTATTTGCTGGGCGGTGAAACTGGCTCCTGCATCTTGCAAAGGGTAGAAATCAATCCGGTGATCTGTCCATGATGGGATAACGAGCCCGTTGCCAAGTGGTGCAATCCCGCACGGGGCTTCAGCAACGCTGTGAAGCATTGGTAGTGTTCCGCGAAGTTCTCCGTCCCAGCACACAAATGGATGGAATGCAGCATTTCCGTAGTGACGCTGATAGCCATAATCACCACCTTTCATAACGTGAAGTAGCCGGCAAGGGGGCCTTGCTCCCGGGTCGTTTTCGGCGGCAAAAATATTTCCGTCCGCACGAACGCAAACACCAAATGGATTCCAAAAACCTCTCGCGATACGGGTCAGTTGTTTTCCTTGGGGAGTGCAGCAGAAAATTCCACCTTCACCTGTTCCTGTGATTGTCGTTTTGTCTGTTCCACGCAGGGTCCACGATTTCCAGAAGTTTTCGCCCAAGGCAAAAACCAGTCGTCCATCTGGATGCCAGGCTAGCCCGCTCAAACCGTTGTGAGGGTAGTCAGCCTCAGTATGCAGTTCAGCGAGTACTTCGACTTTGTCTCCTATGCCATCATCATTCGAATCTTTGACCCGAAGTATTCTGTCACGCTCCGCCAAGTACACCCAGCCGTCGGAACCGAGTTCCAGATCCATGGTTGCTTTCGTCTGGTTGAAAAAGACGGATCGCGTACCGTCGGGCCGAAGCACAATAATCTCGTCGTGTTCAGGACCTTCGTAATCTTCGGGGCGAAAGTGTGTATGGCTGCATACCAACCAAATGCTCCCTTCTGAATCAATATCCAAACCTGTGGGTGTTACAACATCAGGATGCTCAGCGACCAGCGTCAGTTTGACACCCTTTGCAGTGAAACTGAAATCTGGACCGAGGTCACTTGGTGGATCCGCGGCGAGAGTGTGCGTCGCCATTGGCAGGGTGAATGTGAACATCGCAATCACAAGTAATCTCATTGAAATCCTGACCTGCAGTGTTGTGTGCGAAACGAGTCTGTTGGTGTTCCCGGTGGGACAGTTACCACAACCTGAACGTTGCCTTGGGCCATGGCTTCTTGCGATAGGGTTAACAGCTGGAGCCGACCGACCTTTAGGCAAATTTGTCTGTAAGTTACGACTGATTGATAAGGTGGTTGCCGCGATGGTATCAGATTGAGTTGACATGGAGCCGGTCCCGGGAAACTTCTGAAGCGATAGGATAAGGCATGTGTGCGTGTCCTGATATTCTGACTGACCGAAGGGTGGCGGTGGGCTGATGTGTGCGATTTTGAGTGCAGCCGATGTGTCGCACCTGTGGCTTGGCAACCTGTGCCTTGGCAAGACGCTCTGTCAGTTACATTGGTAGCTGAATTGTAGTCGATCATCTTTCGTTTATTTTCAAGTGCTGAAAGAACGACGCATTATGTGTAGAATCAAGTGAAAAGGTACGTTCTTTCTCTCTTGCTGACATATCCATCATGACACGAATAAATATTTTGCTGGCGTTGGTTTTTGTTGTGTTTGTTTCACCAACCAACAGCTTTGGTCAAGCATCTGCCGACGGAAAGTGGATTCAGCTTTTCAATGGAAAAAACCTGAACGGTTGGACGCCGAAAATTCGCTTCCATGAGCTTGGTGAGAATTATGGAAATACATTCAGGGTTGAGGACGGATTGCTGACAGTTGGGTATGAAAACTATGACGGTTTCGGAGAACAGTTTGGGCATCTGTTTTACAAAGACAGTTTTTCGAATTATCGGATGCGCGTGGAGTATCGATTCGTCGGAGATCAGTGTAAGGATGGCCCGGGTTGGGCATTGCGGAACAGTGGCGTAATGGTCCACGGCGAGAAGCCAGAAGGTATGGCAAAGGATCAGGATTTTCCTGTTTCGATTGAAGTGCAACTTCTAGGGGGTGATGGGAAAAACAAACGGACCACATCAAACCTCTGTACGCCGGGTACCAACGTCGAAATGAAGGGTAAGTTGTTTCAACCACATTGCACGAAATCCTCATCCAAGACCTATCACGGTCCGCAGTGGGTGACAGCGGAGATTGAAGTTCGAGGGAATCACGTCATCAAACATCTGCTTGACGGTGAAGTCGTGCTTGAATACACAAAACCACAGTTGGATGATCGCGATGCACACGCTAAGTCGCTTGCTGAGAAAGCCGGCACGAAGATGCTTAGTGGAGGCACTATTTCGCTGCAATCTGAAAGTCATCCGGTACAGTTTCGCAAGGTCGAACTGATGGTGCTGGACAGTAAGTAAAGCTAACGCGTGATAAGTAAAGCTAACGCGTGATTTTTTCCAGTACCTGAATATCCGATCGCTCGATTTCAAGAGGCAATTAGTTTCCTGCTCCTTGAGGTCCTACGAAGAATTGAGGTCCTACGAAGAATTGAGGTCCTGCGAGGGCTGGATGAAGGTGTGGCCCGCTGAGTGCGTGGCATTGTGACAGAGCGTCTCGCTGGGAAGGTGCGTGATGCCTGTTTCGGTCTCGCGATTATTGTACTGGCCACTGTTTACTGGCCAATGATCGTAAAACATTGTGGGCTTTGATGCGTAGAATCAGAATCTCTACGTTGAATTGTGTTGGTTCGAGACGGGGTCGATCGGTAACTTTTATGCCTTGGGGGCGTAAGTGTCATGTCGAAAGCTTTGCTTAGCGTTAGCCCGCTTGATGGGGAGATCCTTTGGCAGGGAGTCACTGCTGGCCAGGCCGATGTGCGTCAGTGCATGAAAACGGCAGCGACGGCACTGGCAGACTGGCGTTCCAAATCGATCGAGGAACGCATCGCGATCGTGAGGCGTTTTGGTGCAGAATTGACCGCGCGACGTACGGAAATTTCAACATTGATTAGCCGTGAAGTTGGCAAGCTTGCCTGGGATGCGGATGGAGAAGTTTCGGCAGCGATTGCGAAAGTGGAAATGTCAATCCAGGCTCGCGAACAGCGTGCCTGTGATGTGCAGATTGAGGCCAGTCATGCTTCAGCAGCAATGATACAGCGTAAAATCCGATACCAGCCGGTTGGAGTCGTTCTGGTCTTGGGGCCTTTCAATTTTCCACTGCATCTTCCAGGTGGACAAATCATCCCAGCATTACTGGCGGGCAATGCTGTTGTCTTCAAACCAAGCGAGCAGGCAACGGCTGTTGCTCAATGGATGGTTGAGGCCTGGTATCGCGCGGGGCTTCCTCCAGAGGTGCTGCAATTGTTGCCAGGTGAGACGCAAACGGCCAAGTTGGCGATTGATGCCCCAGAGCTATCGGCAGTGTTCTTGACTGGTGGACGAGTTGCAGGAAATGCGATCCATCGGCAGTTGGCTGGTCGACCGGAAGTTCTCCTCGCTTTAGAGCTGGGTGGGAATAACCCCATTGTTACGTTGGATTCTGTCGATCCGGAAGTTGCTGCAAGGATCATTTCATTCTCCGCGTTTGTTTCAACTGGTCAGCGTTGTACGTGCGCCCGTCGTGCTTTTTTTCTTCAGACAGAAGCCGCACGGCATCAAATCGATGCATTAGTAAGTCAAACACGCGACTTGCGAAGCGGCATGCCATTCACTTCACCTGTGCCGCAAATAGGTCCACTCGTATCAGCAGCCGCGGTCTCAGGGTTGCAGCAAGTTTACAAGCGTTTGGTCGATCTAGGCTGCGAGCCGTTATTGTCACCAGTAGTTTCTCAAACATGCACCTCGTTGATTGGTCCCGCGATCGTGGACGCTACGGGGATACCAGCCGATGCAGTCCGCGAAATGAATGAGATGGAGTGGTTTGGGCCGCTTCTGGTGGTTCAGCAGGTTCACGATTTTAAGACGGCATTGGAAGCGGCGTCTGAGACGCCGTATGGTTTGTCGGCTGCAATGCTCGGGGGTACAGAGCAGATGTTCGGGCAATTCGTGGATTGTGTTGGCGCGGGGGTCGTTAACTGGAATTCACCGACTACAGGGGCCGCGGGCGCATTGCCGTTCGGGGGATTGGGAGCCAGCGGGAACCATCGTCCGGCTGGATTTTTTGCGATCGATTTTTGCTGTGATCCGATTGCTTCTCTAGAGCAGTGCGTGCCAGTGATGGTGGATCCATGGGGCGTTGCGAAATGACTTTTGTTGATGCACAAATTGACAGAATCGTCGGGCCAACGCATCACTTTGGGGGCCTTGGTGTCGGAAATGTCGCCTCGCAAAATCATGCTGGGCAGATCTCCAATCCACGAGCGGCAGCACTTCAGGGCCTTGATAAAATGCGTTTGGTGGCTGGGTTGGGTGTCCCCCAGTTGATTTTGCCACCTCAGCCGCGACCAGATTTCACGCTGTTGAAAGCTCTTGGGTTTTCTGGCACCCCGGCAGAAATGCTGAAGTCGGCGCTGAGCGAGGATCCCGTGATTCTGTCGGCCGCTGCGAGTTGTTCCGCCATGTGGACAGCCAATGCCGCTACGGTCACACCCTCTTGTGACACGAATGCCGGGTGTCCAGTCATGACTGTCGCCAATTTGAGTGCCAGTTTACATCGTTCGCTCGAGTCGACGCATACCCTCAAGGACATCGCTTCTTTGTTCCCAAACGGATTTGATGTGCGTCCTGCTTTGCCAGGGGGCGCACCCATGCGAGATGAGGGTGCGGCAAACCATATGCGTCTTTCCGGGAGCGATGGGAAATCAGGGTTGAATGTGTTTGTTTATGGTGATGGTCCGCCTGAACCGCAATGCCATTGGCCACGGCAGACGAAGGCCGCGGGCCAGGCGATTGCCCGAAGTCATGGCTTGCAGGAAAGCGATGTATTTCACTTTAAGCAGCATCCCAAAGCAATTGATGCTGGAGCGTTTCACAACGATGTCGTAGCGATGAGCCATCAGGATTTGCTAATTCACCATGAACTGGCTTTCGCTCCAGACAGTTGTCAGGAAATTGAACGGCTAAAACGTCGATTTGAGAATGTCATACAAAAACCATTAAGAATCCTTAGCATCAGTTCGAACGAATTGAAATTGGATGATGCGATCAAGACATATTTTTTTAACAGTCAAATTGTCACAGCGTCGCAATCAGGAAAAATGAAATGGACCATTCTTTGCCCAGTTCAAGTACAGCAGAATCGGGTCACACATGAATTGGTGAATCGTCTGTGTGCTGAACAGGTTTTTCATGCGGTTCACTTTGTTGATCTTGGGCAGAGCATGGATGGCGGTGGCGGACCGGCCTGTTTGCGATTGCGATTGCCGCTTTCAGAACAGGAGATCGGGCATTTGGACACCTCAGCACTCTGGACGGAAAGCCGGGACTCGGATTTGCGTGCCATTATCAACGATCGATATCCCATTGAGTTAAAAATCACTGATTTGGCCGATATCGAAATCTGCCAAAGGGCACTGGAGACACAGGAAGTGATCGCACGATGCCTGAGGCAGGATTCTGGCAGCACCTGAGTCTTTACGTGCCGTGCGCGTTGTTAATCGATCTGAGCCGGGTGTCGCGTTTGCGATTTGCAAAGCCCACGAGTCAGCAATCGACAATGCCCCGCTGTCATTCGTTCTGACCACGCTGCACCTGGCTCAGTGGTTAGTCAGAGACGTTTTCTCGTCGCTTGGACAGGTCAGCGTAAAATTCGGTGCGACGATCATTGAATCGATGAATCACATGTTTGCCAGGCACTCGCTCGATACGTTTGTTTCTTGCTACGTCGAGGTTGATTTCCGCTGTTAAAACTTGTTCGTCCGATCTGTCAGTGCTGGCCAGCACGATTCCATCGGGACCACAGATCGAACTGCAACCGCAAAAACCAAATCCATTTTCTTCACCAACGCGATTGGCGGCAGCGAAAAAAAGATGGTTTTCCATACTGCGTGCGGGTGGAACAACTTCTGCTGTTCGGGAGGCACCATTGGGCCAGTTGGTACCCAAGGTAATGATGTCTGCTCCCTCGAGCGCCAGTAAACGCATTGGTTCAGGGAAGGAACAGTCATAGCAAATCGCCATCCCGATGTTTGCGGCCCCAGCCCGGTGAATCTGATAAGGAATGTCACCCCGGTCAACAAATCGGTCGATACCCAAGTGGGGAAGATGAATTTTTCTATAGTGGCCGATCATGCCCTCGGGGCCGAGTAAGGCGTAAGCGTTGAACACAAGGTCGCCCGAGCGTTCCAGAAATCCGACAGTCAGGCTAAGGTCATGCGTTGCAGCAGCTTTGATCAGTGGCTCAAAACGCGAGTCATTGAGCTCCATAGTATGAGGCAATGCCTCATCCCGACTGTCGTACGCGTACCCAGAAAGCATACACTCTGGGAATACGACGAGATCTGATTTTTGCACTGGTGCGGTATCCAGCCAGTTCAAAACACGCTGGATATTTGCTGGTATATCAGCAAAAGTAACATCTGATTGCACGCAAGTTAGCAACATCGAAATAGCCGTTATTGTCGCGGAACTAATGAAAGAAGCAAAGTATTATGAACGATTCCATGTTCGACTACGACCTGCTTGTGATTGGCACAGGCCCCGGTGGAGAGGGTGCAGCCATGCAAGCCGTCAAAGGCGGGATGCGTGTTGCCGTAGCTGAGCGTTATCGGCAGATTGGTGGCGGTTGTACCCATTGGGGAACGATACCCAGCAAGGCGTTGCGGCATACGATCACGAGCACAATGAAGGTGCTAAATAATCCGACTTACCGTGAAATGGGGATCAATACCCGGCCAACATTGGAGCAGTTGAAACGAGGGACTGAGGCCATTATCGGTCGTCAGGTTACCATGCGTCAGTCATTTTATGATCGAAATGGGGTGCCCGTATTTCGTGGTCAAGCAAGATTTGTCGATGACCATGCGATTTCAATTGATGGTGATGAGCCTATCCGGGCGAAACATTTTGTCATCGCGACAGGATCGCGGCCTTTTCATCCTCGTGGCGTCGATTTCGATCATGAAAGGATTTTCGACAGCGATACCGTGCTTGGCATGGATACGCGTCCTTCGTCGATTTGCATCTATGGTGCTGGTGTTATCGGCACTGAGTACGCATCGATGTTGAGAAATCTGGGCATCAAAGTGAATCTGATCAACACGAGATCGAAGTTGTTGGAATTTCTTGATGATGAAATCATCGATGCACTTTCCTATCATCTCCGGGATCAAGGAGTGATTCTTCGGCACGATGAATCGATGGATAGTATTGAAGGTAGCGACGATGGTGTCATTTTGCATCTAAAGAGCGGCAAAAGAGTGAAGACGGATGCCCTTTTGTGGGCGAATGGTCGGTCAGGTAATACTGAAGATCTGGGACTGGAAAATGTTGATATTGTCGCGAACAATCGTGGGCAAATTGACGTCGATGATCAATTCCAGACGGTGCTCCCGCATATTTATGCCGTGGGCGACGTGATTGGGATGCCGTCACTGGCTAGCGCTGCCTACACTCAGGGACGCGCTGCTGCAAATCATATGCTCGGTCATGTGGATGGAAATCTGCGGATTTCAGATTGTCCCGCGGGGATCTATACAAGCCCCGAAATCAGCTGCATAGGACAAACCGAGCGCGAGCTTACCGCTGCATGTGTGCCGTATGAAGTGGGCCAAGCACAATTCAAGAGTCTCGCGCGAGCTCAGATTACCGGCGAAACAGTGGGCATGCTAAAAATCCTCTTTCACCGCGAAACTCTTTCTTTACTGGGGGTACATTGTTTCGGGGCGAATGCTTCTGAGATCATTCACATTGGCCAAGCCATCATGAATCAACCTGACGAGAAGAATACGCTGAAGTATTTCATTGAAGCTACTTTTAACTATCCGACGATGGCAGAAGCTTATCGTGTGGCGGCACTTAACGGCTTGAATCGGATTTTCTAGGTGACTTTATGTGCTTCAGCTGTACGCAGATGAGTGATGCCTGACCTCAGGTGTTTTGCTTGCTTTGCGGCAAGCAGTCAAATCATGCAGTCGGTTCGGTGGCATCAATGAGGGATGATGTTTTTGAATCAAGGGCCTCTACTACGGCACAGCCACAGGAATCACTCCAAACATTGACGGAGGTGCGGGCCATGTCCAACACCCGATCCACCGCCAAAATGATGCCCTGCATTTCCAAAGGTAAGCCAACTGCCTGCAGTATGATGACCATCATCACTAACCCAGCATGCGGGATCCCTGCTGCTCCAATGCTGGCCAATAAGGCTGTAATTGCAACAATGATTTGCTGGGACACTGGCAAGTTGTATCCGTAATGTAATTGTGCGATGAAGAGTACAGCGACCGCTTCGTACAACGCGGTTCCGTCCATGTTGATGGTGGCTCCAAGTGGCAAGACAAAGGAGCCTGTTCGGTTACTGATGCCCGCTCTCTGTTCCACGTTGGTTAATGTGACTGGAAGTGTGCCGTTGCTGCTTGCACTGCTAAACGCGGTAAGAAGTGCGGGAGACATCGCTCGGGCATATTCTAGAGGTTGGCGTTTGGCAATGATTTTCAAAATCAATGGCAGAGTGATGCAGGCATGTATGAGTAGGGCCGCTGCCACGGTCAGCACGTACCATCCAAGAGATTTGAAAACGCTGCTGCCCTGAGTTGCTAACACCGCGGTGATCAGGAAAAAGACTCCAAATGGAGCCAGCCGAATGATCGCGGTTGTGATCGCCATCATTACTTCAAGTCCCGCGTTGGTCAGATCTTGGAGGCGAGTCACAGTTGTGCCTCCTACCCGCAACGCAAAAACACCAAAGATGATGGTGAAAGCGATGATGGAAAGGAAGTTGGGCTGTGTGATCGCTGCGAGTGGATTTGAGGGGATGGCAGCCTCAATTTGAGCGAACATGACATCGACAAGCGATGTCTGGTGAGATTCGTCAATCGTTGGTGCGGCAGCGGGAACGCTATTGGTTGTCTGAAGTCCGGGACGAATCAGATTCACGAGAAGCAAGCCCGTCAAAATGGCTAAAAGACTTGTCGTCAGGTAGTAGCTCAATGTTCGTTTGAACATGTTACCAACGCCCTCCCTGCCACTTAAGCTCAATATTCCCGATAGCAACGATGTGATGATCAATGGAACTGATACCATTTGCAGCATGCGTAGGAACAGCCCGCCAATTTTTTTGCACCAGTCACCCACCTGCTTTGCAAGGCTCTTGCCATGCTGATTGTAGATTTGACTGGCTAGTGGGTCCCTCTGAGCAAGTTGTTTGTAGGTCCGAATGCTGTCGTTTGATCTTGATGCGGGATCGACAGTGACAGTCGTTTCTTTCCCGTCAACAAGATAGCGAATGACAGTTAGTGAGGATGAGTCATCAACCTCTGCTTCGACAACGCCTGTTGGTAAGTTGGATGTCAATGTGACGGACCGCTCTGATGCAGCCATGTTCAGAGCCAGGCCGATGCAGCAGCCTGTAATCATTCCAATCAGGATTTGCCAATGTAAGGCTAGGTTTCGCATGTTGTGGTTCTTTCCTGTGCTCAATGTAATTCGTCGGTCGCGATGACATACGCAGTGGCGTGCGTGCGGCATGTGGCCAGTGAGACGTGGATCTTTTCGATCCCAATTTGTTCAGCCCATATTGCGGCGGCGCCACCCAGTGCAATGGTTGGCCCCTCTCCCTGGCGTACCACGGTTTCGATGTCTGTCCATTTTACGCCCTGCTTGCGGCAACGCATCGCTTTCATGGTTGCTTCTTTTGCAGCCCAACGCGTTGCAAAGTACTGATTTGCGTTCGCTGCCTTCAGGCAGTATTCAACTTCATTGGGCGTGTAAACGCGATCGAGGAATTGCTCGCCGTGAGTCTCCAGCATCTTTGCGATGCGAACACATTCAACAATTTCAGTACCGATACCAAGAATCGTCATCTTGCCGACAGTTTACATGAGCCATGAACCAGAGCATGAGTGACGTACGCTCAGGACAGAGCAGACGCCTGTCACTTGGCGGGTAGTCACTCGCCTCATTCCCAACTGTCTACTCATTCTAACGTAACCCGCAGGCGGTCTGTGCGCGGCTTAGGACTCCACCAGCGACTTCCCGAGCACGGTCTGCACCTTTGCGAAGCGTCTCGCGAACATAGTCCATGTTGTTGGCGAGATCTTCGCGGCGATTTCGCGCCTCATGGAAATAGGTCTCACTTGCTTCGGCAACAGCTTTCTTGACCTCGCCGTATCCAAAGCCTCCGCGACGGTACATCGCGGCCATCTCGTCGACCTGACCAGGCTCCGCAAACAGTGTATACAGTTGGTACAGATGATCTTCGTCTGGTTCCTTGGCATCCTCCATCGGGCGACTATCAGTGGTGATACGCATGATTTGCTTCCGTATCTTTTTCACTTCACCGAATAGCGGGAGTGTGTTGTCATAGCTCTTGCTCATTTTTTGGCCGTCCGTGCCCGGTACTTTTGCGCCATTGTCAAGCGTTCTCGCTTTCGGCATCACAAAGGTTTCGCCGAATGAGTGGTTGAAGCTGCCAGCAAGGTCTCGGCACACCTCGATGTGTTGAACCTGGTCTTCGCCGACGGGAACAA
>NZGD01000095.1 GCA_002690925.1 Rhodopirellula sp.
GCGATGAAAGTATGGTGTGTTTCACGACGGCACGACCCCGGAAGTCCAGCGGATGAGTCGCTCGCTTTTAAAACAAACCACCTATTTGCAGTTGTTGCTCACGGTCCTGCTAGCAACAGGATGTGCACCTACGCAACCATTCTTCCTGCATGAATCGCCGGATTTGCAGCACTATCTCAATAGTGCCACGCGGATCGAGTATCCCGATGTGGAAGTCGAGAGTCTGGCAGAGACCACAGAAGCTCAACGCCCTCTCTCCATTGGCAATCATGATTACCAGTTCTGGGACCTGACTGTTGAAGACTGCGTCTCGATCGCTCTACAGAATGCAAAATTCTTTGTCACCACGAGCGGCAACGCGGAATTCCGCCAGAACATCGCGGCTCAATTCACGAGTGCTTCAGCCGACCAACTAGGCAGCATCTACGACGTTGCCATTCAACAAGCCACGACACAATCCATCCCTTTGACAGTCGACGGAAACGGTAACCGAATTCTCCCACGTGGAGTTCAACGGGCAAATCAGATTGGTGGCGTTGAGGACGCACTGTCTGAGTTTGATGCACAAGCCAGTGCATTCTTTGACTACAGCACAACCGACAGGCCCCGAAATACTGGCAGCAGCTCTGTATCGCAAACCTTCTTTCAGGGACAGGATGCGACACAGCAGAGCGCGATCAGCAAACGTTTCGCGACGGGAAGCGTAGCCACGCTACGCCAGCAGGTAATTTACTCGAGGAACAACCTTCCCCTGGGCAGCGCAGGTTCAGCAGCGAGACAATTGGCAAGCGACTGGACAGCAACTCTGGAAGCACAAATTCAACAGCCACTGATGCGAAATCGCGGAACACTCGTAAATCGCATCCCCGTTGTACTTGCGAGCTTGAATGAAGACGTTTCGATCACGGACTTTGAAGTCCAAGTTCGCAATCTGGTACGTGATGTGGAGGTTGCCTACTGGAATCTTTATGTTGCCTATCGCAGCGTGAATGCTGCAATTATCGGACGCAACAGTGCCATCGCAACCGCAAAGTTTGCCAAGCTGAACTACGACAACGGCACAGGAACCAAGCAGGAATTGGCACAGGCAGAAGAGCAGTATTATGGTTTCCGGGCCCGTCTCTCATCCGCTCTAGCAGGCTCGAACATGCCGGGCGATGACCGCTTTGGTGTATACGGCTATGAGCGTGTGATGCGAGAACTGATGGGACTGGCTGCCACAGATGGACGATTAATCCGGCCAATTCAGGAACCGAGCCTTGCACGCCTGGAATTCGACTGGAACGAAAGTGTTGTTCAGATGCTATATCTGAGTCCTGAACTACGAAAAGCCAAGACCTTCATCAAACAGCGTGAACTGGAGCAAGTATCCGCCAAGAATCAGATTCTTCCCGAAGTCAACTTATCATTACTTTATCGCTGGGTGGGAGTGGGTGATACGCTGGGACCTCCTCAGCGACGCGATGCACAATTCCCTAGCCCCGCCAGCAGTGCATTGGGCAGTCTCACGAGCGGTGACTTCCAAGAAGGTGTGGTCCGTCTGGAGATCACGCCCCCGGCAATTGGTGCCAGGCGTGAACTGACGCGAATTCGCGGAACCCAACTGCGGCTTCAACAATCCCGGGCCTACTTGCAAGATGCTGAACGACTGCTGGTCAGCCAACTCAGTGATGCGGTAGCAAAATCAGCAACCCATTATCAACTTGTTCAAACCAATGCGATGCGTTGGCAGGCTTCCGAGCAAGAAGTGGAAGCTCGCTTAGCCGAGTACAAGGGCGGCCGAAGCCCCGTCAACGTCGTTCTGCAGAGCCAGCAGCGAAGAGCCGATGCTCAAATCAGCTATTACCGTGCATTGGGAGAATACAACAAGTCAATCAACTACGTCGACTACCTCAAGGGCACCATGCTCGCCAACAACAATATCACGTTGGCGGAAGGCCCCTGGAACAAAAAAGCATATTGGGATGCACTCGAGCGTGCCCGCGAACGAAGCGCTGGCAAACGGCACTACGGTGGCGCTACTCGCCCAGGGGTTGTTCGACGCGGCCCAGTCCTCGATGCCCAGAGCGCGTTGGAAATAAAAGGCAGCGGAACGCTGCTTGAGGAGCAACTCGACAGTGAGGGTATTGAGACAGAGACAGAAGAAATGGGCACCATGCAAATGGAGCTCCTACCTTCTGGACCACTTCAGGTCGACGACACACCGCTAAGAGAACTTGGTTCGTCGCAAAGCGAAATGCTTGCACCCAGAAAAGCAGGCAGGAACAATGGGTCTCCTGGCACAATGTTAACAGCACCAGAACCGGCCGCGGCAAGCGATGCACAGAACCAGTCCATCCTGAAACCAAACCGCGCCCCCAAACCTCTTCAAACAATCGCACCGATGAGCTACGAAATCGGCTCGGGGATCGACTTATCACCTGCACCTGTGCCGAGAATACCTCTGCCCAAAAAGTAAAACATTGATCGCATTCCGTAGGGCGGAGGCTTTACGAGGACTGCCCACTCGCGTCGGGAATGACAGTCCTCGTAAACGAATAGCTCGAGTATTGCCAAATGGCAACTCGAGCTTTTCGTCGTTTTCTATCAGCCTTTCAGCCAAAAGCTCTTGCGAGTGTCGCAGATGTTTTTCGTATGGTCAGGAAACGTGACAACAGCTACTTGAAAAAACGCAACTGTAAGCAAACAGTGTGAGAGAACAGGAAAGAGAAGAAGACGCCCGCACACCGCTAAAATCCCTGCAAGGTTGAGTCGATAACGTTGAACAGGATTTAGCATCAGGAGCAGTTGCGATCGCGACTTATCGAAATCCAAATCCCATCAAACAGCCGTCAGTTCGGGTCCCACTTCACGAAGCGGAGCTGGCATCAGAATATCGCAGGCCGGCACAAGTCGAATGTTTTTGCACCTCGACAACTGAAATTGCCGAGGCTGCTCACGGCACAAGCAGAGCCCAAGAAACCGGTAGCTGCCCATGAAACGGATGGGACTCACAAAACGATGAGTCCTGTTACCCTTGGCGTCCGCGTAATCCATTTCGATCACGTAACGGTCGGAATCCTGCATAGCGCGGCGGAGAATACGGTTCATCTTGGGGCCTCTTCAAGTCTTCGGCTGCTGTCTCAACCCTTCTGTTATTCGTTGCTTGCGTGACACGTCTGGTCCGAGCCATGAAAAACCTTCTCAAAGTCAATAAAAACCAAGAACACACTTCGCCAAACGATGCGTGCCATCCGCGGAACCGAGCCAGCGATTCGCCGGTTTCCAGCCGCCAAGAGAGGCTGAATCAAAGCAACCGGTGGACGGAAAGGGGGCCTCCGAACACTAAACTGGTAGAGCAATCCGCTGGACGCGGTGATTGCTGCTATCGAGGATGTGTACCCGATCCTGAGAGTCCACCACAACGCCCCAAGGCTGGTTGAGCCGACCTGGTTCAAACCCTGAACCGCCCCAACTTGCAATCCAATTGCCATCAGGGTCAAAACGTTGAACACGATCATTTTTATATTCAATGACCAATAGACTGCCGTCGCTTGCGAAGGTGAGATCGTAGGGATAAAAAAACTGCCCGGGCTGATCACCAGGCTGACCCCAAATGTCGATCAATTCCGGTATTTCTGGAGCCAGATCAAATCTTTGGATTCGGTGGTTGCAGGAGTCAGCAACCCAAAGCACGTTTTCGCGTACAACCAGACTTTGCGGCCGGACAAATTTCCCTGGTTCAGTACCGTTACCACCCCACTGCGCCAGAAAATTCCCTTCAGGATCAAATTTCTGAATGCGATCCGAAGCGTTGTATTCACCAATGTAAAAGCAGCCGTTAGCATCACAGACCGCATCGGTAACGAATGCGAAGTCACCGGGAAGATGGCCTGCTGTCCCACCAATCTGTTCGGTGGGATGCAACGTGCCATCCAACGAGTAAGAAAGCATGCGGTAGTAATGTGTGTCCGCGACCAATAGTCTGCGACTGTCAATTTTTGTATCCGACGTATCCGACTGTGATTCCGATTCCCGAGCGTTGTTTCTGCTTACCTGAATCGCTAATCCGGTAGGTCTACCATTGCTCGTTTGGGGTGTACTCCAGAAACGGATAAAGTTTCCGTCCGCATCGAAGACTTGAATACGTCCCGTTGTATCAACAATGTACAAACGATCTTCATCATCAATCGTAATCGCCCGCGGCTTCAAAAAACGTCCTTCACTCATTCCACGCCTGCCCCAAACCAGATCGGGCAGTGGTCCTTGACCCGTCGGGACACAACCAACCGAGGCAAAACTACTCCATACGGCAATGCTTGCCAAATCACGCAGAACTTTTCGGCGATTTGGTTGATTCATGAATTGAAGTATGGGCGACTTGTAAAGACTTTTCCAGAACTCCTACAATGGAGGCTTCCCCAGAGGGGACCGCCGGCCTCGAGTATAGCCAGTTATTGACGATTCCGCGCGACGCTGAATTTGAGATTTCAGTACGCATCACTCCGGTGAATATTGAGAATGTTTGCCACGAGTAGTTGAATGCTCCTCTGATTACGGAACTGGCAGCCATTGCAGGTATCTGCCCAAGGTGGCGGTAAACCGTCACAATGACGGCTAACGACAAACAAAACTGCTGACGCGGAGTTGATTTAGTGTTCCGACAAGATCATGACGCTCAGCAAACCAGATCAGCATTATTTTCACATCGAACGTGACTTCCTGATAAAACACGCCTCTTGGCTCCTCTATTCCGAGCCTTTATTCTCCGTGACGCTATCATGCTGAAAACCCTCGACCTTCGCGCAACAGATGACCCAAGGGACATCATCCATCGCACGGTTCAGGCATTGGTAGAGGGGCAGGTGGTTGGCGTCCCCACAGACACGGTCTACGGGCTTGCTGTAGACGCGCTATCTGAGACAGCGATCGAAGAGTTTTTCCATATCAAGGGTCGGCAGGTCAATATTCCGCTTGCCATTTCAGTGGGCAGCCGCGAGGCGGCGGAAGATTTCCTCTGTGGATCTTCACCATTGGTGAGACGCCTGAGCTATCGCTGCTGGCCGGGCCCTCTGACGCTTGTTGCACCCTGCGACTCTCCCACCTCAGCGGTGACTCAACTACCTGAACCAGTGCGTCAGCGAATCACAGGAGATTTTGGCTGCGTTGGTTTCCGGGTCGTGGACCACCGTGTGCTGGCTCATATTCACCGTTTTTTGTCGGGTCCACTGGTGTTAACGAGTGCGAACGTTGGCGACCATCCCCCTCCCACCACAGCCGAGGGTGTAGCCGAGCAGTTAACCGATTCTTTACCACTGCTGCTCGATGACGGTCCTACCCGTTATGGTGGAGCATCCACAGTTGCCAGAGTGCAAGGAAACCGTCTGGAAATACTACGCGAAGGTGCCATTGAACGTGCTGCCATGAATCAATTTGTAAAACCCGTAATCGTCATCGTCTGCACTGGCAATACCTGCCGCAGCCCTATGGCAGAAACCCTGCTCCGCGAGCAATTGCGTCAAAAATTGGGCAGCGAGGATGCGGTCCGCGTTCTCTCTGCCGGCGTGGCAGCTGGCATGGGCAGCGGAGCAAGTCCACAGGCCGTTGAGGTGATGGGCGCTCGCAATCTCGACCTTACCGGCCACAGCAGTCGCCCATTAGACGACACGGTGATGAACGTGGCTGACCTGATCTTGACCATGACACGCGGCCATCGTGCTGCGATACTCGCGGCCTGGCCAAACATGCAAGATCGGGTCCATACGCTCAGAAGAGACGGTGGTGACATCACCGATCCCGTCGGCATGCCGGTTGAGTCCTATCAGTCTTGCTCAGAACAGATTGATCAAGAACTCTCCGCATGGCTGGATGCTCTGGGTGATGACTTCTTCCCCATGAACGCCTCAAGCAACGAGTGAGGGTCAAGATGCTCAAGGTAACAATCGCCAGTGATCATCGCGGTGTTCACATCAAAGACCGGCTCATCCAGGCTTTGGAGGCCCATTCCTTCATGGTAAGCGATGAGGGAACAGATTCAGAGAAGTCTGTCGACTACCCGGACTACGCTCAGAACGTCGCCAAAAAAGTGAGCAGTGGTGAAGCCGATCGCGGGATTCTGATATGTGGAACGGGAATCGGAATGGCCATCACCGCTAATAAGTTTCCTCACGTTCGAGCCGCATCATGTTACGACGAGGTGATGGTCGAAATGAGTCGTCGACACAACGACGTCAACGTGCTCTGCCTACCTGGTGACATGATCGGTGATCGCCCGATCGATGAACTAGTATTGATGTGGATGAACACCGAATTCGACGGTGGCCGCCATGCAGATCGAGTAAAGAAGATCTCCGAGATTGAAGCCCACTGTTGCCCCGGGCCGAACCACAGTGAAACTCCACCCGATCCCTCCGCACCGCAGCTCGATCTGTGATGAGCCCAACAAACACTGAACCGGCAACGGCGAGCGAAAATCAGCCTGCAACCCGACAATGGTCTGACCTAATAGGACACGAGCAAATTCGTGACTGGTTTGCTGCGGCGATCCAGCAGGGACGTTTTGGCGGTAGTATGCTGTTTGTTGGATCACCTGGTTCCGGAAAACGAACGGTAGCAAAACTTGTTGCAAAAACGCTCTTATGCGAAAAAGTCCCGGCAATGGAGATGACCCCCTGCGGGTCTTGCAACTCGTGCATTCAAGTTGAGGCCGATACCCACATTGACTTGATCAGAGTTCAAAAGCCAGATAACAAGTCTTTCATACCACTGAGCACACTGATCGGTGAGCGTGACGCCCGAATGCAGAATGGATTTTGCCACGACATTCAACTCAAACCGCTCATTGGCAAACGCAAGATCGCCATTCTTGAAGATGCCGACTTCTTGAATGAAGAAGGAGCAAACTGCCTCCTAAAGACACTCGAAGAGCCACCCGCCGATGCTGTCATTCTGGTCATTGGCACGGTCGAGCAGCAACAACTCCCAACCATTCGATCAAGATGCAGAATCATCCGGTTCTCTCTCAACAATGAGAATTCCAAGCGATTATTACGTGAGGTTCATAAAATTGAGGCCAACGACGAACGATTGGATGAGGCAATCGAGATCGCAGGTGGCAACATGCACACTGCCCAAAGATTGCTCGACTCCGAAGCAAATGAGTTTCGTGATTCACTACTCAGCCTTCTCTTAGCTCAGCATCCTGACCCGGTAAAAATCAGTCGCGTCTTGAACCAACAACTTGAATCAGTGGGAAAAGATCCCAAAAAGAGGCGTCATGCATTGCGAGATGCACTTGCGATCGCAGTACAGCATTTCCGTCGTAAAATGAGAACCGCTGCCTACGCAGAAAAGCATGACGCCATAACCATGAGGCGACTCGACCGCTCAGTCAGGGCGATCCACGAACTTGACCGCAACGCGAACCAGGCAACGTTGATCGAATGTTACGCTGCTGATATCGCGGCAGGAATCACTGCTGAACGTGGCGGCATAGGCTAACGCAAGCTCGTCGCATCCCAACTAGCCCCCACAAATACAGACGTCAGAGTGGAAAATCATCCACCTTTTCGTAAAGCGGCATGTAGCGGTAATACACCTCCAACGTCATCGCACACATAGCCGTGGTGTAAAGTCGGCCCCCGATATCGCCCCATCGGTCAGCAAAATGCCAACTGCCCGCTTCGTGACCCTGCTTCGCCTGAGTGCGAACAAGATGATCTCGCAACTGACTATTCCACTCATCCCATGCGTGATGCCGACTGTGGTGCAACGCAAGCGTTGCGTAGTAGTCGTGGTAAACGTTTTTAAACTTGGGACCACGACCTGCAAGATCCGTCAGCGCGTTGTAGAACGGTGTGTATTCCGTCGATTGCCCCAAATAAAGCATGAGCGCCAAACCAATTGCAGTTGTTGTTTCCTCACCGGGTGGGCCCTTGTAACCAAACCAGAAGTCACGATCCTTGCTGGTCGAGAGCACAAACCCCTTTGCACTCGAAAGCGCGTTGGTGTGAATGTCCACATGGTTCTTTTTCGCAGCAACCAATGAAAGTACTTGCCACGCACTAACGGTCATGTCCCCCGGACTCCCGGGGACGTAACCCCAGGAACCATTCTCGTGCTGAGCATTACAGGTGAACGACGCTCCGCGTCCAACAAGGCGGCGCAGATCGGCATCACCAACCTGCTCCCTGGAAGTCATTGCCAGTGCTTCACTCATTGCCATCAAGGCAATTCCATGGCCGTACATACTTCCCTGCTGCCAATCGAGTCCTGCGCCAGCCTCACCTGCGACATCACGTAAAAAATAAATACCCCGCCGGACAGTCTCTTGATATGGTCCTTCCTTCTGATGCGTATGCCCTGCACCCAAAAAAGCAAGCAAGGCAAGCCCTGTCGCCCCCGTGGCCGGCGTAGGTGATTCTGTACCTTTTTTCTTGGTGTGCCGACACGCCCCTTTGCAGGGAGCCAACTCAAGGTTGAAGGACCAACTGCCGTTGCTTCGCTGATGTGCTGCCAACCATGCCAGGGCGGCCTCAACCGCCTGTTCACTTTCTCGAGTCGCTCCATACTTCTGACCGTATTCCAAACGGCCCTCAGGTGTACGTTTGGAAAGACCACCACCGCGTGGTAACCGCACCAGCAATTCACCTCCCAAGCTCCCTTCACCAGTTGCTAATCGTTGCATTTCGATGGGAACAACTTCAATCCGATCTTCCTTTGTCTCAGATGAGACCGTCGCCAAGGCGAGCGAGGCATCAACCGAAACTGCTACAGCTTGGTCCATCACCGCGTTTTCATCTCGCCGCTCATCAGTCTGTACATCAAGCGTTCGCAATACCACTACCGAGTTGCTTCCCCCCTGTGTAACTGTTAGCCAGTCAACACCCTTGCTATCGTCAGGAAATGCAAAAAACGCAAGCAACAGCAGGAATGTCGTGTGGACAATGGTGCTGATCAGAACAGCTGGCAAACGATCATCTTCGCTGATTCGAGAAGCGGTGAACGATGTTTCTGCTTCACCTGTTCCCACCATCACAGACGGCACAACACGAACACACACCGACGCTTCAGCCGGAGGATTCAAGCGTGCCGAAGTCGATTTTGGAATGGTGATTCCGGTCATAGGAATTGTGCAAGGTGAAGGTAATCCTAACCACTCAACTATACACCGCGCCTTTTGACGCGGTCGAAAAAGCATCTTTGCGGCAGGCTTCCCGCACTACCAGCCTTCAGTCGTTCGGGGCGTAGCCGGCTATCCAACCAGCCTGATCCACCCTTGCGCTGCCACGACCCCGTTCACCTAACCTAAAGTTGTGAGGCTTCTCGTAATCCCGCCCCAACCACGGTCAAAGCGGCTATCGCACACAGGAGAGAACAAGCCACGCGAGACGGACACACGTGGCACGAATGCGTCGCAGCTAATCGCCGGAACGGCTCACTCATGCGTGAGCTGCTACCGGCATATCAGCTACCTGATAAGCCCGCGATCGGTAGAGGAAGTCAATAAGATTTCCCTCATGCGGTTGCAACCAATTGAGACGGTTTGTCGGAATTGGACCGATGTTCACACGATCAATATCAACGGAAGAGCCGGCAGCGTGAATCAACTGTGGATCCTGAGTAAGAACCGTACCAACCAGCGTTGAACCGATTCGCTTCAGCATCTGGTCTTGCGGACATTCGACGACGCTTACGAAGGGGAACATGTACTCCTTGGAGGCGACTTGACGGTCAGGCGAATCTGCGTGAACAACCATCGGGCGCAAGTAAGCACAGTGTTCCCGCTCTACCAGTTTCTCACCGAAGCTCTCGGTCATGTCTTCTACTCCAGCCTCAGCCAAATCCTGCTGGACCATCGCGTGCGTTCCTGTCGCCATCGCCGGAACGGTGAAGGCGGCGAGTTGTGCGTTGCTGTCCGTTGGCGGCAAAACATCAACGGGACCGATTTTCTCGGCGATTGCCGCGGCGATTTCTCGTGTGTGTCGACTTGCCCAAATGCCGCTGCAGTTGATGCAACTTCGTCCCGAGTTACTCAGCACACTTTCGACCAACAGATCGAGATAGTTCTCCCAATCGTCTACGACATCATCCCCAATCAATACTTTAGAGAATCCCGGACCATGAGCCTGCACGCGTGGATTACCTTCATGCTGCGCAACGGTTTGTGCACTACCAAAGATCATGCTGCGCGGAGTCTTGGTCATGATCGCGCCGCCCGCGTCGTGACCGCCGGGATACAAACCAAATGCTTCTGCGGGAATTCCCGCCTCGATGAACGCGGATACCATTCGGTAGGGTGTCCAAGGTTCCTGCGATCCAGGCTTCAGTGCCAGACCGACCTGCAAGGGAATCGCAGGAAGCCACAAAGTGTGCACCCCCGGCGAATTGTTGGGCAGCACAGCACCCAATACGGGTGTCTGTGACTGGTAACTCACAATGACTCCACGACCTTCCTCACCGTATCCGCGCGAGAAGATCGACAAGTCAAGTCCACGAGTCAAGCAGTTAAGAATCTGATCAATGTTGCTCAGCACAAAGCTGTTCTTGGCCATGTTCGACCGGCACATATGCTCGGGCAATCCAGTGCTGGCTGATTGCTGGTGTACGAACTGATCCACTGACTGCTGCGAATCTCCAACAGGCAAGTCGGCAGACTCGAACAAGACAGCTGCCTGCTTACACCTTTCAACCAAGTCATCTGTTGAAAACTGAAGCAACGCCTCTCTTGCCTTGTGAGCTTTCCGCATATCACGTCCAACAATCCCACCGCCGACGTTACCCACGCGGGCAATTGGCTCTCCGGTGTCGAAGTGAACAACATCTGTGAAGTCAAGTGACTCGTAGGGCTTACCCCAACGTAAAGGACTAAGAGTGATCATAAATGCAATAAAACTTGATGGAACAGGAAGGAAAAAAGGCAAGCAATCTCATGTATCGGCTGCAAGCCGATGCTAAAAAAACTAAATGGCCTAATAGACCCCGACGGTTGTCGCACTAGCGAGCTCGTGGAAAGGCCGCACTCCGCTGACACCGTCCCACGGATAGGTCTCAAACGGCGCCTCTCGTTCGCCTTCATCACGCTCCATGAATCCTGGAACGAAGAACTCATCGGTCAACGTGTACAGTTTTACGCGTCCTGTCTCGCCGTACCCCACCTTTTGATCGTAATCATCAAAGGTAACCACCTCTGTGACCGCACGGGGTTGAGGAGCGTAATAAGAGATTTTGTAGTTATCAGCAGCAGTCACAGGCTTGCTGCAGGCGAGACCCATCAAGGTGTTGCCGTAGGTAGGTGTCATGTAAACGCCCCCTTCGTCTGCCGGCCCACCGAGTAACTCCTCCACGCAAAACTTGGTCCACTGCGGTGTGAACTCAGTACCGCCGGAGAAGATGCCGGTGATCCCACACTCCTGCAGACTTGTGCCACGCTCTTCGAGCGCTTCCCCGAGTGATTCCAACAGTTTTGGCGTCGCGAACATGCACTTCACGTCATGACCGGCGGTCAAAACGGTGACAGCTTGGTCGATGCAGTGTTTTTTATATTCTTCAAGATGGTCCATCCAGCCCTTCTTGATCAATTTCACGACCCAACGAGGATCCAAATCAATGCAAAAGCAAATTCCCTCACGATGCTGAGCGAGATGCTCAACGGCGAGACGCAGACGACGTGGTCCACTGGGACCAAGCATCAACCAATTCGAACCTTTGGGAAAATACTTGTCTGGTAGTGTGTCGCTGAACAGTTCATAGTCTGTCCAGTGATCTTCAATTACCACGCGGCTCTTTGGAATCCCCGTCGTCCCTCCTGTTTCAAAAACATAGGTTGGCTTGTTGGCATGCCCCTTGGGAACCCATCTTCGCACAGGGCCACCGCGCAACCACTCATCTTCAAAGTGGGGAAACTTCTTGAGATCGTCAAACGACTTCACGTCGGTCAGCGGATCGAATTTGAGTTCAGCTTTTTTTTCCAGCCAGAACTGACTGCCTGTCTCTTCACTGAAATGCCAATGCACCGTTCTCAAGGTGTGTTCGTCGAGTCTGTCCCGAGCATCTGATGCCTGCTGGGCCACTTGTTCACTTACGGTGTAATCGGCCGTACTCATTGATTCCTCGGCTTTTTGGTTGGTGACTGAAGCATCACTTGTATATCACGATTAAGTCCATCGGACGATACGTCCTCGTTTATGCCTACATTATGGAGGGTCGGAAACCATCCGTGGTGTGTAAGCGAAGAAATGGGGCTCCAAAACGTCCAGACCATGGGTCGCAAACGCAAAATTGTCGCTAAAAACCGAAGGACTTAGCTCTACGCATCGTTTTGCAAAACGATGCGTGGATTAGTTACGCTCGGCTTCCATGCCACAATCGTGCACGAGAGAATGCAGTAAAGGTGACCACCTGGCCAGCTCCCAAGCGTGAATGAGCCACGGCTAAAGCAATCGAGCGTGAACCGAGTCTGCCCCAAACGAATGTCTCACCGACCGGGTTTTTCATTGCCAGCCCACGCCGCAACAGCGACCACGATAACGCTACCCCGTCCTCCCGACCCAATGCTCGAATGTGAGCAAGACTTCCAGCAAAAAACCGGTCCCAATCGCCAAAAACATCAACGACGCTTATCGAGGCTCGTCGTCTCAAGACTGTGGCAAAGGCAGGGGCTTGCCCCAACCATGGTTTGACCGCCTTAGCTGAAACGGGCGAAGCCGTCTGAACTTTTGACACAACCGGAAAATGATGGCAGATCGCCACCTTTGAAAATGCCGAATACCATAACCGCGGGCACTGCCCAAATTTATTTCCCAACGCTACTTCATTCCCTAGACGCTTACGCGGATTGACATGCCCACCAATCCTTTCTCAGTTCCGAACGAACTACCCAATGAGCGGGGCGTATTTGGCGACGCAAGACTCATCAAAAAGGGTTTTTTGTATCGCGTGATTGAAATCGAAAAACCGACATTTTTAAGATTCATTTATGACGGCTGGTGGTTTCGGCAAACAGTCAAAATCAGCGACCACATGGCGTGGTCACAAATCAGCTGGCTGACGATCGAGCGAAACGCG
Source organism: Rhodopirellula sp. (assembly GCA_002690925.1). Lineage (GTDB taxonomy): Bacteria > Planctomycetota > Planctomycetia > Pirellulales > Pirellulaceae > Rubripirellula. The sequence goes on from NZGD01000095.1 coordinate 13,045, forward strand.
GAGTTCAGAATACCACAGGAAGTTTCCACAACTCGTTTACCCTGCAAATTCGAAATTGATTTTGCCAAAGCACTTTTGATCAAACGTTTTCGGATCTGGATCGACGATCAATTGGTCTATGACGAGATTTTATAAAGGGTGGCCACCAGAGCCATCGCGTGCCCACGTCATTGCTCAACGCTGATCCTTTCAAGCCGCCTCTGGCTGAAACTCGCTTTTTTGACAACCGACATTGATGCCCGACGTCGTCATGGCTTCCATTTCGTGGACGCCGGAAAGATTCGACTCAAGTCCCATAGCGGCAGCACTCGGCTTGACGGCATCGAGTACAAGAGACGTGTAGGCAAATGGCTGGGCAAGGTTTCGATCATCAAATAAAAGTGTTCGCTTTATCAAGCCCTTTGACACATCCCAGTGATGGGAATGAAAGACGCCCTGCTTATCAAAGTACTCGATCAGCTGAACCTGGAATCCCGCTTGCAAGAACACTTCAGCAAAAGACCGATGATTGTACAAGCTGCCATGCTCGGCGCGACTAGTCTCGCTACTATCCGGAGATCGCAACATTTGCCGCTGCTGTGACGGGTGAAAGCCATCAGGGACGGCAACACGCAAGTACCCACCTGGTCGCAAAAACTGAAAACAATTTCGGGCGGCTGTTTTGCCATCTTGTTCGCTCAGATGCTCCCAGACTTGTTCAGCCAGGATCGCATCCACCGAGCTTTTTTGCAAAAAGCAGCTCCAACTGGCAGAATTAACCAAGTCAAGTTGGTCACATTCCGCAGCAATCCAATCTTCGCTGCAGTCACTCTCTGCTCCGATGGCCAATCGAATTCTATCATGGGACTCGATCTGTTGGCGTAGCAATCGTGTCGCTCGTGATTGACGCCTTTGACTTCCCAACCAATTTTGCAACCAACGCATGGCATGCACCCACAAGAGCACGGGACAGAACAACAGCTTGAGTTGAGTACAGTAAATCAAAGCATGGTGTAAAGACGAACCAAGGAAAGCTCCTCTAATCGACGGAAACATCAATGTCAATCAGCACACCATGGGGGCCAGCGTTGAGCACCTGTGTATTCGCCAAGCGAACCTTCTTTCCCCAGTCGCTGTGGATATGCCCACATACCACGAACTTGGGTTGCACGGCCTCAACAACCTCGCGGATGACCTGACTTCCACGAATCTGTCCACTGCTGTCATGATCAACGGTAGCCAATGGAGGAGAATGCACCACCAACACGGAACCTGGTTTGCAACCGGACAGCAAGGGCCTAGCCTCCACTTCCGAAAAGTCATAACTCCAGTCACCGAAGGGTGTAACCGGAATACCACCACCCACTCCCCAGAATTCAACTCCTTCGACAACGCAGCCCGTCCCATGTAACACGATGGCACTTTTCCATTTTGTCACTTGAACAGCGTTTTCCAACTCCAAGGCCGATTCACCATTTCCTGGCACCAGAATCGCTGGCTTGGTGATGTTTGAGAGCACATTGAGGGTATCTTCCACGCCCTCTCGACGCGTCGCAAAGTCACCTGCTCCGATCACAACATCGACATCCCGGGAGAATTCAACCAGTTTTGCGGCTGCCTCTACATTGCGATGAAGGTCACTAAAGCATAAGAATTTCATGTAGCTCTTCTCACAAGGCTGAACTTACCACGGCAATAAAACAGCGACACATCAGGATCACGCTGCCTGCCACGCCAACCTAATGGCTGCCGTGATCGCCGTCCCTAACCGAATTCGGTTACAGTGATACCTACGAAGTTACGGTGATCCAACGCCAACATACCTTCCACCCTACTGTAAAGCGACTAAGTTCAAGAGCACGCAACCAAGAGATTGCCATCTCTGGCAACAAACTGGCGATGCCTTCTATTGATCCCCCAACTAAAATATCCAGCAACCTCAACCATTTCGTACGGTATCTTCTTTCATGTCAGGTTCATCAAATCAACCCACCGATTTCCGTCGGCCAATGATTTTGGTGCTCTCCATCGTGCTGCTGACCACGTTTGCTGCCATTTGCTGGAACGAGGGTCAAAGGGGTGAGCACAAAATGCTGGCCAATGCTGCGGGTCGCGTTGGCCTTGTAATGGGTGGCCTCTGGATTGCTTGGCCAAGCCTGCTTCGCCCGATCAATTGGCTACCCCCAGGAATCGCAGTTGCAGGTGTCATTGCACTTGGAGTGATCGCAGCTCGTCCAACGCTCGCCCTTGTGGCAATCCCCTTAGTCGGAACGGCATTGTTCGTGACGACGATCGTCCGTAGCCTGAAGCCTTAGCCCCAAAGAACCTGGTGAAACGTGACGCCCTGTTGTAATCCGATGGTTCGAAAGCCGATTGCACTCGACTGCGTCTAAGCATCTTTGCAATTCCAAGCGTGGAATCGCAGCAGCCTCTTGCCACTGCTTTGTTGTAAACCAAACGGCATACCGGGTGGGTAATCAAAACCCCGTTTACTTAATGATGCGGATGGTCAGCGGGTAGAGGTACTGCTTCCCGGACCAAACTCGAATGGAGGCAATGATACCGAAGATTATTTGCATTGCAGGTACGGCGAACAGCAGCGGCAGGCCCAAACCACAAGTCAACAGACTCAGCAATATCATCGCGACCGATAATAAAAGTAAGGAGATCTGAAAGTTCAAAGCTTCTTTGGCTTGGTTGGCCACAAACTTTGACGTCTCTTGGCACATAAGATAAATCACAAGCGGGCCCAGGAAACCAAGAATTCCGACTGTTAGCATTCCGATTAACCCAGAGGCATGCGCCAACGTCGCTAGCATGCGATCATCTAATCCGAGTGGATTTCTGGCTGCAGGCTGTCTGTTTTGAGTGGTCCCAAAATGTGGAAAATTCGCACTCTGGGGTTCAGTCTGCGGCGGCGATTCTTCGATTTTCTGCCCTTGTGCAGATTGAGGCTCGGACTGAGGCTCGGGAATTTGCATAACGCATTCGCAAGCTGGGCACTTGGCTTTTCTGCCAATACCAAACTCGGGGACTTCAAGCTCGTTACGGCATGTTTCACAAATAAATCGAATGCCCATCAACCAACTTCAAGTTTTGGGTTACGCGTCATCCACAGGTTGTTTCGATCTCGAAAGTTCACAGGCAAAGTAGCAACACGCATTCAACGTCCTGCGTTGAAAGACGTCTGTGAACGCTCTTCACATGGGTTGATTCGTCTTTGACACCGAGATCTTGCGAAAGACTGGCAGTTAAATAAAAAAATCACGATCGCCTGAGGAGCATTGGCAGATCAAACGAACTGCTGTGAAACAAAGCTGCGCGATAAAAAAGCTACGTGGTGCAAAGCGATTACCGGATCAACAGTCGCAAACGACATCCGAGCAGGGCTTCAACGGAGGAAAAGCGACGTATCTCACGCAACACTCATAAAATAGGAAAGGTGCGTCAACCCTGATGATTATTATGCTCAATCTCGTTCCTGCGTCTTCCAAATAATTAACTTTCAGATCCCAGCTTTCACGAGCTTCCCTACTTGGGGACTGCAATCGCAGTATTCCCTCTGTTTTTTGCCATTTATTCAAGCCAGCGTCTGAGTGAAACATCGATTATGAAACTGCAAAAGCGCTCTGTTTTTGCCCGTCGCAATCGCAATCAGTGACAAAATCCGAAAAAACCTACCTTGCCTACCTTGTTCTGGCCGAAACAAGCAACAACACCGGTCTGGTAATACCATTTTGAAGAGCAAAGTTGCCACCCGCGGCAGCTGGTCCGAAAACGCATCGTGCGTCCGGATTTTCAAAAGGACACGGGCCCAGAGTGATTCAGGACTGCAGGGAGGCATTTCGATGCGACGCAAATATTTCGGATTGGCGATTGCCGCGATCGCTACTTTCGGGCCAATGCAGGCCTGGGGTGGAGACCGTGAGATCGCCGAACAGATCATTAAACGACTGAAAAGCAACCGAGACTCGGGAGCTTTGAAGGATTTCACCCTCGACATGAAAGTCGATAAAGGTGTTGTCATTTTCCGTGGGAGTGTCGCCAAGGATGCTCAGAAACAGCTGGTCCTTGGGACCGCGAAAGGCATCGAAGGGATCACCAAGATCACCGACGAGGTCAAGATTGTTAGCGCGGCTCCCACGATGGCCGTGAAGGCTCCCGTGGCAAAGCCTGATCTTGCTACTCTGCCCGCGCCGGCACCCAAGGTTGCCAAGGTGAAGGCAGAAAGCAAGGTGGCAGAGCTGGAATCCAGCAGCAAGAAGGCTAGTAAGTTGTCGGCAGAGCCAGCACCGAAGTCGGTTGCCAAGGCAAAGCCAAACCCGTTTTCCTTCAAGCAGGCTCTTTCAGCCAAACGTTCTCAGGCTCAACCCGTTGTGCCGGGAACTGTGCTTCCAGCGAGTGCGGCTGAACCGCAAGATGACGGGGAAGTCGTTGCAGCAGTGGTCAGCGCGCTGCGTAATGCGAAGGCAAAGGGAGAACTGGTCGGGTTCGGCGTTGATGTCCGCAGCAACAACGGCGTTCTACAACTGACGGGACGTGCCAGCTCATCACAGCAGCGAGACAAGATTCTGAAAATCGCCGCTAATGTGAATGGTGTCGCTGGAGTCCGCGAAGCAATCGCCATCCCGAGTGCGACTCCTAGCGTAGCTGCAGTCAGCCCGCAGCTTCCAGAGCCACCTTCCTTACAGGAAGTTGCTTTGTCACCTGTCGCTGTTGACCCTGTCAGTCGGCCCCGTCGCCTGGCAAGCAACCGAACAGCAGCCGCTACCGTGGCAGCACCTGTTCAGTCACCAGTGATGACAACGCCATATCGGGCCCAGTCGGCACCTGTGACAGCGATGCCAGCAAGTGCAACCGCACCGATGGGCGGCCAACCGGTTCCAATGGCACCTTACGCAGCTGTTGGTGCACCACGGTACGATTCACCCAACATGCCTAACTATGCATGGCCTGGCTATGCAGCCTACCCGAACTACGCTGCTCTGACCTATCCGCAGCAGTACAGTCCTTCGGCTTGGCCATACATCGGCCCGTTCTATCCTTACCCTCAGGTACCCATGGGCTGGAGAAAGATCAGCCTTGAATGGGATGACGGCTGGTGGTTCCTTGACTTCACGGATCGCTAGGTCGGTCACAACGGAAGCATGCTGGCCCAACTGGCTGCACAGTCCGAAAATCATGTGACCCGCGTGTCTCTGGCACGCGGGTTTTTTTGTACCACGCTTTCGAGAGTTGAGTTCGCAAAACGCGATTTTGACGGCTCGTCAGCAAGCGGGAAACACATCGTAGTTTCACGCTCGTAGATAGCGATCCATATCAGTTTGAAGCGTCTTCAGGGAAACCGTTCCTCTCGCAGGAGCCCCGTTTCCAGGCTAATCCGACTGGTTTTTCGATTCTTCGGAATTATCCGCAAGATCGGTATAAGTTCACACGATACTACTGGTAAGCAAGGCGTCTGTTCTGTTCACATTGATGAGAAGTCATAGTTCAGGCGTGAAGGTAACGAACCACGGAAGGTTGCTCGGATGACCAGCTCGAATCCCCATCGCGACGGAAGCGTAATGGCCGCGACAGGTAAAAAGCGAAGCCACAACGGTGTGCTTCGGAACATCACACTAAGCACATTGGCAGTGTTAGCAGTCGCATCGAGCGGTTGTTACGGAGTGAACTACGGCTACAACGCCGGATTCCTCGGATTCCCGATGCCAGTCAGCCCGTACTATCAGCACAAACAAGAGGAAAAATTCTGGGAACAGGAGCGGTACAACCGCGTTCCGATTCTTGGCCCCACAACCTCGGGCGGTCCAACCGTTGCTCTGGATCCACCCAGCGATGATGAGATCATACGAGCACTGGAGAAAGCTCGTCCTGTCCAAGGTGGCATCCCACTACTTTGGGAAAAACAGCGTAACAATGTGCGAATCATCAAAGAGAAGATCGCGGACTACATGGATCCGCCCCGCTTCTACCCGCTGATCGGACCTGCACAATTGCACCATGCCCACTACAAGTGCACGATCTACTTTGACGAAGAGACAATTGTCGGTTATCCGGTTCCGCACACATTGGAAGACCGCGAAGCCATTGAGGTTGTCTACATCGACCACAATCACTTCCACATGGTGGGTGATGTCGAGCCGTACACCACTCCGAACCTGTAAGCCTTGCCTTCACTACTGGTTCGAAGTTCAGCTTCGGTCAAGCATTCTCAACAACGCCAGCCATCGACGGCTGGCGTTTTTTTTTGCAGTCGCAGCACAAACGAGTTTCTGCCATTACGTTTACTCCGGCGGCTCATGTCTCGTTCTGAACAGCTTGGATTCAGTCAGCTATCCTGACACCCAGAAGAGACACACTCAGGGCGTCCGTAGGCCCTGCCTCACACACGTTGCCCCGCCAGAACCATCACAGCAGGGTTTTTCTGATTTCAAATCTGTATTTCCAGTCCACCGTCTGGAATCTGACTCTCAAATGGCGCATGGTGTGGCGACTGATGTTGCGGAGACAAGCTGAACTGCTGAAAGTCAGTTTTCCAGTCGTTGATCTCCCCAAGAGATTTTTCCCCAAATAGTGTTCCAAGCATGCTTGTTTTTGACGCCCATCTCGACCTCAGCCTGAACGCGTTGCAATACAACCGGGATTTACGGCTGAGTGTTCCAGAAATTCGAGCCGGTGAAATCGGAATGTCCGACCTTGCGGGTCGCGGCTGTGGCACCGTTGCGTTTCCAGAAATGCGGCAGGCAGGCATCGGTATATGTGTGGCCACTTTACTTGCTGGATGCATGAAACCCGCGGGTCCTGTGGGAATGTGGAATTCACCAGCACAGGCGTGGGCGATGACTCAAGGTCAGTTGGCCTGGTACCGTGCAATGGAGGCAGATCAGCAATTGCGACCGATCTGCAATCACCACGAATTGGAAACGCACCTGACCCGCTGGACACGAGACCCTGAAAACACACCCATTGGGTACATCCTGAGCTTGGAGGGCGGTGACTCGCTTCGCACGCTCGATGACTTGGCAACTGCCCATTCACAAGGTCTTCGTGCCCTTGGACCAGCACATTACGGGATTGGTCGCTACGCCTTGGGACACGACCAATCTGGCCCTCTTTCATTGGCAGGCCGCGAATTACTTTGCGAGATGGATCAGCTAGGGATGATCTTGGATGTAACGCATCTTGCCGAACAAACATTTTGGGATGCCCTCGATTTGTATCAGGGCCCTGTATGGGCCAGTCACCACAATTGTCGTGCGTTGGTTGATGACCCCAGACAACTCAGTGATCGACAAATCGTAGCATTGGCAGAGCGCGACGCAGTCATTGGTGTCGCGCTTGATGTCTGGATGGTGGTGCCAGCATGGAAACGGGGCATCAGTCGACCCATGGACCATCCGTCTGCAAACCTGCATGGCTTAGCGAATCATGTGGACCACATCTGCCAACTTCTCAGCACCAATAAGCACACAGGTATCGGAACAGATCTTGACGGTGGATTCGGAACAGAACAAACGCCTGCAGATCTGGATACCATTGCTGACCTGAATCGGTTTCAGAGCATATTGCGGGATAGAGGTTACGATGAAATAGCACTGTCAGCCATCTGCCACGGCAACTTCCTCTCATTACTGAAAAACGCATGGGCCTGATCAAATGAAGAATGATTTTTGCATGCCGCGCGGAATTGAAAACTGCGTCTCCCCCGGTATCCTGATTGACGCCGAACGAGTAGCAGGCAACATCCAACAAATGATTTCAACGGTAAAAGGTGACAGCTCGCGACTACGGCCTCATGTCAAAACGCACAAAATGGCTGATGTAATACGCATGCAAGTTGATGCGGGCATCACCAAGTTCAAAGCAGCCACCATCAGTGAAGCAAGCATGGTAGCGGGGAATGGAGGCGAGGATATTTTGCTGGCTTACCAACCCATCGGTCCAAACATCGATTTATTGACCCAACTCATTCACAAGCATCCGAATGTTTCATTCGCAACGATTGTCGATCACAAGGACGCAGTCAATCAACTTGCCAGTTCCATGCAACATGCGGACCTGAACCTCCGAGTTCGGATTGATGTCGATTGCGGCATGCACCGCACCGGCATTCCGTGGGGAAGCACTTTGAACGCACTCCGTGAACTAATCGAAAAAAAGGTTGGTCTTGAGTACGAAGGTTTGCATGTCTACGACGGCCATTTGCATCAGCCTGATTCCGAGACTCGAAAACGTGAGACCATAGAAATCATTAACCAGGTAGTGGCCTATGACAAGGAACACACAGCGGGCAACGTCGTTGGAGGTGGATCGCCGACCTATGGCTTCTGGGCCGAAACAACTTCTTGGGAATGTTCACCAGGCACAACCCTTTTTTGGGATCTGGGTTATTCCACAGCCTTCCCTGAATTGCCGTATAACATTGCAGTCGCAATTTTGACAAGAGTCATCAGCAAGCCTGGCAAAAATCTGTTTTGTCTGGATTGCGGCTACAAGGCAATTGCATCTGAAATGCCACTTAAAAATCGCCTGACCGTGCTAGGCATGGATGACGCAAAAATCATTAGCCACAGTGAAGAACATATGGTCTTAGAAAGCTCTCGAGCCAGTGAACTCCGACTCGGCCAAGCTCTTCTGACGATCCCACGTCATGTCTGTCCAACGATGGCACTGCACGAGAACGCCGCGATCATTCGGGGGGGGGAGGTTCATTCTGAGAGATGGCATGTCACTGCTCGTAATCGTCTTGGCATCTAAACACGCCACCGCCGCTGCTCATTTCTCCGGAAGCTCACCAGCGTTTTAGTGCGACCGGCCATGGCTTGCAAATTGAATTGATTTGCAAACGACTTGGGGGGTGACAACACGCACTGCAAACAGCAGCCAGAACCCAACCTCGGTAACATACCACCTGCACCTTGGTGCATACTCAGGCGGCTCGTTCAATCGAGCCCCAGCAAACGCGAGAAAGTTGGCTTAGTAAAAGAAAAATCAAAGACACCATACACAACGGACCTGACAGTACTTTACATTGTGCAATGATCACTCGAAACACTGCACACCGAATGGTGAAGCTCAATGGTCCAGGAACATGATCCGCCGGTAGATCCGGTATACGAAAGCTCGCTCCGAGAGCTCAAATGGATATTCGTGATCTGGCTGACGCACTTTATATGGGTCGTCGGATATTGCTATGCATTCGGTTACCTTGCGTCGGGAACCAAGCTAACCACGGTGATCGGCATGCCATCATGGGTATTCTGGGGAGTCTTCGTTCCCTGGCTCAGCGCAACGCTGGTCAGCACTTGGTTTGCGTTAACTCAAATTGAAGACCACGACTTACCGGATTCCACACCTGCTGCCACGACAAGTCCCTCCAAAGCACAGCGAGGGAGTGGATCATGAGTGAGGGTTCAACTGCCGCTTTATTGACCTTTGCCGGGTACACCATTTCCGTCTTTGTTTTGGCGATCCTGTCAAATCGTGTTGGCAAAGGTAAGGATTTTGTCGGCGAGTATTTTCTAGGCAGTCGTGGCTTTGGAGTCTGGGCATTCGCACTGACCTTCGCAGCGACCAACGCTTCAGGCGGTTCCTTCACCGGCTTCCCCGCTTTGATTTACACCCATGGGTGGACATTAGCACTTTGGATTGCCGCTTACATGGTCATGCCGCTGGTGTCGATGGCACTGATCGGCAAACGCATGAACCAGATCGCTCGAAAAACGAATGCACTGACAATCCCCGAAGTGCTTCGCGCACGTTTTGAAAGCTCCGCCGTTGGGCTTGTGGCGACCTCACTGTTGATTTTTTTCATGTTCTTTTATCTTCTCGCACAGTTCAAAGCGGGCGGCATCATCCTCAGCACCCTGTTTGCCGACGAACCACTATTTCAATCAGCAGTTTCATTTGTCAGCCAAGCGACAATGAACATTCCCTGGATCAACCAAGCTGAACCAGACTATTTACTTTGCCTTATTTTGTTCGCCGGAGCCGTGATCATCTACGTTGTCTACGGAGGATTCCGAGCCGTTGTATGGACAGATGTGATGCAGGGAATTGTCATGTTCCTCGGGGTAATTCTGATGCTAGGCATGGCGTTATGGCAGGTAGGCGGACTTGAAGCGGCTACTCGCAAACTTGAGAAGATGATTCCTCCGGAACATGGCACTGCGGTTCTCTCAAGCGTCACAGCATCAAGTAGCGACCAGACGTTCGCCAAAGGAACATGGTTATTCGACTCAGGAAATGTGTTCCGCCTCGGAGAATTGGCAACGATCGCGAAAGGCAAGTCCTCAACAGGACCAGTCAAAATATTAAAAATCACAACTCCATTCGAAATCGAAGAGCTGAATACCAAACGAAAATCCGGTCGGATTTCAGACACGGGCCTGCGAGTGAGCGTGACCAAGCCCAAAGCCTATCGATACGGTGCAGGTCAAACGGGAACCTATGTCAGCAACCCTGGACCCGACTCAGCTAACGAGCTCGGCTTTCTGGCTGTTGGAACTGCCATCAGTTTTTTCATTTTCTGGCCCTTCGCAGCTACTGGACAACCTAGCAACATGGTACGGCTGCTGTCATTTAAAGACACACGCACACTTCGTTATTCAATTGTGACTGTCGCTATCTATTACTCGATTATCTACTTTGCGTTGATCATCATTTTTTGTTGTGCACGAGTATTGATGCCCGGCATGGAAATCGCTCCTGATCAGACCATGCCTGCCTTTGCAGCCCAACTGACGAAAGACGCTGGGATTCCATGGCTAGCGGGTTTACTGGTAGCCGCACCCTTTGCGGCGGTCATGTCAAGCGTTGACAGCTTCCTGCTGGTGGTTTCGTCAGCGGTCGTCCGCGACATCTACCAACAACATGTTGATCGGCAAGCTCCTGAAAAGATGATCAAACTGTTGAGTTACAGTGTCACCGTGATCGTTGGTGTCCTAGCCGTACTTTGCGTGCTTAATCCCCCCCAGTACCTACAAGACTTAATCGTCTTTGCTACCGGTGGGCTGGCAGCCTGTTTCCTCATTCCAATGCTACTCAGTTTGTACTGGCCCCGCATGACAGCTAGCGCGACGATTGCTGCGATGCTTGGCGGTACGGGGATGCACATGGGACTGACTTGTTGGGGATATGTTGCCTACAAGGAATTTAAAGCGTACTCATTTCTCGGTGTGAATCCTTTCATTTGGGACCTAGTCGGCTCACTGGCGATTGCGTTGCTCGTGATTGCTGTCGGTCCCAAACCCAACCGCGACCTGATCTTAAAATTCTTTCATAACGTCCCTGCGAAAAGCGACTAACACCACCTGAGTTCGCCCGGCAACACAGTCTCCAACGATGAGCAAAAAGATTTGCGCCCGGCAACACAAAAGCAATGGCTCCAAGGCCGCCAGAAGATTTCAGGTCATCCAAGGCTCAGGGTTCAAATGCGCGTGAGAGCCGCTGTATTGCTGTCGTGGACATTATCTCCGCGGTGTTGATGCTCCGAATCCACAAATGATTCCCGGTCATGATCCCGCATTCGAAACAACGAGATCCGCTCGGAGCAATGGGAAAAGCCCAAAACTTGGCCCGCAAACAGGAGTCATTGGCCTGACCTGGACAGCTCAATTGAAATCGTCAACATCGCATGTGAAGTTCTGCTTTAGCGGGGGTCTCTGGAACCGTTTCCCTTGAGATTCCGACCCTCTGAGCTTCAAAATCGCCCAGACTTGCTTGGCTCATTCCGCACATTCAACGGCTGAAAAGGGCGAGACCACTGCGAAACCGCCATTTCAGGGTCCAGCTGACTTTTACCTGTCCGTGACAGCGAACATAAATCCACTAGACTTTAGCGGTATGAACGACAAAGCCCCCAACGACCTAAACGCAAAATCCTTGGAATCTAAATTGGAACCATCGAAAGCTGTTTCATCCGATGACACTTCAGCCCTCGGAGCCCCCAGCAGAGCAATCCGCCCGCATGGTCTGGATAACGGCCGAGCATTGGCAACTGCTGCTGCGCGGGTGGCGTTGGACAACAATGGCCAGAATGTCATGATTCTTGACGTTTCTGCCCAATCAGCCGAATTCGACTTTTTTGTACTGGCTACAGGCACCAGCCGACGCCAGTTGCACGCGATCAGCGAGCAAATCGATGACGAACTCGAAAAGAACCTCGGTGACCAGCGTCTTGGGATCGAGGGTTATGACGAAAGCCGCTGGATCGTGTTGGACTACGGCAGTGTGGTAATTCACCTGTTTGATGACGAGACACGCGATTACTACGACCTCGAATCGCTTTGGGCTGACGGAGAAGCCATTCCATTGGCCGATCTTGGCATTGATAATGGCAAGCAATGAACGGGCCAAGTGTGACCTGTTTTTTTAAAAGGCGCTGTAAATGAGATACGGCATACCTTTGCGTAGCCAGCAATTCCTGAAACACCTCGTCAGTCCGTGTCCCGCAAGACCGTCGCCACAATTGGACCAACACTGATCGGGAATACCGATTTGGACTACTTATTGGGACCGCTGATTGGAACCACTGATTGGAACCACTGATTGGAACCACTGACGCCCAGCTCCTGACTCTTGAAATCAAATATTCTTCATGCACGTTCCTCATCTACTGCAACAGCGTTTCGTTGACGCACTCAAAGATTTTACTGATCACCCCGAACAATATGCTTCCATGATTCGGGGAACAGCTGACCCCAAACACGGCGACTATCAGGCCAATTGCGCGATGCCACTGGCCAAACAATCAAGCGACGGTAAAAATCCGCGGGAAATCGCCGCGATGCTCATCGCGAAACTCCAGCTTGATGACATTTGCGAGCCGCCTGAGATTGCTGGACCTGGCTTTATCAATTTGAAATTGAAAGACAGTTTCTTGAGTGACTCACTCGCAAAAATTTTAGGGGATGATCGTTGTGGCATCACGCAAGTTGTGACCGACAAGTCGATTGTGATCGACTTTTCGTCACCCAATGTCGCTAAGCCGATGCATGTCGGACACATCCGCAGCACCGTTATTGGCGACTCATTAGCGAGAACGTTGAGATTCCTGGGTTATCCGGTGGTTACCGACAATCACCTGGGCGACTGGGGAACCCAATTCGGGATCATCATTTACGGCTACAAGCATTTTGGCGATTCTGCAGTAGTCGAGTCGAACCCAGTCACTGAATTGGCCAAGCTCTACCGCATTGTCAATCAGTTGGTTGAATATCGAAAGGCAATCAAGTCTTTACCGAAATTGAGACAGGGTATCGAAGATGCGAAGCAGGCAGTTGCGCAAGCTACAAATGTTGTCGAAGAAGCTGACAACAAGCTACTTAAGAAGGCGAAAAAAACGCTGGCTGCCGCGGAACGCAGACTAGCGGGTGCCGAAGCCAGTCTGACCTCGGCTGAAGACAAGATTCTGACGGTTGAGCAGGATCCCGACCTTGGTCCAAAAGCAAAAGAGCATGCACATATTGATACCGAAGTGTTGGAGGAAACAGCCAAACTGCACCGGGGTGATCAAGAGAACATAGCGTTGTGGAACAGATTCCTGCCACACTGCAAGGACGAGATTAACCGGATGTATGCGAGGTTGGACATCCGCTTTGACCACACTTTAGGCGAAAGCTTCTACCATCCGATGCTTTCCGATGTGACATCCAAACTGGAAGAATTGGGCCTTGCCTCGGATAGCGATGGCGCCCTCTGTGTATTTCTGCCTGAGTTCGATGCACCTATGATAATTCGCAAGCAGGATGGTGCTTACCTTTACGCCACGACAGACTTGGCAACACTGGAGTACAGACTTACAGAATTCAATCCCTCCGAGATCCTTTATGTTGTTGACACGCGTCAGAGTGAGCACTTTGACAAACTTTTTGCTGTCGCTGACCACTTTGGACTTAGCGAAGTGAAACTTGCACATGTAAATTTTGGAACAGTGCTGGGTGAAGACGGCCGTCCGATGAAAACACGAAGCGGCACATTGATTGGTCTGGAAAGTTTATTGAACGATGCAGTCGATCGAGCCAAGCATGTGGTTTGCAACCCGGAGAGACTTGCGGCCTTTGACCCACCGATGGATGCTGCGGAACAAGAAAACATCGCCGAAGCAGTTGGAATTGGTGCGATCAAATTTGCAGACTTAAGCCACCACCGCACCAGCGACTATCGATTCAATCTGGACAAAATGGTTGCGCTCGATGGGAATACCTCTGCTTACGTCCAGTATTCCTATGCAAGAATGCAAAAGATTCTTCAGAACGCGAATGCAACTGACGAAGGGGTTGCAGCCTTGGTACGAGAGCACGGCGTGGAGTTCACCCACATAGCGGAACGCAACCTCGTCCTTCAATTGATTAAGTTCGAGGAGGCACTCACAACCGTTCATAAAGACTACGCGCCCAACCATTTAGTGGATTATTTGCTTGAGACAGCAAAGGCTTACTCCCGATTCAATGACAACTGCCACGTGCTCAAAGCCGAGTCAGAATCCGTTCGCACAACCCGCTTGGCAATCGTAGTCCACTGCAAGCAGACGCTCGGCAAGGGATTGAACCTGTTAGGAATCGATGTAGTTCCTCGAATGTAATCGTACAAATTCCCGCCAGATGCTGGTGCGTGCACGAAAAACCGCCGATTCATCCGCCCCCTCAGATACCCGTGATTTTCGGGAAAAAGGCACTTTCCAGACAGTGTCCCGGCACACAGGGTCGTAACAAAGCGTGCCAACTGCGCATTCCCGTCCCAACACGCCTTTTAACCGACTCTCAGGCGAACTCGGAAGAAGGATTAGCTGTCCATGATGGGAGGTCCGTGTAGAATGAATGGCACGCTGGTTGCGACCTCGTCACGGCCCCCAGTCTGGAATTCCGTAATTGGTGCAGCAACAGCGTCCGCGGAAAGACTATCTACACAAAAAACAAGCAACACAAAACCCAGCGACCACGGTATTTTTTTGACCTCATGAGTGAAATGACTGCCCAAATTTTTGCTGAACGCATCGCTGACCTTGGTTTGGCCGAGCGTCGTGATGTTGACCATGCAACAGGTGAACTAGGGGTCGGCGACCATACTCTTGATGAGATGGTACGAGTGATGCAACGTCGCGGCATCGTCACGACTCTGCAAACTGAAAAAATCCTGAAGGGGGACCGAGTTGGCTACTTTTACGGCGACTACAAAGTCCTGTACCTGATTGGTGCGGGTACTTTCGCTAGGGTGTACCGAGCGGAGAAGAAAGGGGACAACTCTGGTGACATTTACGCAGTCAAAGTATTGCGAAAGCGTTTTCGCGATGAAGTCAAGGAACTGGAACAGTTCCTCCGTGAAGGCAGTATGGGCCTCAAACTCCGCCACCCGCATATCGTCAGTATTGTGGATGTCATTCCTGATGTGCGCAATCCATTGCTGGTGATGGAATTCGTAGAAGGTCAAACCCTACGAGAACTCGTTCGAATTCGTGGCAAGCTTCCTGCCGATCTCGCACTTCGCCTGATGTACGAAATTGCCTCCGGTTTGGCCTATGCCGCATCTTTGGGAATCGCTCACCGTGACTTGAAACTGTCGAACGTGTTGATTTCGTCTGATGGTAAAGCAAAGTTGGTGGACTTCGGTCTTGCGGCGTTATCGGATCGAAATAATCCCGAGAAGATGGCTGACTGCCCGAATGCTCGAGCAATTGATTATGCCGCGTTGGAACGTGGCACTGGCGTTCGAAAAGACGATCCAAGAAGTGACGTCTACTTCGCTGGAAACATGCTCTACCACATGCTAGCAGGTACACCGGCGTTAACAGAAACTCGTGACCGTCTACAACGGCTGAACGTAAGTAGATTTCAGGAAATCACACCGCTGCATGAACGTGTTCCAGATGTCCCAGGCATAGCAAATCAAATCGTGCAGCGTGCGATGGAGTTCAATCCGGACAAAAGAATTCAGTCAGCAGCAGCCCTACAAGCAGAACTGAAAAAAGCAATTGAGATTCTAGGTAAGGGAAAAAGCCAACGCACTGACGTAAATTCGCCCATGGCCGATCACCATGACGATGATGAATTGCCTACCAATGAAGGTGAAGGTTATGTTGTCATGCTGGTCGAGTCAAAATCGGGACTGCAGAATGCAATTCGCGAAAGACTCAAGTCCCGAGGATACCGGGTTCTTGTCATTTCTGACGCCAACCGCGCTTTGGCTAGATTCACACCGGATGAAGACGTTCCGGCCGACTGTGTAATTTTTGGTGCCTCTGAACTGGGAACACTGGCACTCGAGGCTTTCAACAAATTCGCCACAGATGCTCACACGTGCGATATACCATCCATTCTTTTGGTCGACAAACGCCAATCTACCATCATTAACGGTGCACATCGCGGCGCAAACCGAAAACTGCTTCCACTACCACTGAAAGTGCGAGAACTTCGCACTGCCTTGATGAAACTGCTCACCGGCATTGAGCGGCGCGATCTTGGTACCTACTAAGGGCTGGGACCTCAATCTGACAAACAGGATGGAGGTGCGGTTGGTGACATGAGATTTAGTCGACTATGTCACACATGCTCGAGCCTTCATGCGTCGAACCGTGCTGCAGCCCACCTCGCCTGGGAATTTTGGCAAGACCTGAGCCAGCCAAAAACCGGAAATTTTCCATTACATGCGTGTTTGTTCTGTTCGACCAATTCGATAACGCGAAAGCCAAGTCCTGCAAACATGCTTATGCCATCGGTTTTGAGAAGTCAGCTGAGTCCACCAACCGTCGGTTGGGAACAGCCTTCATTCCTTGATGGCACAGCAGTGCTGCGATGACGCTGATGCGAACTCTATCGTGCCATACTGGAGGTTCCCGCGTCGCGAATCAGCTGAACCCCAACCCCAACTCCAACTACAACACTCCTGCGCCGCGAGCCTCTCTCGTCACAATTTTCAAACCGTGCCCTTGAATTCGTCGAGAAGGGAATGAACCTCGGAAAAACTTCAAATCTCTCATCAAGTAGCAGGGGTAGGCCGGACGATACTACCGTCATAACTGGCAGACTCGCCAGCAAAACAAAACTGCGGATCTTGACTGATCAACAACCTTTTCCTAAGTTGCGCAGATAAAGGCGACGTGGCCAAGTGGCTAAGGCGATGGATTGCAAATCCATTATTCGTGGGTTCGAATCCCACCGTCGCCTCTCTTTTTAGGCAGGAACCGGCTTTTTCCGCCTCCGAAACATGCATCGGGCCTCCGCGGAAGTTTCAATTCTTCACGCCGCGATCCAGAGAAACAAGCTCCGGCAGATCGCCTGCTGCATGATGTTTTTCTGCTATCCACGGACTGCGCTTGGATCAAAATAGTGCTGAGTCACTCCTTGAGCGTCTCATCCACTTCCCGCGGCACCGATCTTACGCCACACGCCGCAGCCAAAAATGCCGAATGCAATCACTGATTCGAGTGATGCGGTCAGTTCAAGTATCATTGCGGGGAACAGAGAAGAGAACTCATCTAGCACTCCGGCATGAATCACCACCCTGGAGTTGCTTCCAGCATCTCCATGCGACCGAAAATACGCTGGACGGCGCTTTCAGTCATCAGAAGACCCTTATTCTTCAGAGACTGCTCGCTCGTTACCTCTTGGCAATCTGCTCGTCGCCACGAAAATAAATTCCGCAATTCAAATCTGCAACAAAACGTAAGAAGGCCCTACCTTGGGCTTCATTTTGGCGTCTAAAACTTCGTCAGTGACACCGAAGGCTATTTCCTTGACTGAAGGTTCAAAACGCCGTGTTGCCGCCAAAAGCTGCTTGGCAAATAGCTTGATGTACCAATGCTTCCATCGTCGGTGACACTAAGCTGAAAATGTTACAGGACTCCAAGCGTATTTTCGAAAAACCAACTTCTTACCCCGCCATACTCTCCAATTGCGAAGTACGGTTCCACTGGGTAGCCCGATGAATCCAGCAACACGCGTTCTCTAACTACAAGGCAGCATGAAATGATTTTCCAAAAATCAAATCAGCAAGAGATACCTTTGTCAATTCGGATCAGAGTCCAACCGATTGGCGAGATTGCGGTGCAAAATGGCCTATTAACGACAGAGCAGGTTGTCCGCGTTTGCAATGAACAAAAGAGCTGCCCAATGGTATTTGGTGAGCTTGCTAAGCAAATGGGATTTCTAACCGCCGAACAACTCGAATTTCTTGTCAAAGCGAAACAAGAACATGATGAGGTCGTTGACGAAGCCTTGATCCAGTGCTGCTGAGAAAAAGTTGTCCTAAGTTTGCATGCTTATGGGAAAACATCATCAAGGCGATCCTTCGGGCCAATAAAACCAATGGTTCGCACGTCATTAAACAGCATTAAAAAATGCTGCGATTTGGGACCACAGCGGCCCATCGCTCAACAACCGAGCAACCCGTGCGTCATCAGCAACTGCAGGCAGCCGCCTCACAAACCTGCAAGCCACAGCACAAGCTTTCCGACGATGCATCAAGGCTTCGGCAAGCTACCTGCCAGCTAATCAAACAACAAGCGAAAGCCGGATCTGGATCAAATTCCCCACTCGGAAAAGACTTCATCCAGACACATCAAGTGCGTCGCCTCACCAGACGTTTGCTCTACTTTTTCCTGCACAACGATTTCTGGTGCATCACTAAGTGGCGCTAACACAAAGACACTGCTGGTCAGTGCCTGCCACTGCTTCAACGTCATTGGCCCGAGAACCTCAAGCGGCTCGACATCCATGATCACCATCAGACCATCGGGAGCAGCTCCGCCAAGCCCCGGCGCTGCCTCACCGGAATCATTTGTTCCATTTGCAGGAGGATCCGCCACCTGCAGACCTCCAACATCATTTCCGAAACCGTAAGCACTACCATCAAAATAAAGCCCCGGTCGGAAAGTACCGCTCGTACTCGCCCCAAGAACCGCAGGCTCAAAAACAAACACATCTTCGTCCGCGCCACTGGTTCCGGTGACACTGAAATTGCCTACCGTTGACATATAAATCGTTCCATCGCTGGTGATGGAGACCGCATCCACATCTTCGCCGGATGACGTCGACAGCCCAACATCGCTGCCATCAAAGTACATTTCAAAACTACCAGCAGTATTCACGCCCAATGAAGTTTGATTGAAAACAATCATATCTTCATCACGAGAACTCACACCATTCACAGAACTGGAACCACTCGTCGAGATAACAAGCCTGCCGTCTGGTGCGAAACCAATCGCATCGACATCTTCCCCGTTGCTACTCAGGCCCACATCGCTTCCATCAAAGTAAAGGTCCCAAGCCTGCGTGCTTGGAGAGAACCTAAGGATGTCTGAATCATCAAAAGAAAGTAAACCACCGGTGATCGTCCCAGCCACACTGTAGGACATCAGAATGTCACCATTCTCCTGAATGTAAAATGCGTCCAATGTCAGCCCACTCGCCCAAGGGGTTCCATCAAAGAAGACTCTGAATTCACTACCGTTGTAAGCGACGATATCTTCATTTTGGAACAGGACACCTGCAACCGTTCCGTTATTCTTACGCGAGAAGTAAAAGAGGTCATTCAGTTCGGCGTCAATATCGGTGACATCGATCGAATCAGTCGCCGGAACAAAACCATCTGCGTTGGCAGTCACGGTTACGGTTTGGGTCCCGTCAACCTCACCATCCAATTGTCCCGCCACGTTGAAAACCGCACTCAGTGAGCCACTCTGAATCACCACGTCCTGAGCAACCGCAGCCTCACCACTGTCACTGCTGAAGAGAGTGACCAGTAAATCAGAACCTGTGTCGGTGTTGCGGAAAACGGTTGCCGTTACAACTTCATCCTCAGCGACTTCCGTTGCAGCAATTTCCAGAGTCAAGGTAGGAGTATCAACATCAAGGACAGCAACACCGGCAGTTCCCGCTTCGAAGCCTGCCGCTGTACCAGTGATAGTTACTGCCTGGCTGCCATCTACAAAACCGTCCTCAACACCAGTGATAGTAAA
>NZGD01000096.1 GCA_002690925.1 Rhodopirellula sp.
TTCCGCTCTGGCGGGAAAAATTGGCGAGCTGTCACCGGGCGTAATGCTCCCACCACTTACGGTGCTGCATTCCACAAGCGTCTCTTCTGGGACGGTCGCGCTGAAAATCAGTTCAACGGCGTGAATGGATCTGGCGACCGTGACAAGACAGCCCGTGTTTGGAAGTCCAACTCGCGTGGCACACGAGCCATGAAGACGCGAATTTCCATCGAAAACGCTGCTCTCGCCTCGCTGTCAACTGAGCCAGTATTGGATACGATCGAGACCTCATTCATCGGGCGAACCTTTGCTGATCTGGGCAAAAAGATGCTCTCATTGGAGCCTCTCGCGACCCAAACCGTTCACCCTGACGACAGTGTTTTGGGTGGAGGAGTTCTTGAAGGCAAGACGTACGCTGACCTGGTACGAGCAGCATTCAAGCCAGAGTGGTATCAAATCGCGACCGTCGATGGTGGAACAACGACTCAGATGGAAGCTAACTTCTCACTCTTCTGGGGCCTCGCTCAAATGGTCTACATGCGGCAGCTCATTCCTGATAGCACCCGCTATGACGATTTCGCGAATTCCGGATTCAACAACGGATTTACCGAGCAGGAGAAGGAAGGACTTCGGATTTTCCTGAATGAAGGAAAATGTGCAGACTGTCACCGTGGCCCTCATTTTGCAGCCGCAATCGTCGGTGACGGCGAAGAGCCGATCGAGTCCATGCAGATGCAATTTGGCGACGTCGTCAAGAACTACGACAGTGGTTTCTATAACATTGGCGTCAGCCCAACCAACAAAGACCTCGGGATTGGTGGTAAGGGTGCCGATGGACGTCCGTTGTCCAACACCCTGAGGCAGCCTTCACGGCTTCGTCGTGGTGGTCCGAAAGCCGCTGTAAATGGTTCGTTCAAGGTTCCAACTTTGCGAAACATCGAATACACCGGCCCGTACATGCACAACGGAAGCATGTCCACTCTGCGTCAGGTAATCGAGTTCTACGCTCGTGGTGGTAACTTCGCCAACGAAGCTGATCGTGCTCCCAACGTCAATGGAATCGAACTTCTTCGCGATGATCCATCAAAGATCGATGCCTTGGAAGCATTCCTTCACACGTTGACTGACGAGAACTCAGAAATCAACGCAGCACCCTTTGATCACCCAAGCCTTGTCATCAAAAATGGAGATGATTCGGTTGAGGTTGAGGCAAGCGGTCGCGACGGAATTCCTGGTGGAAGATCGCTGCGAGAATTTGATGAAATTCTCGAAGAAGGCGGACTTACGACCGAGAACCGAACCGGAGTTGAAGAAGAGTGATTGGGAAATGGACGGCGTTAACTGGTCGTTGTACCAATTGGACGTCCACGGGATGGCTTTGCAGTAGTTAGACGGCAAGCTAGTCTCACTAGAACCTTTTCTTCTGCTGCAAAGTCGACCGGCCGGTGATCAATCACCGGCCGGTTTTTTTATGCCTGATTCATTTATTGATGAACGGCTCTTCCGCCAATCTTGGAAATTTGACAAACCTTAACGCGCGGCTATAGTTCCTAGCCGGATATTGCTTCGGTCGCTCAGGCAGACCCTCAGGTTTGTTCGGAATGCAAGGATTGTTCACGTTATTCCAGTGAATTTCTATCTGGTTCTCCTTCTATCCATCGGACCTCTCCACCAATGAATAAGGCTTCGAATTATGGATTACCGGTCGTGGATCTGCACGACACAGAAATTGACCAGAACTTGCTCGAACTGTTTCCAGCTGCAGCCTTGTACGAGCATCTCGCTCTTCCGTTAAAACGAGAAGGGGAGCACATTCTGATTGCCGTCAGTGATCCATACGACCTGGATCTGATCTCCGAGTTGTCCCTCGCCACGGGACAGATGCTCAAACCTGTAGTTGCCGAGTCCCAAGAGATTTCAAAGCAGTTGAAGAAACACTTGGGTGTAGCTTCAAGTGTCTTGGATGCATTGGGAGGCGATCAAGACGAGGTCGACCTAGATGATGCTGTCATGTTCGGACAAGATTCTACGCTCGACAACATCAGTGAACAGAGATCGGTCGCGAAACTGGTAACCGAATTACTTGAGGATGCACTTCATCAGGGAGCAAGTGACGTTCACTTGGAAAATGAAGAAAGTGTGTTCCAAGTCCGCTACCGTGTTGATGGCATGCTTCGAACCGTGTCATTTCCACCAAGCATGACGCAGTTTCGATCGGCATTAGTCAGTCGTATTAAAATCCTCGCGAAGTTGAACATCGCTGAAAAGAGACTGCCACAGGATGGACGCTTCAAGGCAACCATCATGAATCGTCCGACAGACATCCGCGTGTCAATCATTCCCATGCTGCATGGCGAGAATGTTGTATTACGTCTTTTGGATCGAAGTCGCAGTGTGGTTTCAATCGACGGTCTCGAGATCCCGTCACCGCAATACCAACAATTCATGGATTTGATTAAGCAACCCAATGGGATGATCCTTATCACGGGCCCTACTGGCAGCGGAAAAACGACCACCTTGTACAGCGCTCTCAGCGCAATCCACAAACCGACGATTAAGATCGTTACTATTGAAGATCCCGTCGAGTACAGTCTGCCTGGAATTCATCAAATTCAAGTACAGGAGAAGATCGGGCGCACCTTTGCCAATGGTTTACGAAGCATCCTTCGACACGACCCCGACGTTGTCTTGGTAGGTGAGATTCGAGACCAGGAAACGGCACAGAGTGCGATGCAAGCTTCACTTACAGGGCATCTGGTTTTGAGCACGCTGCACACCAATGATGCTTGTGGAGCAATTCCCCGTTTGATTGACATGGGGATTGAACCATACCTGGTTGCCAGCACCCTCCGAGGTGTGATGGCTCAACGCCTGATTAGAAAACTTTGCGATCATTGCAAAGTTCAAGCAAATACCCAGCCCGTCACTTTGCCCGAAGATTTCCCCGGTACGGTGGAACAGATATGGGAAGCCACTGGCTGTAGAAAATGCCAAGGAACTGGTTACCGAGGAAGACTGGCAATATTTGAACTCGTCATTTGCGACACTGAGATTCGAAGATTGACGGGACAGGGCAGTGATGCCAACATGATTCGTGAGCACGCACTCAATGCAGGGATGAAGACACTCCGCCAAAGTGGCTGGGAGGCGGTCGTAGAGGGCAAGACAACGATCAACGAAATATTACGATTGACGGGCACAGCAGACGAAACGCATTGTGATCCGAAATGACTGAGTACAACTATTCAGCGATCAGTAGCAGCGGGGAATCAGTTAGTGGATCCATTGCTGCTGCTTCAAAGAGCGAAGCCGTCAGGGCATTGATGGAAAAATCAATGTCGCCGGTCGAAATCCAACCAGCGGGCAAGCAATCAAAAAAGAATCGGATTCGCAATCGGGACTTGGAGGCACTGTTCTCTAATTTGGCTGATCTGCTTGACGCCGGAGTGCCTCTTGTTCGCGCCATCGAACTATTGGTCTCCAGGAGCAAAAGCAATGGCCTTACCCCGGTTTTGAATGATATCCGAACTCAGGTCGCCAATGGAACGCGACTTTCCGAGGCCATGGCAAGTCACCCGAAAGTGTTTACGTCGTTCGCTATCAACATAATTCGTGCTGGAGAAGAAGGTGGCTTCATCGAAGACTCTCTTCGCAACCTGGCAGTCTTCACAGAACGCAGCGAAGATTTACGAGGTCGCATTCTTGGAGCGATTGCTTACCCCGTCTTTCTTGTGGTGACAGGTGGTATCCTGTTTCTAACCATGATGGTGTTTTTTGTTCCACGTTTTCAGATCATCTTCGAAAGGCTGGAAAAACGCGGTGAATTACCACTGCCTACAATTCTGTTACTGAAATTGAGTACGCTACTGAAGAACGACTATTTGTATGTAGGTGGAATTGTAATCTTGGCAGGATTCTTACTTTGGAAATGGCTCAGGACTGAAGGTGGACGTGTCTATCGCGACCATTTTTTACTGCAAGCATGGGGCATCGGTAAGATCATTCGTCAGTACGCAATTTCTCGCTTCTGCAGAGTCTTGGGGACAATGTTAAAGAACGGCGTGCCGATCATGGCGTCGCTCGAGATATCAAGGCATGTCACCGGCAATATCGTACTGAGCAACGCAATTGCAAAAGCATCCGAAAGCATAGCATCCGGGCGTTCACTCGCAGCGCCATTGAATAAAAGCAAGCAGTTCTCTGAGGAACTCATCGAACTGATACGGGTCGGTGAAACAACAAACCGCCTTGACGACATCCTCATGAAAGCGGGTGACAGTCTCGAGCGTCAGGCCAATCGCCGCTTGGATTTGTATGTTCGGATGCTTGAGCCATGCCTGCTTCTCGTCATGGCGGTTCTGATCTTATTCCTCCTTCTGGCATTACTTTTACCCGTACTCCAGTCTGCTGGCAGTCTCACATAAAGAGTTGACAAAATGCAAACTAAAAAGAACATGCATCGGTATTCCCTGCGTTCAGCAATGACGCTGATCGAAGTCCTGTTAGTCGTGGCAATCCTTTTAGTAATTGCCGGTGCTGTTGTCCCAAGTCTGGTCAACCGTCAGGAGCAAGCAAACATCGATGCCACCCGAATCAGTTTAAAAGGCCTGGAACAGGCATTGAAACTCTACGCCATCGATCAAGATGGGCAGTACCCATCCAAGAGCGATGGTTTGGCGGCACTGATGGCTGCCCCTAACGGAGCTGAAGCAGATCTGTGGAGAGGTCCCTATTGCGAGGAAAAACCACTCGACGCCTGGAGGCGGGAGTTCAGCTATGTTTATCCAGCTGCAAAATCAACGAAGCCATTCGATTTGTCCTCAACCGGCCCAGATGGTATCCCAGGGAACGAGGATGACATCAATAACTGGTAAGCCACATCACTGGCTTCACATCGTTCGCCCCACGCCCCGTTTATCCGGGCGCGTTCGGTGCGTCCCTTCAAGGCCCGTCACTGATCGATTTGCAACTGGTTGGTCAACCGCTGATCTGAGTGCGTCGCTTCTTTTGACTAACGCGTCCGTGATCAGACAACGGCCCATGCGTGGTGGCGATGCTTCATCCCGTGCTTCCTTACGTTCTTGTCGTGATGCGGATTTCCAAACGAGGCCACGTGCTTTCACACTAATTGAAGTCTTGCTAGTCTTGGCTTTGGTGCTCATGATCGCCTCAGTTGTCACACCCAACCTGATGCGACTGTATCAGCGAACGGCAGTGAACCGACAAGCAATGCAAGTACAGATGGTTTTAGCGCGAGCACGAACACGAGCGATCGAGCAAATGGGCACGCAAGTGTTCCAGTACAGGCCTGGTGGAACAAGTTACAGCATCCAGACTTGGCACTTTCCGGCAGAGAGTGAAGACGCAAGATATCACGCTGCTGACAATGAGAATGTTCGAAATGCAGCACCACACGCAAGTTCAACCCACAAACTCTCATCATCCTGCTGGTTCTCAAAGGCACCCGATACTGCCTCCAGTGAACAATTCATTCGAATTTTCTTCTTTGCCGACGGAACGGCAACTTCTCACCAGATGGGAATTACGGGCGCCGCAGAGGAAACACATTGGATAAGCATCGATCCATTGACCGGGGCTTCACGCAGGCAACGAGGAGCTCGCAATGAATAGCCGCAAGAAGCACCAACGCTCTGGCCTTACCATTCTGGAAGTGCTCATCTCAATCGCAATCTTCCTATTTGCAATGACGGGAATCAGTACCCTGATCAACAATGGCTTGCGCAGCACAGTAGATGGTCAAGCCCGAACACGTGCAGCGTTGCTTTGTGCATCGACAATGGAATCAATCCTGTCAGGCTCGCTAAGCGTGGACACCAATTCGAATCAAATACCTTTCTCGAGTCCAAACCAGGACTGGTCGTGGCGAGCACGATTAAGTTCAAGCGAATACCCAAACCTCTCCCTGATAACCGTCGACGTCTTCAAAGAGGACACGCAGGCGCGCAGTGTCAATGTCGCACTTACGCGTCTGATCCCGAACTCGCGAATTTCCAAGTAGATTTCACATTTTGGATTTAACCAACCTGCAAATGTCCGGCATCCAGACGCAAGCGTATCGCAATCAGGCATCGCGAAAAGCATTTACTCTGCTTGAGGTGATCATCTCAATTGGCCTAGGCTCCATTCTTGTCATGATCGCATATGCATCCCTTGACATCGCATCACGATTGACGAGGGCTGGTACGGAGAATGCCAGACAGAACGGGTTGGCGCGGGCGGTATTTCAACAGATAGAGCTTGGACTAAGAACCGAGATCGACAATCGTCATGATTACGTCGAACAGTATTTTCCAGAGAACGATAGGGACATTCAAGTCACGCAGGCTGTTCAGCCACCAAGATCAACGGTGTTAGGCGCCGACAATGTTCTGCTTATCCGTAGAATCGATCAAGGCTCACACTCAGAAGGTGCGAAGCCTAGAGAAAAGGGCTATCGTCCTATCGTTGACTTCGACGCTTTTTTTGTAACGCGAACGGCAAGCGACACACAACTAAAAACATCCCTCAGAGAATTGGGTTATCGTCTGGAACGCCAAGCGGCCATGACCAAACAAATGCCAGGTTTGCACCGATTTCGTGTTGCCTTGAATGCGAGTGACAATACGGCAACCGTTAAATCGACCAATTGGGCATTCGAAAAAAGCGAATTTAAGTCAATGCGTTTTGAATATTTCGATGGGAACGAATGGAGCGATTCTTGGACGTCAACTGAAAATAGTCCGGTAGCTGTCAGAGTCTTTGCAGAGATGAACAAGAATTCTGACGTAATCGACGATAGAACACTGAAGGATGAAATTAAGTCCCAACACTCAATCACTGTCCGCCTACCATCAAGCCGGATAACCGTCACCATCAACTAGCCAGCGGCAAAGATTTTGACAATAAGGAATGCTTGCAATGGTTAATCGAATTGCATTGTTAATCGATCGCCAGCACTTGCATCTCGTGGAAGGGACTGCAAGAGGCCAGAAGATCGAGATCAAACTGGCACGTAGCATCCAGATCCCAGACGCCCTAAGATTTGATGAAGCCCCTGACAACTTTGGGAACTGGCTCAAACAGGAACTCGCCGACTTGGGTGTAAGTGCGAACCGCACTGTCTTTGCACTCGAGTCACCTTATGTGCTGCAAAAGTGCATTACTCTTCCAGGGAAGACTGAACAGGACCTCGCGAAGATGGTTGAGCTCCATGTCGCAGGCAGCCAGTTCATCAAAGCTGAAGAAGCACGTTATGACTTCTTAATCGAATCTCGTGGTGGAGAAAACAAGACTGGTATTCTACTGGCCTTAACAACGGCAGACCTCCTCAACTCATACCAGCACACATTGGAATGTGCTGACTTGAAGCTTGAGTTACTCACGACGGCGAACTATGCCTGCATGAAGTATGTGCGCAGCAAGTTACCAGCAGCAACACGCGACTGCGATTTGCTTATTTTCAAGGACGCTCATCACCTCAGGCTGACGGCCTTTGTCGATAGCTCAATTGTGGCCCTGCATGAAGAACGGCTTGACGAAGGCTTTTTGAATGAAGAACAGGTGATTCACGCCGCACGTCGCTTCCGGGGATCGGTCAAGCAAAAAGTCGACGAGCACCAGGAGCTCAACAGGATTCTGTTGGTCTGCAGTGAAAATGAAAACACGACTCTGGCTCCCGCTATTCATGCTGAATTTGACATCGATCCGACAATCATTGAATTCGAGTCAATCCTTCCTGAACCGGCTTCATCTGGTGAGTGTGACCCACACGCCCTGTGCTGCTTGCAGGGTTTGCTATTGATGGCAGAAGAGCCAAAGAGCAATCGCCTGGACATTCTGAATCCGGTTGGCGTGAAATCTGCGAGGCAAAAAACTCTCAACGCTACGTTCGCTGCCGTAGCGATCGCTTGTGTCTTTGTAATCATTGCATTCTCGTACATTCGACATCGCAGCTCAGTGATCAATGCTGAGTTCGAAACATTGCAAAATGAACTCAATGCGATCACCGAGAAAAACCAGAACGGACAATCAATCATCGCGAAAGTGAATGCGATGCGAGACTGGGAAAAAACCAACATTAACTGGTTCCATGAAATCACGGAGCTTCAGAAGCGGATGCCAGATTCGAAACAGGCCTACTTTTCCGAACTCGATCTCGCAGCGCGGGGCATCAAACAACCTCCCAAGGCCACTGGCTCCGGATTCGCAAAAAAACAAACGGATGTAATGCGTATGAACGAACAGTTTTCCTCAGACAGCAGTCAATTCGTTGTTAATCCAAAACCTTTTTTCGAGAGTGATGTCGTTGAAAAATTCCCATTGCAATTCGAGTTGGACATCGAGTTGATTCAACCCAAAGTGTTCAACTCCAAGCCTCGCAAAGATGCGATAGTAAACAAAGAAACGGCAAAGTGAGTACCGGCTTGTCGCGTTTTTGGAATCATCAGGCAGAAGGAGCAAGGTGACAATGAATAGTAATCGAACGAAAGTCTACGCCCTTGTGATTCTGGGCGTTGTCTTGCTCTTCCGCGCCCAAACGCTATTCAATCAGTATCTCTTGGGTCCCATCAGTGACCGAGAAGCAGGTGTGCAGGAACTCAAGCAAGAACTGGTAGTACAAAAAAGAATGCAGGAAAAGATTGGTGAGCTCACAAAGGAGAATAACCTTTGGCTTAAGAAGAGCCTCCCAAAACGTCCCGGCATGGCGGCAACCCTTTACCAAAATTGGCTCGCGAAGTCAGTCGACTCAGCTGGCTTTAAAAATAGTCAGGTCACGCCTGCTGGAGTATTCGAAAAAAATGACGTGACTGCAAAACTGTCCTACGGAGTCATCGGAACCACGACGTTTGAGGGACTACGGAAGCTTTTACTAACACTTGAATGCACTCCGCTTCTTCATCGCGTCACGGAGATGCAGATCAAGAAACAAGGCAACGAGTATGAAGATGAATTGAACATTAGCATGAACGTCGAAGCACTGATACTCGATTCAGCATCTGACCGCGAAGAACTGGTATCTGCCGCCGAACAAAAGAAAGCAAAAACGGACATAGAAAAAAGGCTCGCGAAAGACTCGGTTCCAGAGTCTCCCTTCTTGGTGAAACGCAATAAACCGAAGAGTGCGGGGAACAAACGGAAGAAGGACACCCCACCGGCCAAAGCTCCTGAGCCAAAACCAGTTGACTACTCGGATAAAATCGTGCAGGTAGGAACAATTTTATCCAGCACGGAGAGCGAGGTATGGATTGTCAATGAAAAGACCAAAGCACAGTCAATCCTCGTGAAAGGTCAAGAATTCGACTTCTATGGCGTCAAAGGAAGCATACAGTCGATCGAAGCCGATGGCGTCATTTTGGAAATCGATGGTGTGTCCTACCATTGGGCAATCGCCGAAAGCATCAAGCAAAGGCAGAAGCTACCCAACGCGAACTAGACAA
>NZGD01000097.1 GCA_002690925.1 Rhodopirellula sp.
TGATAATCACTGTTCTTTTGAAATAGAAAGCTGCGAGATGTGCCTACTGGCTGTTCAGTACCGCTTGGTCCCCGAAAGTCCCATCCTTGTCGCAGCGAA
The DNA here is from genome assembly GCA_002690925.1 of Rhodopirellula sp. Classification (GTDB taxonomy): domain Bacteria; phylum Planctomycetota; class Planctomycetia; order Pirellulales; family Pirellulaceae; genus Rubripirellula. The sequence continues at coordinate 100 of NZGD01000097.1, forward strand.
TCGCGAGGAGTACGTCGACCGGCCAAGTCTGCCTCCATCGATTCAATCCGGCAAACCACGCGTACTTTGCGGTATTGATCAAAAAGCCGGTGGGTCTTGGCTCGGCGTTAACCAAAATGGGCTCTTCGTCGGGTTGTGCAACAGAGCAACCGCAACGCCGCTCTTCGGGCAACGCTCACGCGGTTTGCTAGCTTTAGACTTGCTACGCTGCACATCGGCCAGCCGCGCCCTCGAGAAGGCTGAGACGGAATTTGCGAAGACTCGTTATGACGGCTGTAACATTTTGATTGCCGATGCCAAGAATGGATATGCCATTCATGCCGATGAGCGTCAGGAAGTTGTTGAGCTGCAAGATGGCCTGAATATCATCGGGGCCCGCAATCTTAATGACCCAGACGACCAACGTGTCCAGATGGCAAGACGGTTGTTGACGCTGCAGACGCTTGACTCTCCCGTCAAGTTCCTGGCTGTTGCCAGTAAAGTTTTTGCCAGAGCTCCTGTCGGGCCCGGACGTCCGAGCATGGTGGTGAGAAATGGCGACTATGGCACAGTCAGCAGCACGCTGATTGCCTTGGGGGTCAAGCCGCGTGACGCGATTTATCAGTTCAGCAATGGTGCGCCTGACCAGTTGAAGTATGAAGATTTTTCGCCAATGCTGCGGGATATCCTCAGTCGCGGTCTGCGCGAGGCTCGAACCAAAGCGAAAGCTCAGAGCTAAACCGTCGGCTCTGCCTGCTATCCGTGGGTAGCGAGAGCACGGCAGTTACGCCGAAACTCGTTCGGTTATGAATTGGGTACAAGTAGGCGATGTTTGTTCACTGTGACGTTTGTGCACCGTGATACTTGTGCCGTGTTGGGGCCTGCTGTCGTTCACGTCTCTTCACGCATTCACTTTTTGGAAGGTGAATTCGCGGTGATACGGAGGAGACAGTCGGGGTTACTCGTGATCGGCTTCTGTTTTCGGAGGTTCGCATGAGCCAGCGTGTTGAATCGCTGTTACCGAGTTTTGGGGGGCGACCACGCCAAACTGTCGGATACTTATGCTCGCAGGCTGGTTTGGTTCTCAGCAAATACTTAGATTTTCTCCCTTGGACTTGCTGGGTAGCAAAACTAAATCCAGCCTTCATTTTCAGGCACACAGACTGGCCCCGCAAATTGATCGTGTGCTAAAAAACTCGCTTCTAGTTCGAAGGATGCCGGCATTGGCGATGGGCGGCGGCCTGATTGGCATTTCACGAAAAAATTTCCGCCGCGATTTTGGGTTTTTTCGCGAGTTCATGGAAAGTCTTTCCAGCGAGATCGGCCAAATGTATTGAGATCAACGCTTGCATTTGATCGTTTTTCAGCCATTGTTGAACGTACTACCGTTTCGTGGTTCCTGCTGGCACCGCAAATTCTTATCTACCGGTTTTCTTTTCAGTTTGGTTTCCGATGTCATCTGATTTAGTGCGAACGCTTGAGGGTTCACGGTGTTTGGTCACTGGTGGCGCAGGATTCATTGGTTCTCATTTGGTGGACGGTTTGTTAGCTGCAGGTGGCACGGTTCGGGTCTTAGATAACTTCAGTACAGGATTTCGCCGTAATCTTGAGCATCTTGAGGCCGGGCGGATCGAGATCATTGAGGGTGACGCATCTGACATTGAAGTTGTCAGGCGTGCTGTGGCTGACGTCGATCTGGTGTTTCACGCGGCGGCGATGGCGAGTGTGCCACGTAGCATGCGGGAACCAGATTTGTGTCATGCATGGTGCACCACCAGCACGGTGAATTTGCTTGCGTCTTCAGCAGTCGCTGGTGTGCGTCGGTTGGTGCTAGCTTCGACCAGTGCAGCCTATGGTGATTCCACTTTTGTGTCCAAACGTGAGACGGATCCTTCGGCACCACTATCGCCGTACGCGGCAGCGAAGTTGGCTGCCGAAGCTTATTGCCAGGCATTTCAGCGGGGATTTGATATTGAGACTGTTGTGCTTCGCTATTTCAATGTGTTTGGGCCTCGTCAGGATCCCCAAAGCGAGTACAGCGCTGTGATTCCAAAGTTCGTCTCAATGATTCTTTCGGGTGAACGTCCGGTCATTTATGGTGATGGCCAGCAGTCACGCGATTTTGTATTCGTCAAAGATGTTGTTCAGGCAAATCTACTTGCAGCAACGATGGCAGATGCGCCCGGTGGCACGTTCAACATAGCGCGGGGTGAACGAACCACACTGCTGGAGCTGCTTACCAATCTTCGAGAGATTCTTGCTGAGCATATCGAGCCCATACATGAACCTGCCAGAGCCGGTGACGTGCGTGATTCGCTTGCCGATATCTCCGAAGCCAGGAATCGATTGAAGTTCGAACCAGGAACGACAATCGCCGATGGGCTTCGGCAAAGTGTTGAGTACTATCGCAGCGTTGTTTGATCAGAGTGCCGCCAACTGCGGGGAATAGAAGGATGCTCCGGTTCCAGCTGTTTCTGCGAACCTTCCACCTGTGTTGGAAGCATCTTGCAGCGTTTCTGACCCATCCTCTCAATTGTCGTTGCACGAGTAACGCGACTTTTCGTCGCCACTGTTTGGATGAACAGTGACCCAGTGAAAAGTGCCCGCCTTCGCAGGGACTACGTGGCTATGGAACTGTGGGTGACTGATCAAAGTCGCATAAGAGAAGCTTGTTCATGTAACAAAGTTGATTTGTCGCAACTGAGTTTCAAAGTTCATGCTTCACCCACTTCACTTTGAAGTGTCGAATGCCGCGATGTCGTTATCGACGAGTGAACGTTGAACAACCACCTTTGCGTGCGGTCGTTGTAAAGGTTGCCTGAAGGATTTTAGCGAGGACCGCACGAATGTCGGGTTTGTCTGCTGCGTGGCTACGGTTTGAGCCTGTTAACGGTTGGTAATGTCAAATTTTCGGCGGTGGGGTAGGTTTGACTGAAGGTGGCAATGTCTTGTATGGCAGATGATAGTCTGCGAACAGATCTGCACCGTAGCCCCGACGCATTTCCCATTTTGCACGTGCTGCCCAAGGCGATCCCGGGTGGTTCTTAACGACGGCGTTAAATTGATCGTTCGCTCGTTCAATATAGGATTTGGCATCTTCTGTTCTGGTTTTCTTTACTGTTCGTAGATCCCAGTGGACTAATCTTCGATTCCCTTTCATGGGGGCTGCAGCTTTGGGGTTTGCGATAAAGTCGTCCAAGGCAACACCATACTCATAGATTCGAGCTTGGTAGGCAATCAGTTGGGCGAGAATCAAATCGTAGTTGGCTTGCCACCGTGGGTCAGGTTCTTGCTCTCGAAGATGCTGGCCGGCAAGCAAGGCCTGCTCGGCTTCTGACATGTACCTCAGGTGCATCTTTGCCTTTTCCTGTTCGCGTCTTGCTTGTTTGATAAAGTCCTGTGGTTTGAGTGAAAATGTCAGACGCATTTCGATCGCTTTTTTGTTTGCTTCAGCATAGGGGTTCAGATCTTGGATTACTTTCCAGATCAATGATCGCAACGGGAATTCACTGCGGTCTGTCAGCACTTCGGTCTTGGCACGCAAGTCTGGTCGATAAGGACGTAAGGCTTCCATGTCATACTTTTCCTTGTGGCGTCCCACCAATTCAGACTCGGCACTTGGCAGCATGAAGAAAATGCCATTGGTTTCCCGTGCTAAACGCGATTGCTCGTAGGGGCCAAAGCCACTGCCGAATGCATCACGTCGGCGGTGAAAGCCATTGGTCTGCAACTGTTCTGGAAAAGCTGTTTCAGGGCCTCGGTCCATTTGTAAATAATGATGCCGATTGGTCTGTGGGTGTTGCCAGTGCAAGAACGCGTAGGGCGAACCGAAGACTGATTCACGGCCTAGTACGTAAACTTTGCAATCGGCAGCTTTGGCAACGCTGATTGCCTGTTCGATGAATCCGTTGTTGTTTTGTCGGTCGCCACTCTCATCACTTACCAAAACAAGCGCCATCTTGCGGCCCCGCCGTGCCAGATCTCGATAAATATTAATTGCTCGTCCAACGGCAGAGCTCATCAATTCTCTTCCGGTTGTATCAACTGGAATATCGTCGATCGCTTCCCGAATCTCATCGCGGTTGGCAGTGGGTTGATGGAGAGTGTGATCGATGAACATCTCACCGTAGCTAGTCACGGCGGTCATCAACGCTGTCTGCCTCGCCTTGTTCTCTGTGCGGCCGACGATTCCTAATTGTTCATAAACTGTTTCAATCCGGTCTCGAATTTCCTGTTGATCGTCTTTCATGCTTTTTGATTGATCGAAACACCAGACCACCAGCACAGGGCTCTCGTCTAGCATCCATACCAGTTCCTGGGACAAACGGTCCAAAGCGTTCTGGTAACTGTCCACGATGTCACGGGCTTCGCCTTTTACCTCACCATCTGGTACCGCCTCGATCAATGCAACGGAATCAGGAATGCCAATGGTAGGGGCGGCGATGCTCAGCTGGGCTGTATTGGCTTTGGCCATCAATGACTGATCAAGCGTTGGCAGGTTCGCCGCGGCAGCGGCGGCGCTCAGCGGCGCAGGCGCGGAGTTGAATAGAGCAACATTGTCGAGTACCAAGTCAATTTCCGGATCCAGCTCAACCTCAACTGGCGGATCCTCTACCTGATCAGGTGGAGGCACCACAACAAATCGAGCTTCCTCTTGCTCGATCTCCTCGTAAGTTACGACTGCCAGTAACAATAAAATCGCTGTATGGACCAGCAAGGAAATGGTAGGTGGCATCATTCCGACTAATTGCTCACGGAATGTAAGAGGCTCATCGTGCCAGTCGTCTGCATTGAGCTGCAGGTCGGGGCTCTCGGTGGTCGTGTCTGCTTTACCAGATGGGACTCGGGAAGACATCAAGCGTTCTCGGGCGATGGAAGCGGCATTGGCTTACGGATACCCCCATTGTAGCGGCGAGGTTCTGTGGCGAGATGTTGTTTTGTGTAATTCTCCGTTCCAATACTTTCAAAGCAGGCAAAATGGGCATCGATTTTAGATTGCTTATCTCTCGCAATCCCGCTGATTATCGTCCCTATTGCACTGTTTTTTCTCACTTTGCAGTGTTCGCCAGTCGTTTGGATGATGGAAGGGCGACCACGTGAGACTGCCGTCCTTGGGCGGTCTACATTTTTGAGATGCTTTTTGACCGAGCCCGAGACTCGCATGGTGAACCTGCGGTCAGGGCGATTCAGGAGGACGGGAACATGCGTTTCTGGTACTCACTCAGACCGTGCAGCGCGTGGTAAAGAGCACCACATTCAAGATCTACGTCGGAGCATTGATTCAATACGTCACACAAACGACGAACAGTGCGTTCTACCCAAGCTTGAGATAGAATTTGCGTTGGCGCTGCGATCGCGAGAAACTCGAGTACGTGCCCCGTACTGCCTAGTGTTTCACCCATGTCGCGAGTCCAACCCGGTCGGTGCAGGTAAGCGACCGAGTACGAGCCGTCAGGATTTTGATTTTGCTTGGCTAGCTGAATCGCTGCCGCAATCAATGTGTCTGCATTTGCCCAGACGCCCGTGATTGGTTGCTGTTCTTTTCGGCGTTGATTCAATGACATGGCCAAGCCGATCAAGCGATGGGTGCCACCGCAAACACTATCCGGCAAACTTTGTGCCAGCTCTGAACCCAGCAATGACTCGATGGAGTACTGGGATCCATCCCGCCCCATCCAGCGATAGTCGGTTTTGCGATATGAGGTCAAAGCGATCAGCGACCAACTGAACTCCCGCTCCAAGTTTCTGGGGACATCAAACTCAGCCTGACGTATCCAATCTTCAAGGGTGAACGTATGCGTTTTGCCTTTGACCGGGGTTTTCAGCGGTAAGCCTGATTGCGCGATCACTGCCAGCCATTGATCTCGGTGGCCTTGACCAATTTTGGTGGATGGCTGCATCGCCATACGTAGTCCGACGCGTTTTTCTGTCCCAAACTTGTCTCCCTGTTCCACTTCAAAACCAGCAACGGCTTGACCGGAAAGTAAATAAGCCAAGGCGGCTTGGGGGCCAGTGGGCGTTTGGATTTCGAATTCGGCCCCATAAGCGAGGATGCCATGTAGTACCTGCCACGCACCGTGTGTTGATGAAGAAAGGGTGCGTTGGCTCAGATTTTGTTTTAGCGTTCGTGACACCAGGTCCGCCAGGGGTTCCGAAGGTGTGTTGCGATCATCTAAGGGAACACCTGACTTGTTACTGTCCGTTTCGTGACGTGTTAGCCCAGTCGGATCCGCATTGGGTTCAACGACCTGATCACTTGGCTCGGGGGACAGCACCCTCGTAGTACTGTTCATTGGGCAACCAGCCATGACTAGAACGGCAAGAGCGGCGGTTGGATGAAAAAGGCGATGCATGACGGTTTACAGCCTGCGTCGATTGCCAGCCGATGTCAACTTGGCGATTCAAATTCTGGCTGATTTATTGGTTCTTTGCCAGATTACACGTAGACTGTGAAGATCTTTGGGGGCTGAACGCACCGGAATGGTCTTCGCTGTTGGAATTCCGTCGTTCTCAACCGAATTCAGCGATGCCTTTTGCAGTGCGTTTGCCGAGCTTCACAGGCATTACGATACAGCAGCAGGCGTATCCTCAAATCACTTGCTGTCTGTCACTTCTGGACCGGGCACATTTGAAGCAGATAATGTCGACGGGTTAGCTGAGTCGGCATCCTCGGGCGTGATTGCTTTGTCGCTCGCTGAATCGCTGCTGGCCGATTCATCGTCTTCGCCACGGTGGTAAACGCGGATTGCCGCCGGCAACGGATCAACTGCCAGTTGTTCGCTTAAGTAACCTTTGGCTTTTGCCAACCGGAGGATAGCGATCACGTCACCGTAACCACCGCCTACCGACACGATCCCGCTGATAACGGAAGGTAATGAATCAGAAACCGTTACCCGTTTGTCATCCGTGTTGACCTGAAAACGGCTGATTTTAAGTTTGCCGGGTTGTTCCAGATCCGGCTTCAGAATCAAACCATTTGGGCCTCTCAGGAATTGTGGGATGTTCAGGCTGCCGGTATCACCGAACAGAACAATTTCGGGTGACTCACGGAGCGATACAACCACGGCCGGTTCTGCGGTTGATGGGATTTGGTAGAGATAAAAAGATTCCAGTGCCCGGCCACCCAAGAGGCTCTTTCCCTCGACTCCTTGCTGGCGGATAGTACAAAATGAACCGTATCGAGTTTCGATGCTCACTTCGTTCATCAGTCGTTTGAGTGCGTCAATCGCTAATTGGTGGTCCATGCCTCGCAAGGCTAACAAGGAAGGATGGCGAAATGCTGCAGTCTCTCGAATCGCAGTTTCCAATGCTCCGATGGCTTCAGTTCGGTCAAGATAGGCAAGTGCCTCGGCAGCATAGAACCGCAACTCCGGATTGGTTGATGACAGTGCGTTGAGCAAGATTGGAACAGCGCTTTCACCCATCGCTTCGAGTTGCAGGGCGGCGTCGGCGGCCGTCGCGGGATCGCTCAGTTTGTCGGACAGCTCTGCCAATCTTGTTTGCGTTGCAGACGATTCCGGGGCAGTGCTGATTGCCAGAATGACGGCCATCATCCGGGGAATGTTGCTGCGGTAACGCGGGTGCGTTTCCATCTCAAGAAAATCATCTTCTTTTGCCTTTGCGATTCCCCGTCGCGTGGTGCCATCAAAGAAAAAGAATCGGCGGTTGATCGCTGCCGCCAAGGCGCTGGATGTCTTGGCATGCTGGTACTCTGGACGCAGGACAAGACCCAGCTTGCGTGTGATTTGAACTCGACCGCCCGACAAAATGGTGCCTTCGGTTCTTAATGTTCCGTCCTCACCGGGTGTGTAGCTGCCACGTGTCAGTACCGGGCCTGTGCCGATCGCCATCACTTCGCTTTTGCGAATCTTGTTTTGCAGGTATCGCTGTTGTCGCAGGCGAGTGTCGAGCAGCCAACCGTCGTTCAAATCAGAGACCACGCTCTCGCTAGGGGCTTGAATGATCAGGTCAACTGGGTCGTTCCGCCGTGCACCCGGTGGAATCGTCGCCTGCACCCTCACCAAGGCCGTGTTATCAAGCTCAAGAAAGTGGTTCGGATCTTTGATGTCACGCCGTTTCATCTCTTCCAGAAGTTCGTCGCGAAACTGAGATGGGTTCGCAGGTCCACCTGTGTTGGGCAGGCCGTTGACCACCCCGACACCGATGACCTGAATCGGTTGTAATCCCTGAATCACTGTGGCTTCTCGGATCAAATCTGGAAGCTCCGGCACCTTCATCAATTCCTGAAGCTTTGTCTTGCTGTCTTTTTCTCCCTTGCCGGGCAGCAGATTGCAGCCAACTGGAACTGCCAGAAGAAAAAGTAGTGCTGTGCACCATGCAAATTTGGCGACGGTCATCTGTGAGTGAATGAACTTGGGCATCCTGCCACGCATCCGTTTGTGATTTGGCGTTGAAAGGGGAAACGTCCGCTTGAGTTTGAGTCATAGCTTGCAGCAACGACATGGGGCAAGGTCATCAGGCAATCGCCGCCAGAGAATGGTGTTCTTTTGAACACCTTTTGTCGAGGTCTCGATTCTGTGGAGCGGTTCGCTGATGGTTGCCATGGACCGAGTTCCGGGAAGCACGGGTAGAGCTGGGGGAGTCGGGGCTGGGGAATAGGTGAATTGGGAGGGATTATCATTCTCGACGGCTCGCTTCTGCAAAAGACATTGAAAACCAAGTGACGGGAGCTCTTGACAGAAAATCAACTACTGGGATACTTTCCCGCTTGCCCGCCTCCGAAGTGAGGTCTTGCAACATTTTCGGGGACCGCTCGTGTTTGGCGTTACCGCGCGATCATTGCTGAAAAGCGGTCGGGCACACCCCGGCCTGTCTGCCCGAGGTCCAGTTCACCCTTATTTTTGTGTGGGTTTACCCACATCTCACGATTTCCATGCCAACAATCAATCAACTCGTCCGCAAGCGACGCAAACTGAAAAAGAGCCAGAGCAAGTCTCCTGTGCTTGAGAAGTGCCCTCAAAAGCAGGGTGTCTGTTTGCAGGTCAGGACGATGACCCCCAAGAAGCCGAACTCCGCTCTGCGAAAAATCTCGCGTGTTCGTCTGAGCAACGGCAAGGAAGTTACGGTCTACATTCCCGGTGAAGGTCACAACCTTCAGGAGCACTCAATTGTGCTCGTTCGGGGTGGTCGTGTCCGTGACTTGCCTGGTGTTCGCTACCAAGTGGTTCGTGGATCGCGTGACGCCCTTGGGGTCGAAGGCCGAAAGCAATCACGTAGTCGCTACGGTGCGAAGAAGTAATCTCGCCGCAACGCGAACAATAATCCTGAACAACAGCAATCAAGCCATTACAGTCAAAGTTTAAGAATGGGACGAATCACAGCAAGTCGCACACAGCTCAAGGGTGATCCGCGGCACAACTCGTTACTCGCCGGAAAGTTCATCAATTGCTTGATGCTTGATGGTAAGAAGACCACTGCTCAACGCGTCTTTTATGATGCACTTGAGGAGATCGGTCGTCGCAACGAGATTGCGGATCAGACTCCAATCGAGGTTTTCGAGATGGCAGTCGAGAATGTGAAGCCTTACATCGAAGTGCGAAGTAAGCGTGTAGGTGGTGCCAGCTATCAGGTGCCAATGCAGGTGAATCGTGCCCGTCAGCAGAGCTTGGCTTTGAGATGGTTGCTTGGTGCCGTTCGAGAGAAAAAAGGCCGTCCAATGCATTTGAAGCTTGCAGACGAGCTGCTGGCAGCTTGCAAGAAAGAGGGCGTCGCCTACACCAAACGCGAGAATACGCACCGTATGGCGGATGCCAACAAAGCGTTTGCTCACTTCGCTTGGTAGCGCACGGCAAAATCGAATACAAATCACCGCGATACGGCTGTTGGCCGTGTCGCGGTTTTTTTTGCGCGGCGTTACGCTAGTGGCTGGACGACTTTGGGTGATTTGCCTTTGCCGAACCATGAATAAGTTCGTGCTATGGTTATGGGGCACTGTCGGATTACGTGTTACCCCAAGTCAACGTGTTTTCAATAGCCTCAGCGGCTGTTTTGCAATACTATCCCGCCTTGCCGCCCGACCAACGCGGGGGGTGGTGCTGGGCAATTGTTGTCTGGTGATTTTCCAATGAGTTTTCAGCCCTTACCCGAGTGCTGTTGCTGTCTGACGAATGAACCCACTCGTCCGGCTCCCGAGTCGCTCAATCCCTGAATCGTTTCCATGACTTTTGACATTTCCAAGCTTCGCAATATCGGCATCATCGCGCACATTGATGCTGGAAAAACGACGGTGACCGAGCGGATGCTTTTTCTCAGCGGTGCCAAGCACCGTGTGGGGCGTGTGGATCACGGCACGACAGACACTGATGATGACCCGGAGGAGCAGGAACGCGGGATCACGATCTTCAGTGCTTGTGTGAAGTACGGATGGAAGGACTTCAACATCAATCTGCTCGATACGCCGGGGCACGTTGACTTTACGGCGGAGGTTGAGCGTTGTTTGCGCGTTCTGGATGGAGCGGTGGTTGTCTTCTCGGCCCGTGAGGGTGTCGAGGCGCAGAGTGAGACGGTGTGGCGACAGGCTGACAGGTACAAGGTTCCGAGAATCGTCTTCATCAACAAGATGGATCGGGAGGGAGCCGATTTTGAAACGGTGTTCAACGACATCGAGCCACGTTTGGGAGGTTGTCCTCTTGCTGTCGAATTGCCGGTGGGGCAAGGGCCTGCACACGTCGCCGATCCTTTTCGCGGCGTGATTGATCTGGTTGACATGAAAATGCTTGAGTTCGACCCGGAGACCGAAGGCAAAGAGGTCAAGGAAACAGAAGTTCCCGAGGACCAGATGGATGAAGCATTGTTCTGGCGAGAGCAGATGCTGGAAAAAGTTTACGATCTGAGTGAGGAGGCTGCCAACTTGGCGATGGAGGAGAAAGAAGTGCCGCGTGATCTGATCATTGATGCGTTGCGGCAGGGTTGCATCGATCGGGTTATCCAGCCGGTCCTATGCGGATCCGCGTTACATGGGATCGGTGTTCAGCCTCTCATGACCGCGGTGGGAAACTTCTTGCCGAGTCCACTGGATCGTCCGCCTGTGGAAGGGATCGACCCAAAAAATGCTGACAAGGTTCTGATCCGGAATCCAAACTCGAAAGATCCCTTTTGTGGGCTCGTCTTTAAAATTCTGCCAGCCAAAACGGGGGACAATTACTGGATTCGTGTGTACAGCGGTCAGCTGAAACAGAATTCGAGAGTGCAGTGCCCCAACCGAAATAAGAAGGAAAATATCGCACAGTTGTGGCAGATTCACGCCACGAAAAAAGATCGTGATGGCCAAATTGATTCGGTCGAGGCGGGAGATATTTGTTGTGTGATTGGTCCCCGGTTCGCCATCACTGGTGATACTGTTTGTGATACACGCGAGTTGATTGAGCTGCCCAGCATTAACTTCGCTGACACGGTGATTTCGATGGCAATCGAGTCAGAAAGCACGGGTGATAAAAAGAAACTGGAGGAGACTCTGGACATGCTGCGGCGTCAGGATCCTACGTTTCGTGCCGTTGAGAACGAGGAGACTGGTCAGACCTTGATCAGTGGGATGGGTGAGTTGCACCTTGAGGTGATTCAGCACCGCCTGACCAGAGACTTTGGGCTGAACGTCAAGTTCTACAAGCCTCGCGTGAATTACCGCGAAACCGTTGCAGAAAAGGCCAAAGTTGTTGGGCAATGCAACCGGCAAATTGGATCAACACAAATGTTCGCACGGCTCAATGTCAGCGTGTCACCACTCGAAGATGTTTCGGCGCCTGTGCTGGTTTTTGATCGCTTACCGCCTGAGGTTGGGTTGCCCAACGCGATCAGGCAAGCAGCCATGGACGAAATCCGTGAGCGGGCTGCTGGAGGAGGGTTGCTGGCAGGATTTCCACTTTCTGGGGTGCGTATCGATGTGACTGATGCCGAGATGCAGGAAGAGGGGAGTGATGAGGTTGCCTTTCGAATCGCGGCTGGCGACGCGTTTGACAAAGGGATGGAAAAGGCCGGTCTCGTTCTGCTCGAGCCTGTCATGAAAGTCGAAGTCACGACACCAGGCGATTACATGGGTGAACTCGTTGGTGACCTGCAGCAGCGTCGGGCAATCATCGCGGCGACCGAAACCCGTGGAACCATGACGGTGATCATTGCTCATGCTCCTCTGAAGGAACTGTTTGGGTACTCCGGTGCCGTTCGCAGCCTAAGCCAAGGGCGGGCTGCTGGCAGCATGGAACCGCTCAGCTATCAGCCTGCACCCAAGGAAGATGCAGAAAGTTTCATGTTCTAGCCCCACGTACAAAATTTTTGTTGTAATCGATGCAGGACGCAGCGGCCTCGCCAGGCAAATGCGTTCTATTCGTGCACATGCTGCGATCTTTGGCGAAAATACTGAGAACGGAAAATCAATGCGGCTCGTACTTCCAAGCAGCGGCGTTTTGTACTTGTAGAGGGAGCGAATGCTTGCAGTTCAGGGTTGAGCGTCAGTTCTTCCCGAAGTTGCGGACTCCACGGGGCTTTGTCGCGATAATGCTGGTCCGCCACTCGTCGCTCCGCCGGCTTGGTAGACTATTGCGAAAACGCCGTTGCTCCATTTTTGCCGCTCTTCTACTATCTAACAAAGGTGCAGGAGTAGGTGAGGTGCTATGGCTCTCCCCGTTTTCGCCTATTATTTAAGCTTCATCGAATCAAACCTACTGGGATTTCATCATGGTCAGGCGTTTGCATCAGTTTTTAGAATCCAGAAAAACCGCTGGCCGACCGGTGATTCGCGGCAGACGCCGTTGTGCCCGCCTTTTACGCGCCGCCGTGCTTGGATGCCTCGCGGCCGTTGTTACGATGACCAGTCCCGAGCCTACCATGGCTCAGGTTGCGGAGCAGGCCCCTGCACCACTGATCAAGCCGGCTGGGAACGATCGGATTGTCGCTCGATTGATCGCCCAGCTGATGCCGAAAAATCACATCTCTGCGAGGGGTTTGGATGACACGATCAGTCAGCGAGCACTGGCTCTTTTCACCAAGTCTCTTGATCCACTCAAGTTGTACTTCTATCAAAGCGATATCGATGATTTCAATCGAGCTGCCAGCCAAATCGATGACATGGTCCAAAAGGGTGACCTTTCGCTTGCCTACAAAATCTTCGGACGATTCATTCAACGTGTTGATGAGCGAGTCGCTGTTGCCCAAGAGTTGCTCAATGGTGATTTTGATTTTTCGAAGGATGAGGTCATCGTGGTCGATCCGGATGGCGCCCAGTACGCCAAAACACCAGCTGATGCGAAAGATCGCTGGCGTCGCCAAATCAAGTACGCTTTGCTCGATCTGAAGGATGAGGGCAAAGTTGGTGAGGAGGCGGTCGATACGCTTCGTCGTCGATACGGGCGTTATTCAAGACGCTGGAAGAAAACGGATAGCGATGATCTGCTTGAGATGTTCCTGACCTCGGTCACTAATGGCTATGATCCGCACTCAACCTACATGTCGCCGTCAACACTCGAAGACTTTCAGATTCAAATGAGTCTGAACCTTGATGGAATCGGAGCACAGCTTCGTGAGAAGGATGGCAACACGGTCGTGTCGCGAGTCATTCCCGGTGGTGCGGCTGCAAAGCATGGCAAGCTGAAATCAGACGACGTGATCGTGACCGTTGGGCAAGGCAAATCAGGTGACTCGGTTGATATTGTTGAAATGCCGCTCTCCGATGTCGTTGACTTGATTCGCGGCAAAGCGGGCAGCACGGTACGCCTCGGTGTGAAGCCGGGCGGAGTCGGAAATGTGGAAGAGTACCAAATTGTTCGTGCAACCATCGCGCTTGAAGAATCGGCCGCTCGCGGTGAGATCATCGACCACAAGAATCCTGAAGGCGGTGAAGAACTGAAAATTGGGTACATCAATCTTCCCAGCTTTTATTTGGATATGGATGCAGCACGGCGAGATGAGAAAAATTTCCGTAGCAGCACGCGGGACGTCCGACGCATCCTGGATGATTTCAAGACCAAAGGCGTTGATGGAATCTTGCTCGATCTCAGCAAGAACGGCGGTGGAAGTCTGACTGAAGCGATCAATTTGACCGGTCTGTTCATTGACTCTGGGCCAGTCGTTCAAGTCAAGAATTCCGATGGTTCCGTTCAGGCTTATGCCGACGAAGACAGCGGTACTGCATGGGATGGACCGCTGGCCGTCTTGACCAGCAAGTTCAGTGCGAGTGCCAGTGAAATTTTCGCTGGTGCCATTCAGGACTACAAGCGTGGGCTCGTCATTGGCGACCCCGCCACTCACGGGAAAGGCACTGTTCAGACATTGATGAATTTGGGACAGCGGCTGTTCGGGAACAATCGACAGAACTACGGTGCACTCAAAGTCACCCTGCAACAGTTCTATCTTCCAGACGGTCAGAGCACACAGCTCAAAGGCGTTTTGTCAGACGTCATTCTGCCAAGCCTGACAGCCAAGATGGATGTTGGTGAAGGTGATCTGAAATATGCTCTGGAGCACGATACTGTTCCCGTCGCTCGCCACAACCTGTACAGCATGGTTCCAGCTGATTTGGTCGATCAGTTGCGGAAGAAATCAGCAAAGCGTGTTCAGGAGGACGAGGACTTCATTGATTTGCTAAGGCGTGTGGAAATATATGTGGATCAAAAAGATCAGGACACCGTCTCGCTTGAGGAGAAGTCTTTTCTGGCTAGACGTAAGGAGCTTGATTCCCAAAAAGAGGAAGAGGAAGAGTTGGATCAGCAGATCGAAGACGCTGTTATTTTCCGAGAGAATTACTACAGCAGTGAAGTAATGAACATTGTTTCGGACTACATCGAAGGTCTCCGCAAGGAGAATCTGGCCACGGCAAACTGATTTTTGCTGCCGTCCGGGTGACGTTTTTAACCTCGGCTACCGCTTGTCATGTGGTCGCCGGGGTTTTTTTGTGGATTTGCGGTTCGCACACCAGAGCTGGAATATTGGAGCACAAAGGTCCTGAAGCTGTGTCCTGACACGCCCGTGTTCATCGCTTCATAGGTTCGACGCGTGATTTCAAGACTTATTCTGAGCCATACTGCAGGTGTCAGTTAGTTTCCTGCTGCGTCCCGTGTGACGAGCCAGCGACTGGCTTTGATCAGTTGAGCTGGATAGAGTTCGGGAGAATGGAGTCCGGAGAGAACGGCTTTAAGTGCGTTCTGTTTTCCTTTGCCGGCCACCATGAACCAGGTTTGTCGAGCGGAATTGATCGCCGGAGCAGTCAGGGTGTATCGGTAGCTGGCAAGTTTTTCAACCCAGTTCTCAACAAACCAGCGTTCGTGTTCCTGCAGAGCACGTGTTTCGGGAAACAGAGATGCCGTGTGTGCATCATCCCCTAAGCCTTGCAAGGCCAAGTCCCAAGACGGGAAATTTGCGTTGCCAAAATGTTGGCGCAGGATTTGTTCGTATTGCTTGGCAGCCTCTACCGGAGCTTCGACGTCCACTGGAACTGTATGAATGTTGCAGCGTGGAATGTCGACTCGGTCCAGTAGTGCCTCGTGAACCATTCGGGCGTTGCTGTCAGCGTGACCCAGAGGAACGTTGCGTTCATCACCCCAGAACCAGTGGATGTTGGTCCAGTCAAGATTGCGTTCGGCAATCAGTTCGTAGATCCGTTTCGGCGTTGAACCACCAGAGAGAGCGACGCGGAAGATTCCGTTCGCCTCGATACTTGTGACGGCAAAATCGCAAAAAGCCTGAGTGGTTGCTTCGTGCAGCTGGGTTAGGTTATCAAAGATTTCCATGTCACGTGTTGGTGCGAGTAGCGGATAGGAAAGTTATTGGAAGGATTCCTGCTCGGTTGGGAACTCACCTGTTTCAATTGATTTTTGGTAAGCGATCGCGGCATCACGTATCGTCGTTCTGACATCGGAGTATTGGCGAACAAAGCTTGGTAGGTATCCTGAGTTGAAACCAATCATGTCGTGGGTTACCAGGACTTGTCCCGTCATGTGAGGACCTGCTCCAATTCCAATGGTTGGAACATTGACTGCTTCCGTGATTGCTTGTCCAACATCACTTGGGACACATTCGACAAGCACAGCAAAGGCGCCGGCTTGCTCAGCAGCCTTCGCGTCTTTGATCAATGTCGTCATATTCCGTTGAACCCGATAACCGCCATCAACGTGGATATTTTGGGGACGCAGACCGACGTGAGCCATGACAGGGATTCCGGCGGTGACAATGGTTTCGATCCTTTTGGCTTGCTCGGCACCACCCTCAAGTTTGACCGCGTGGCAAGTTGACTCTTTTAGCACACGGGCCCCAGCTTCGACGCTTCGCATGATTTCAAGTTGGCCTTCAGGAAACGGTAAATCCACGACGACCATGGACCGCTTGGCGGCACGACCCACCATCTTGGCATGGTAGATCATGTCGTCCATGGAGACTGGCAGGGTTGTTTCGTGCCCTTGGACAACCATCGCCAATGAATCGCCTACCAGCAGAATATCGATTCCTGCTTCATCCAGAACCTCGGCGGTGGGATAGTCATAGGCAGTCAACATTGAAATGCTGCCGCCATCTTTGCGGATTTTTTGCAAACTACGCGTTGTGACGCGTGGGGGCGGGGTTTCTGAAGTCGATACGGCCATGGGATGATCCGACGATCTTGAGGCGGGCGGCGATTTGTCGTTTACTCGTCTGCGGCTACAATGGAACAACCTAACCCTACACCAACGGGCGTCTACCCGCCTGCCCACCGATGAACCGAATTGTGAGCAAGTAAATGTTGAAGCAAGCCAGGTTTTTCCATCGTCTGGGGGACTTTCCTATCTTTTCGGTGGCCGCAATTCTCTGGTTGGTCGCGGGCCTGTGGCTCGTGTCGATTGATCACCAGGCTATGGCTGATGATCCCCCCGGGTTTGTCTTCAAGGGCGCCAACCAAAATATGAATATAAAGGTTGAAGGCAAGCTTGCAGGATTCAAACAGGGGATGTTGCTCGTCACGCGCGATGACGGGGTGGAGGTTTCTGTAAAACCACCTCAGGACGATTTGGGCTTTGATTTTCAAGCACCGATCGATAGCAGCTTTTTGCAACGTGGAATGATGGTCCGCTTCAATGGTAATTTCAATCAGGCCGGTATTCCTACTGACCCTATTGAAGGGCTCACTGTATTTTTGCCTGTGAATGAAAAAATTGCCAAGAAAAAAACCGATGAGTTCATGCCAGGTGTTTATCCAGGTGAGAAAAAATCGAATCTTCCAGAGGGAGTTTTAAATTACAAAGTCGTCGGGAAATTGATGGGATGGGATGCCACTGGGCTGGTTGCCGTCCAGGCTGGTAGACGGCCTTTGCGAGTTCAACTCGCTGAAAAAGCAACCATGGATCTGTGCCTGAATCAACTCAACCTCGCAAAGCAAGGTGACTCGGTAACGATCACCGGTACCTATCGGCTCCCGGATGATACCAAGGTGGTCGCCAAGACAATCTCAGTCACCACGGATCGTGTGCAAACCGGTGCTGCTACAAGCACGCCTGCGAACAGTCGAGCCAAACGCAGAAAAAGAGGAAGCGTTGACGATAATGTGGGCGATCAATAAGAACTCTTGTTCGCGACCGTGTCTATCTGTCGCTTGGGTCCCGGGGTGCTCCTAGGTCCATGTGTCGACCCAAGGATATGGGATCTTGTCGGAAAGCGGATCTAGGTGGACTCTTTTACATCTGTTTGCTAGTCGCGACGAATCTCGACTCTAGCTGTGGAAAAGAACGTCTTTTCGCCAGCATTTCGGCTTCGTTGGGGGGTGGGTTTGCTTCAGTTTTTTTGGGAAACCGATGACTTGTTTCGTCAGGTGACTGGGCGAACTGAGTGGTTACTGCGTAGCATGTAGCAATGGTGGAAGCGTAGACTTTTGTCATGTTCTTCCCAAATAGCTTTCCGGCTAAGACCACGATACCCCGGAGTGCTGTGGGTGAATTCACTCACTGGTCTTACTGGAACTAATGCGGTGGGTGGAAGAGGAAATGCTTACAGGAAATCGATCCTGTGGGAGTTGGCAATGCTGACGCGATCCATCGTCGAAACGTGGCCGCACTGAAAGCCTGCGGCACTAAAAAAATATCCGTATTCACGCCTGAACAAGTTCATTGAACATGAAAACAACACACATGAGATTTAGATTAATGTTGACTACCTTTATGTGTTGCGTTGTGGGAGCTTCTGCTCTGTTGCCGCTTGTGGCGTCTGCCAATGATTTGGGCATCGGTTCCAAGGCTCCTGCCTTGAATATTGAGCACTGGGTTCAGGATGGGAACGGGTTTTTTAAGCCGGTTACAGAGTTTGAAAAAGACAAAGTTTATGTGGTTGAATTTTGGGCGACGTGGTGCGGCCCGTGCATTCAAAGTATGCCCCATCTTGCTGACTTGCAAAACAAGTATCGCGGCAATGGAGTACAGATTGTCAGCGTTTCAGATGAGCCTCTTGATACCGTCAAGGATCTGCTTGGAAAGAAAAATGAGGACTTTGGAAAAACCTTTGCTGAAGTGACTGCTGCTTACTCACTTACGACAGATCCTGATCGTTCGGTCTACAAAGATTACATGACAGCTGCGAAGCAACAGGGGATTCCCACTGCGTTTATCGTGGGGAAGACTGGACTTGTGGAATGGATCGGACACCCAATGGAAATGGATGGACCGCTCGCTGCCGTTGTTGACGGGAAATGGGATCGGGATGCGTTTGCCCAAGAGATGGTTGCCGAACAGAAAATGCAAGAGAGCATGCAGCGGCTTTCCATGCTGGCGTCCACAGGTAAATTCGCCGAAGCAATTGCTTTGGCAGAGGCACAGGGCAAGGAAGCGACGACGGATGCCGGTAAGCAGCGGTGGATGGAAATCAAATATAGCCTGAAACTTTCAGCCAACTCGCTGGATGATGATTCGCTCATTTTCTTCCGCAACAGAATCAAGGCTCTCAAAAGCGATCCTTTGGCCATGGCAAGATTCGGCTACTCGCTCTACGGTCAGGCACAACAGGGAGTCGACATCAAACCACTGCTTGACGATGCGGTGGCGGCAATGGAGGAGGTTGCCAAGGATGCAGAGCCTCAAATGAAACCCTTGATGTTCAATACCTTGGCAATGCTGGCAAGCGAATCAGGCGATCTCAAGAAAGCCATCGCTGCACAGCAGGCAGCGATTGATTCCACTGATGACGAACGTCAAAAGAAACGTCTGATAGTCATGCTGGATGAGTTCAAGCAAAAAGCTGCTGATGGCAGTGCAGGTGACGCGACTGAAAAGTGACGTTGTCTGTTTCGTCTTGAGCTGTGTTCGGCTGATTTCTTGACCGCGAAGAGGGCCTGCGGTCAGGGGATTGATGTGCACACCTTCCAAGACAAAGCTAGGCGGCGGCGAATCGCCCCATGTAACGGCGGCAACACAGCGTGAACGCCGTCGGTCCCGAGGGTGCCGTTGTGTGCGTTGAGGTGATGGGGGCGGTGGTGTTGCAGGCTTCGGCACAGGTTTTGAGAATGGTTTACCCCTAGCATTGGGGAAAGCGTAGCTGGATCACGTTTCCCCTAGCCACAAATAGTTAGTTGGTTGCCCAGCATCCTCATCTTGTCTTTGTCGGGGTGGTGGTCTTACTGGTTCCATTGCGATCCCCGATTTCTCGCATTTCAGTGGAGAATCGGATGTCATCGCCCGCCAAAATGAAAGTCATGCAGTTTGCGAGGATTTTCGACTTGCATCATCTGCAGGGTCCAATCCGATGCTTCCACGTATTCACACCACGGACAGGCGTCACTCACAATCCCGCTTCGGTTTGGGAAACCAGGGTTTACGTCCAACCTAAAGTGCACGAGGATGCCACACCCGCGATTGACGGGGATCGGCGTCGTTCCGTGGGTCTGATTCTCAATTTGCGGGATTTACACTTCAGAAGCTAAACATGCCGGACTCTGAGACCCCGTTGAATCACGCCGACGATCAAGATGCTGATCCGTACGATCTCGCGGTGGCAACTTCGGGCAGTGAGGTACTGCCGGCAAAGCATGGCAAATCGGACTTGGATGCAGAAGATGACGGAGCGGCTTGGGCGCCGCTGCGTCTGCCCATTTTTAGAGCCTTCTGGATCGCATCCCTGGTTTCCAATTTGGGTACTTGGATCCACGAAGTTGGGGCGGGCTGGTTGATGACCAGTTTGGATCCTGATCCCCAAATGGTGTCCGCGGTCCGTATTGCGATGTCCGGTCCTATGATTTTTCTGGCAATTCCTGCCGGTGTGCTCGCGGATCGTGTCGATCGGCGACAACTATTGATCCTAACCCAATTGATGATGTTTTCGTTTGCTTCGTTATTGTCATTGTTGACCTGGCAGCAGGTCATTACGTCTTGGTCCTTATTGGCTCTGACGTTTTCCATTGGATTAGGGTTGGTGCTGCATGTTCTGACTTGGCAGGCAACTGTACCTGTGTTGGTTCCTCCGCCGCAAATTGCCCGTGCGATCGCGTTGGGGAGTATCAGCTTCAACCTGGCGCGAGCCGCTGGGCCCGCTCTGGGGGGTGTGCTGATTGCAACAGCAGGAGTTTGGGTGGCCTTTGCTGTGAACGCGTTGTCGTTTGCAGGTGTGCTGTTGGTGTTGCTGCTGTGGAAACGTGAGAAGACAGAATCGTCTCGTGGCCTTTCGTACCAAGAAGCGCTGAAGGAAGGTTTTGTGTATGTGTGTCGGGACCGCACCATGCGCAACGTGTTAGTTGGGGTCATGTTATTCCTTATGCCTGCGACCGCGCTTTGGTCACTGTTGCCCTTGGTCGCGCGTCAGCAATTGGCTTGGGGAGCTGAGGGTTATGGGTTGCTGGTAACCAGCATCGGCGTTGGGGCCGTGGTTGCAGCACGGGCCCTACATGCTCTGCATCGCAGGCTGCTGATGGATCGAACATTGGCTGGCAGCATGATCTGCTTCGCAATAGGCCTATTCATTCTTGGCCATTCAGAGGGAGATACATGGTTGCACGATGCGATTGCACTCGTTGCTTGCTTTGTAATGGGAGCGGCGTGGATGATCTGTTTGACCACCCTCAATGCAACGGCTCAGATGACGTTAGCAAACCATCTTCGCGCTCGTGGGATGGGAGTCTACATGACGACGATGGCGTTAGCGATGGCGTTGGGGTCGTTGATCTGGGGACAGGTTGCAAGTCAATTTGGTTTGGCTTGGACTCAGTGGTTGGCGGCCGGCACGCTTGTCGTTACCGCAGGGTGCAGCTTCTTGTTTCCAGTTGATCAAGAGTCTGCTCGGGCAGAGTGAGCCACAACTGCGCGTGAATCGCATCCAGCAGCTTGAGTTCTGGTCTGGCACCTAAATGATCATTACGCGATGAGGCTGGAATGTGCTTCCGAACGCGTGCCCCATCAAAATTGCTGGTGTCGAAGTAAATGCGATTCAACGTTCATCTTGATGCAGAAGTAAACGATATGTGTGTCATGTTGTTGGGGTTGAACGTCCCTGTCCGTCTGGATTTCACCGCATTTGGGGGGGCAGGCACAGTTCTTGGTGCTTCGTCCGCTCCGGGAAAAGGGATCAAATATCACATCAGAGCGACTTCAACGCCTCCAGATTTCACACCCCTCATACACAATTGTTGCGTGGTGTAATAGGATTTTGCGGTTCTGCACTTGAACTTGGCGGATAACAAGTGACTTTAAAGGATCGATTTACTTATGTTGAAGAAACTCTCTCCTCGGATTGTATTTAATCTCGTCTCACTGATTTTGCTCGGAGGTTTGTCTTGTACGCAAGCCTCCGCTGCCGAAACGGAGGCAATCGTTAACACTGGTGATACAGCATGGGTGCTCGCATCGACGGCCCTTGTGCTATTCATGACGATTCCAGCTCTGGCGCTCTTTTATGCCGGGCTGGTTCGTAAAAAAAATGTCTTGTCGGTGTTGATGCAGTGTCTGGTTTTGACTGCCTTGATGTCGATCATCTGGGTCGTCTGTGGCTACACGCTTGCGTTCGGAACACCCGAAAGCGAGGCTGTGAATCGCTACATTGGTAGTTGGGATGCTGCCATGATGAATGGCATCGACAGCTCTTCGGTGTTTGTCACCAGTGGTGATGGTGAACCAGCAAGCGGGATTCCCACAATTCTGTTCGCAGCGTTTCAAATGACCTTTGCGATTATCACACCGGCCTTGATGGTCGGTGCTTTTGTTGAACGTATGAAGTTTTCTGCGGTCCTGCTTTTTTCCAGCATTTGGCTTTTGGTTGTGTACGTCCCGATTTGTCACATGACATGGGGCGGGGGTGTTTACAGCGACATGGGTGTCATGGACTTTGCAGGCGGAATCGTCGTTCATGTGACGGCTGGCTTGGGGGCCTTGGTGGCTTGCATCATGGTGGGCCCACGCTCAGGTTATCCCCGAGAGTTGGAGCCACCCCACAACATGACGATGACCGTCACCGGAACAGGAATGCTCTGGGTTGGCTGGTTTGGCTTCAACGCGGGTAGTGCTTTGGGGGCTAACGGTGACGCCGCGATGGCTCTGTTCGTTACGCATCTTTCTGCGGCTACCGCGACCTTGGTCTGGCTTGCAATTGAATGGTGGCAACTGGGGAAACCGAGTGTGCTAGGCGCTGCTACTGGTTCTATCGCAGGCCTGGCCGCGATCACGCCAGCATCAGGTTATGTTGGACCGTTAGGGGCGTTGGCGATTGGAGCAGCGTCTGCTTTTCTGTGCTACGTGTTTGCAACCAAACTCAAGCAGCGTTTTGGATATGACGATTCGCTTGATGTGTTTGGCGTTCATGGTGTTGGTGGTTTTCTTGGAACGATCCTTTGTGGCATTTTTGCTGCGGAAATGTTTGGGGGAAATCAGGCCGGTAACGAAAGCTACAGCATTGCAGGCAGTGTATGGACCCAATTTGTGGGCGCATCGTCGGCGGCCATTTATACGATCATCGCGACCATCGTGATTCTCAAGCTAACTCAGTTGCTTGTCGGCCTGCGAGTCGATGCCACCACGGAAACTCGCGGTCTTGACCTGACTGAGCACGAAGAACGTGGCTACATCCTGCACTGATCTGTGCGGTGATTGATGGCTGATGCCTGCGAAACGAGCGAGCTTGCTTGTGATGCAACAACACAGCCCTCATGAGTCGCGAAGTCATTCGATTGTTTGTAGCGTTAATGACAGCGGCCGCCACGTTGAACGTGACGGCCGCGTGGGTGGTTGCTAGAACGAAGCTTACCAACGGAGTTGGGGCTGTTGGGCAAGCTGGTGCTGAACTTACGCCAGCATGTAACCTTCTTCACCATGAGCGGTGATGTCGAGTCCGCGCTGCTCTTCTTCGGCGGGCACACGCAAACCAATCGTCACGTCGAGTAACTTCAGCAGCACCAAGCTTCCGATACCTGCAAAGGCTACGGTGATCAGTACGGCAGCGATCTGACCAATCACAAGTGTTGGGTCACCGCCGGATTCGATCAAGCCGATTGGTACACCGCTGCTTACATCCCAGCAGACACGGCTCGCAAAAACACCCGTCAGAACCGCACCAAGACCACCCCCAATGCCGTGAACACCAAAGGCATCAAGGGCATCGTCATAACCAAGCTTGTGCTTCAACCACGAGCAGGCAAAGTAGCAGACCAGACCTGCGGTTGCTCCCATGAGCAAGGCTGGCATCAAGTTCACGAATCCAGCTGCTGGGGTGATGCAGACCAGGCCAGCGACTGCACCACTGCTGGCGCCAAGTACGGTTGGCTTGCCAAGAATGAGCCATTCGGCCAACGCCCAAGTCACAGCCCCTGCTGCCGCCGCAAAGTGCGTCGTTGCGAAAGCACTGCTTGTCAAACCATCGGACAGCAGTTCGCTTCCTGCATTGAAGCCGAACCAGCCCACCCACAGCATCGCTGCTCCCAAAGCTGTGTAGGTCAGGTTGTGAGGCTGGATAGGTTCTTTCAGGTATCCCATCCGTGGACCAATCAGGATCGCAGCAACCAGTGCTGAAATCCCGCTGCTGATGTGAACGACGGTCCCACCTGCAAAGTCGAGAGCACCACCAAGAATGGAGGTTTCGCTGTAAGACAGCGGTCCACCATCCCATACCCAATGGCATAGAGGGCAATAGATAAAAGTGCCCCAGGCGATCGAGAAAATCACCATGGAAGCAAATTTCATGCGTTCGGCAAAGGCACCACATATCAATGCTGGGGTAATGATGAAGAACATGCCCTGAAACAGCATATGGGTCATTCGGGCCATGTCGCCTTCCATCGGTGTGACAGGTTCACCAAGCGTAGTGCTCCATTCACGTTGCACACCATTCATGAGGAAGTAGTCACCGTTTCCGATCCATCCCCCGTCTCCGCCAAACTCCAGAGAGTACCCATAAGTGGCCCAGATGACGGTCATCAGTCCCATCAGGAAAATGCACTGCATCATCACGCTCAGGACGTTCTTGCGACGTACCAAGCCACCATAGAACAGGGCTAACCCGGGTGCTGTCATGAAAAGAACCAAAGCACAACAGACCAGCATCCATGCGTTGTGGGCTGCGTAAGAGCTATTCGCAATTTCACTATCGGTGAGGCTGCCCGCGGTCAAACCATCGGCTTTGATGGCTGCAGCTGTTTCGGAAAGCTCCTCCTTCATCTCCTCGGTGATGTTGTTACTCGAGGAGACCGTACCTCCAACGCTGTCGATAATGGCATCGGATTGAGAGGTGCCCGAGTCTTGAGCAAAGAGCGGTGTTTCGGGGAAATACACCGTTGTTAGGGCGAGCGCCCCTAGAAAAAACCATAGACTTTTCGAGCCACACACAGTTACCACCTTTATTTGTTATTGCGCGTAAGAATGAGTCCCGGCTCCTCGCACAAAGTGCTTCCCGTCGATTGCTGCCGCCTATGGTTCCTGCCTGTTGATTTGGAACACAGCAATCTTGATCTGGAGCGGGTGTAATAAAACCCGGTTTGTAAGGGCTGTTTTCAGCCGCACATAGGATAAACCCCCGTGCAGTAGCTTCCTAGATGGCGTTGCCGTGTCTGAGGGGTGAGGGCACAGGCCTTTTCAGTCCATTGCAGACGACCTTATCGATTATTCTGCCGTCTTATCGCATCGGGTGACTGCGTCGTTTGGGGCCATTCTTTCGATCATTTAGCGAACACACCCGGTTTCCAGAGTGCCCCCGCAGCCGATGAGAAAACGTGCACGGCCTTCCGGGCCGTGCACGTCTCAAACTCAGTTCAGTGGGTTTTAACGCATCAGTGGGTGTCAATGCAGCGATCAGGTCGCGATCAACCTTGCTCGCTATCGCTCAGAACAGCCATGAACGCTTTCTGGCTGATCTCAACATTCCCGATCGCCTTCATGCGTTTTTTGCCCTCTTTCTGCTTTTGCAGGAGTTTTCGTTTTCGAGTGATGTCACCACCGTAACACTTGGCAGTCACATTCTTGCGCATGGCCGGCACCGTTTCGCGGGCGATCACGCGACTGCCAATGGCAGCTTGCACGGCGACTTCGAACATATGTCGTTCGATTTCAGCTTTCAGCTTCTTGGCGACGGCTCTGCCACGCCGATCAGCGTCTGCCCGGTTGCAAACCACACTCAGGGCATCAACACGTTTGCCATTGACCATGATGTCCAGGCGGCACAGGTCGGCTGCCTCGTAGCCCACCATCTCGTAGTCAAGCGTTCCATAGCCGCGTGTGCAGCTTTTGATCTTGTCATGCAGGTCGTAGACGACTTCGGCCAGTGGAATATCGTAGGTGATCATGGCTCTCTGGGCGCCCAGGTATTCCTGGGATTGCTGTATGCCACGACGTTCTTGGCATAACTTCATGACAGCACCGATGAAGTCGGTGGGGACAATCACGCTGCAACGTACAATTGGCTGACGAAACTCTTCCACGTCACCGGGATCTGGAACGTCCTGGGGTTTGTGAATGCTGATCGTTTCACCCCGTTTGTTGACGATCTCATAAGTCACATTGGGAGCTGTCTGGACGAGGTCAATATCGGCCTCGTTTTCGAGACGCTGCTGGATAATCTCCATGTGCAAAAGGCCAAGGAAACCGCAGCGGAAACCAAAGCCGAGTGCGTCACTGGTTTCAGGTTCAAATTCAAAACTCGGGTCGTTGACTGCAAGTCTTTCCAACGCATCACGCAGTTCACTGAAGTCCTGTCCATCGCTGGGAAATAGGCCACAGTACACCATGCGTTTTGGGCGGGCGTAACCTGGCAATGGCTCTGCCGGTGCTTTGCCAGCGATACTGATCGTGTCACCAATGTGGACGTCACCCAAACTCTTGATGTTGCAAATCAGGTAGCCAACCTGTCCTGCCTGCAATGACTCACAAGCCTCACGCTGAGGGACAAACCGACCCAGTTCTACCACTTCGTGTTGGGTTCCCGCTCGCAGGAATTGAATCTTTTGTCCCTTGGTAACGGTGCCTTCCATGATCCGCACGTACGTGATCGCGCCCCGATAGTCGTCATAGTTCGAGTCAAAAACCATCGCCTGAAGAACTGCATCGGGATCACCTGATGGCGGGGGGATGTGTTCGATGATCGCGTCCACCAGTGCATCGACTCCTACGCCCGTCTTTGCGCTGACCCGAACACAGTCGTCAGGGTCAGTGCCCAGTGAATTCATCATCTCTTCAGCGACTTCGTCAGGGCGAGCGTGAGTCAGATCAATCTTGTTGATGACAGGAATGATCTGCAATTCATGTTCCATCGCTGCGTAGGCGTTGGCTACGGTTTGGGCTTCTACCCCTTGAAAGGCATCGACTAATAATAGCGCTCCCTCACAACATGCAAGAGAACGCGATACTTCGTACTGAAAATCCACGTGTCCCGGTGTGTCGATCAAGTTCAATTCGTAGGTTTTGCCCCCACGTTGGAACTTCATGGCGACAGCACGAGCCTTGATTGTGATTCCCCGCTGTCGCTCCAATTCCAAATCATCCAGTAACTGGTCCTTCATTTCGCGACGCGTGACCGTTCCGGTGTGCTCCAGTAATCGATCAGCAAGGGTACTCTTGCCATGGTCGATGTGTGCAATGATACAGAAGTTGCGAATGTTTTCTGACATGTGTGATTTTACAGGTGCAGTGTTTTGTGCGGTCGGTGTTTTATACAGGCAGTATTCTGTGCAGGGCTTGCGATTATGAAACGCTCAACTGGCCTGATCTTCTTTCATGGCGTAACCAGCCACACCCAGGTAGCCAGCATCGGCTTCCAGTGAGGCAAACTTGATAGTCGTCCCAGCAAAAACGTTGTCAAACGTGCGGTCACGAAAGTCATCCACGATTCCTTGCAGGAAGCGTCTGCCAATCGGGCAGTCACTTCCGCCAAAATTCATCGCGCCGCCCAGCACAACCGATCCTGGGTCAAGCGTATGAACCAGAGTCGTGATGCCGATCCCCAGCCATCGAGCGGTCTCGTCAACGATTTCCAAGGCCAATGCGTCGCCTTCAACAGCTGCCAAGTAGACTTTCTTGGCAGTCAGCTCGGTGTCCTGTCCGCCCAACAGGCCACTTAGGCTACTCTGTTGGCCCTCGGTTAGTCTTTGGCGGGTTCGTTGCACAACTCCACTTGCCGAGGCATAGGCTTCCAATTGTCCTCGGCCTCCACCCCACACACACAGCTGTGCCTGAGGTGAGGAATCCACGACGATGTGTCCACATTCGCTGCCGAAACTATTCACTCCGTTGACCAATTCTCCGTCAACGATGATGCCACCGCCAACTCCTGTCCCTAGTGTCAGCAGAACCATGGATCCATCGTCACGCCCACTGCCGAGCCAGAATTCTCCGTAGGCCGCTGCATTGGCATCATTGAGAAAAGAAACGGGACGCTCCAATAGATGCGAAATCACATCGCGAATGGGAAAATTCCACCAGCTTGGCAACTGAGGCGGTTCGACCAGTAGTCCACCCTGCAAATCCATGGGGCCCGGGGCACCCAAGCCAATGCGAGCGACGAGGTTGGCAACCCCGAGTCGCTGTTCGTTTGACCGCACCAGCTCGACGATCCGTTGCACCGCTGATTCCGGGCCTTCACTTTCGCGGGTCGCGATCCGTTCATAAACAAGCGTTTGACCCTTGGAATCAACCAGTCCAATCTTGATTCCGGTTCCGCCTATGTCGATACCCCAGTAAAATGGGGCATTCGCTTGACTTGTTTCGGTGATAACTGAGGTGTCGGCCATGAGTTGGCTGGGATCGAGTGTCGTGGAGCTGCTTTGAAAACCGGGGACTCATGTTGTCGGGCAACGTCTATAAACGCCAAGGATCTGAGCGTTAGGCCATTAAAAATGAACGCTGCCACTAGTCAGTGGCTCGGGATTCGCCGCGGGATCAGGTAAAATCAGCCTGCAGTGTAGTTTTGACGCCGAGACTTCCAAAGTCGCGTCGAGCTGGGTTACCGGCCAAAAACAATGGTGTAGGCCAAAAACAATGGTGTAGGCCAAAATTGATTGTGGCCTGCTACCGTTGGCCAAGCATGGCGATCAGGGAAATCAGGCACCGGAGTATAGGAGCGGGTAGGAATTGTCACAACGAGCATTTTCCAAGCGACAGGCTTCTGCTCAGCAGTCGGCTCATGATTTTGCAGAGCAATCAGGGAATTTCAGCACAAAAGACTCTACTGAGGACACCGCGGGAGAGTCTCCCAAACGTGTTGTTTTTCTAACAGCTGGGGCGGCTGGCATGTACTGCGGCAGTTGCATGCATGACAACGCTCTGGCTCGCGAGTTGCGACGTCAGGGGGTCGACTGCCTGCTGCAGCCTACCTACACCCCTATCCGTACCGATACTTTGAATGTCGCTGATCCCCAAGTTTTTTTTGGTGGGATTCATATTTATTTGCTCCAGCGGATGCCATGGCTGAAGCACGTGCCGGCGTCAATTCGTCGCACACTCGATTGGTCGCCTTTGATAAGGCTGGCAACACGTAGATCCCATGCGACGGATGCAACTCAATTGGGTCAGCTGGCAATCTCAATGTTGCGAGGCGTCGATGGAAGGCAAGCGCAGGAAGTTGCCAGGTTGACGGAGTGGCTTGCAACTCAGGTTCAGCCACATGCGCTCGTCTTGAGCAACCTCTTGATCGGCGGCGCTTTGCCGAGTATTCGCAGGCGTCTTCCGGACACTCGCTTGGTTGTTGTCCTGCAAGGCGATGACATTTTTCTCGACCACCTTCCCGATCAGGCTCGCGAAGAGGCAATTCGCCTGTGCCAGCAACTGGTACCAGTTGTCGATCGATTTGTAGTCAATAGTCAGTTCTATGCAGACAAGATGGGAGAGATGCTGAATATCCCTTCCGAGTGTTTTGAAATTACCCCCCTGTCCATCGACGTAACGCCATTCACTCGCGGCGTTGGAGAAACCAGTCAGCCTGCGACAACCGTTCAGAGGGCGGCTCCGCATCTGTTTCAACGATCAGAGGCTGATACGAGTTTTCGACTTGGCTACATGGCTCGGATTGCACCTGAGAAAGGTTTTCACCATCTTGTTGATTCATTCGTTCGTCTTGCATCGAAACCCGAACACTCAGATTTGACATTGCATGCTTCAGGCTGGTTGGGGGAATCCAACCGGAAGTACTTTCAGGATCAACAACAGAAACTTGAAGCGGCAAAATTATTCGACCGATTTACCTATCATGGCAGTCCTGATTTGGATCAGAAAGTGAGCTTCTTGCAATCGCTTGACCTTTTCTCAGTGCCGACAGATTATCACGATCCCAAGGGACTTTTTGTGCTGGAATCCCTGGCGGCGGGTGTGCCAGTGATTCAGCCCGATCATGGAGCTTTCGGGGAATTGCTTGGGTCGACGGGCGGGGGCGTGCTAACTAAGCCAGGGTGTCTTGACGACCTGTGTGCGGCGATTGAAGACTTGAAACTGAATCAAACGCAGCGGTTGGCGCTCGGCGCTTCCGGGCAACAAAGGGTCATTGAGCATCACGCAATGGGACGAGCTGTGGCACAACTGAAGAAAATTTTGTTTGCTTGAGTTTGGGTGCCATGATGCCTGACGATGAGCCAGCGTTGGATACCAGCTGACATACATGCGTATTGGCGCTGTCAATCATATCGCACAGCCGCAAACAGATCGCACAGCCGCAAAGAATACTGCAGCACACTGCGGCAAGAGGGCGTGAAGAAGCTTTGGGTTCACTGCACACCTTCGCGATACAGAGTGAGTTCGCGGACGATTTCATTTCCTGTTACAAATTGATTGGGGACAAAGCTGTTGCTACTCAGTGGCACTTCAATGCGCACTGTTACTTGACGAGTAGTGGGGCGAATGGTTTGCGGACTGACAGTGATTTTGAAGTCGGTCACTCCAAGGGTGTTCATGATTCGGCGAGTTTCGTTGGTCGCTTCACGGCTCGTGCCACCTGGGATGATGGCTTTACGACAGCCTTCGTAGACTGCATTATCAGCGGTATGTTTGATCATTGCGACACGGCAGAATTCAAATGCCGCAAAAAAGCACAGGAACAGGATTGGTGCAACCACTGCAAATTCAAGTATGGTCGCGCCTTGGCGATATTGATCTGGGTTTTGGCGGTTGCGTTTCATGCAACTTGTCATGAAGAACGTCGCTTGAATGATTTCGGGGAGATGTGACATTTTACGATCTCGTTGACGTACTTTCCCGTCGTTCATCGGGTAATGATTGTGCTGAGCGTCAAGGCAATCTCGCGGTAAATCTCTTTCAGCTCGATTCCATTATCAGCGTGATAATGTCGACCTCCCCCTATTCGTGCAACTTGTGTCATCCGCGATTGGTCAGCGTCATGTCCGAATGTGATGGTGTGGATCGTGATACCGTCGTCATGAAGTTGTTGGGTAAGTACTTCCGGGCTTGGACCTCGATTGTGGCGACCATCAGTCATCACGATCATGGTGCGTTCAACAAACTTTGCATTTCTGCCACCTTCCATGATCTGATTGCCAGACGCCATACCGCGGGACACACTTGTCCACCCTTCTGGTGTTAAAGAACGAACACCTTGATTAATCTGCTGCAGATTGGGTGTCAGGGGAGTATCCCTTGACCCATATTCAGCGTAGGACGCTAAGCCTACGTGTTCATCGACAGGAGTCTCGTCCAATGTGTCGGTGAATGTCTTGATGGCTGAAATGAGGTCGGTGAACTTCGAACCCAGCATGGATCCGCTGCGATCAACCACCAATACGACATCACGTTCGATGTAGGTAGCTGCTGCAGTCGATTCGGTTTCAAAGAATTTCATACCCGTCAGGCTACCAAAGAACAAAGGTATGGCTCCCGATTTCGCTTGCGCCGTGCGTCGCCCTGTAGCCTGGACTGTGTTGTAGGGCTGCATGCCTCGCCGGAATTCGAACTTTCCCGTTGTGCTCTGGATGGCATTTCCAAACCTGAAGTCGCGTCTCGATAGTTGTAAAGGCTCGCTGTTCACCGAATTGGCAGCAGCGATTTGTTTTCCGCGTTTTATTGCCTGACTACGGCTCATTGTATCGGCCAAGGTTGCGGCAGCGGCCTTTGAGGCAGCATCTGTTGCAGTGCGAAGCTCTGTCCTGGTCAGGTGCATCTGGGCGATGTCAACTGAGAATGCAACAGCCATCATGAAACCGACCATCATGATGGCTACCAGAACCAACATTGCGCCAGTTCGTGGGGGACGCTTGCGGATTTGGTTCGCGTGATGGATTGTTTTGCCGCTTGCAATGACTCGCACTCGGTAAGGCAAGCTCAGCTTGGTGATTTGTTTGGTGCAGTATTTCATTCTTTCACCATCACGACACGTGTTACCACTGGGCGGTCTTTGATAAAGCGGCCAACGAGTGGGCTGTTCGCTGCGGAAGACGCCCGGACCTCAAGTACAACAGCGTCGCCTCTTTTGGTTTGTCCAGATTGGCCATTGGGAAAACTAATTTCAAAGCTCTTTACATCACGCGAACGTAAAATGTTTTCCGCTCGTGAAGTACCGCTGGCGTTGTTGGAACCTACCTTGATCGCCTCTCTAATTCCCTCGTAGGCGGCAATGTTTAATGTCTGCTTTAGAAAGATGAGGCTCGTAGCTTCAATCGAACCGAATACCAGCAGGATGAGCAACGGCAAGCAGACCGCGCACTCCGCTGCAGCTACGCCGGAGCGTCGTCGAATTTTGCATTTGGTATTTTGGTGGTGCTCGTGGTTTTCGGTCATTGGTCTCTTGGCTCCGCTGCTGATGTCGTTTCGTGCTCAGTTTCACGATCTTCCATCAGCAAGTTGAAGTTGCTGGCCATTTCCTGCCAGAAATCATTGTCGCGAAATCGCAGGGGTGGGACGGGGCGACCCTTGCCAGCTTCAAAGAGGGCTTCCCTGAGGCGGAGTATTGGGCCAGCAAAACGGCTGGTCAGTTTTAATGTGTCCCAGATAAAGGCAGGGATTAAAACAAGCGTGACCACGAAAAATGGAAGAAAGCGACAGACAGTATCCGAGAAGGTTTGTTTCCAGCTAGCGTCCGGTTGCTCAAATAGACGGACCCAAATAAGTAATGCCAGTACATTGCAACTGAAAAAAATGCCCCAGTGCATTGTGATCTTGCGGATGACGCTGCCCTGAACTTCAGGATCAAAGATCGTTGTGCAGCGTTTCTTTCTGCGAAGGGACATCGTTACGCCCAGTGACGGAGGTGGGTTCCAGTGGACAGACTTTCTCGCTGAGCGTTAATACACAGCATCCCCCTTTAGGAGCCTACGTCACGTGATGGGGAATGGCCGGTTGTGAAATGAGAAAATGTCTGTAAATCGGTGTTGTTTGCAGTTTTACGGCTCATTCGCGGTGCTGTGCTTGCTCGTTGGTCCGAGCAATCGTTGCAAGCGTTAGGACCATTGCCCTTGCGAAACAAGACCCATGCAATTTGCCTCGTTGCAAGTAAGCAAAGTGTCGGTGGGCTGATCTTCCGGTTTCAAGATCGCGAGAAGTTGACCACCACTTTGGCCAGGGAAATCGACTTCGGAAGCGTGAAATACGGGCACGGTTATCATTCGTTCTCGATTGTCGGATGATGTCTCGAATCGTAATGTGAGTACCCTGCGTGGCGAGATTTCCCTTGCTGATGCAGGCAGTGGAACGAGTGGTGTATTGTGAGTCAGGTGCAAAGAGAAAGGCTGCTTTGGTGGTCGATTTCAGTAGACAGGAAATCAATCACATCGTCATGGAAAGTATCGGCCAGACAGAGCTTGTTGGGGATTCGGTGCTCAGCAATATGCAACTCGTTAAGTGTTTTCTGAATCGGGATTTCCACCTTCGACGGGGTTGATGGAACCACTCAGGAAATCAATGTTTCGGTTTAAGTCACGCACACATGAACTGGTTGTAAGGCGCCATTTTCCATCTCCAAATTACCTGCTACTGGACAATGTGCGGTAACCCGCAGAAACGAGGTTCACCATTGAGCGTGAGGTGATGCCGTCGTTTCAAGTCTCGAGATCACTTTTTTGAATAGCATCGCCTTTGAAATCCTACGAGAATAGATGCACTGATTTATTGGTGCTTAGCATCTTTGTGAAGGTCGGCAAGTTTTTCCGTCAGCAGTCTGGTGATTTAGGACCGGAGTTGCGGGTTCACGGTTGTAATCACTAGCTGTCTGAAAAACACCTTCTGGCGGATACTCAAAATGGGCTTGGGGTGTCGAGCGTTATGACGATTTCTGGAAACCGGCATCGTTGGGGACTGCATTGTTTAAAGATTGCGTTTTTCGACGATTGGGAGGCACTAGTCAGCAAGATGCGAGGAACAGGCACTCGAAAGAGGAACAGGCACTCGAAAGGTTAGCATCCGGTGCATTGGCATGGCTGGACGGATCGAGTCAGGCTTTGCCCCTGGTGGAACGCGAAAATACTCTGATTGGGGTTTTTAGCTTGGACCAACGAGCAAACGGGCGTGTTTGCTCCCTCTGAAAGGTGGTTGGGTGGCTTGTTTGAACGTCTGTGTTGAGAGGATGCCATTTGGGTAGACCGTGCCCAAGATTTGGATTTTGTTGCAGGTTTTGCATCTGAAATCCTGACTTGGCCGGATAAAGACGGTTAAAATTACGACAGCGACGTTGCAAACCGCTAATCTGGCAACGTCTTTTGGTTCGTTGTGAAGGCAAATCACACGAGCTGTTCTCGACGTCTTTTCTTTGATGACATCATGACGCTTACCAGCATTCGTGGCCGTTTCGGTCTCTCGTCTAGAATAAATCGATCTTGTTCACGTCAGCGTGGCAAGTTGCGGCAGCATAAATTCAGGCAGCAACGCCGACGTTCCCTTCTCGAACATCTTGAAGATCGTCGCGTCCTCGCCACTTACATGGTTACGACGCTTGCTGATTCCGGGGCCGGCTCTTTAAGAGCTGCTTTGCAGTCGGCGAATGCGACCGGAGTTGCGGATACGATTGTGTTCGACGAAGCGCTTGCAGGAACAATTAATCTTGGAGCTGCCAATGGTGCAATCCCGATTACTTCGCCTGTAAGTATTCAGGGTCCTGGTTCGTCAAGTATGACGGTCGATGCAAATGCGACACCGTCGGACAAGTTGCGAGTCTTTGAAATTTCAGATGCTGCTAATGACGTCTCCATCACAGGCCTCACTTTGACAGGTGGAATCGTTGACGATGGTGGTGGGGGTATCCTGTTCAGAAGTGCCGACACACTGACGCTCGTTGATACGGTGGTCACTGGCAACCAAGCTTCCAGCGGCGGAGGAATTTACAGTGAATACGACGGCTCGATAGTATTGCAGTCGAGTACGGTTTCAGGGAATACAGCGGATTCCGGAAAGGGAGGAGGAATTCATGCCGTTGATGGTAACGTTAGTCTGACAGACAGCACTATCTCGGGTAATTATTCCTATGGCGATGGAGCTGGAATTTTCAGTCAGTACGCAGGCAATATTAATATCTCTGGTTCGCAGATTGCAAACAACAAAGTTACTGAAGCTGGCTATCACGGTGGTGGGATTTATGGCGCCAATGGCGACATCACAATCACCGGAAGCACAATTAGCGGGAATGAATCCAAAGGAGACGGGGGAGGTGTCTACAGTTACAAAGGCT
Organism: Rhodopirellula sp.; assembly: GCA_002690925.1. Lineage (GTDB taxonomy): Bacteria > Planctomycetota > Planctomycetia > Pirellulales > Pirellulaceae > Rubripirellula. The sequence goes on from NZGD01000097.1 coordinate 35,098, forward strand.
CTTTAACAATATCCAATACGACGATCACGGGTAACACCGCGGAATATGGTGGAGGTGGAGTTTTTAACTATGAGGGTGACCTTACGATTGTATCGAGTGTATTCACAAACAATCGTGCCAATTATGGGAGTGGCGGTGGGATTGGAAATGATCGAGGGCGGCTGACGATTTCTGGTACACAAATCACCGACAATCAAGTCGTAGGCGATGGTGGAGGCGTGGCAACCGGCACTGGTTTGATCAATGTCTCCGAGAGTCTCATCGCTTCCAACACGGCCACGATGGATGGGGGGGGAATCGCATCAACACTCGGGGTGGTGTTTGTTACCAATTCGACGATCTCAGATAATACTTCAACTGGCCGCGGAGGTGGTATTCAAGCCGATGCCGCGCCTGTGCGTTTAGTGCATGTGACGCTCGCTTTCAATGACGCAGGAGGCGCTGGTGGAGGAATCGGGGTCGTTGACGATTCAACCGGTGAATCGTTTTTGATTTACAATTCAATCCTTGCATCGAATACCGCCGCGACTGGACCAGATCTTCATGTCCCTAATGATCCAGGGACATTACTCGATATTCAGTCAAGTCTGATTAGCAACAATGCTGACAGTGCATTGACCGCATCCACAGGTGATGCCAATGGCAATGTGATTGGTAGTGCTGCGAGTCCTGTTGATGCCAAACTTTCGGCGTTAGCGAATAATGGCGGTGCAACCAATACCCACGATCTGAGTTACACCAGCCCAGCAACTGACGCTGCGAATGTTGCTCTTTCCTTGTACCTTGGCGCCGATGGCAATGTTGGCGGTGGAGACGACATTGCGTTGGCAACTGACCAGCGAGGTGGCTTGTACGCTCGTAACGCATTCGGTCTCGCTGCGGGGCCGGACATGGGGGCGCTCGAAAAACAGTCGCGTCCATCTCTGGTTGTTGATACCGCAGCAGATGTCATCAACGGCGATCTTTCCCCAGGGGATCGCAGTTTCCGGGAAATGTTGGCGCTGGCCAACGGAGATTTAGGTGATGATGAGATTTCGTTTTCTCTTACGCTGCCGGCGACGATCTCGTTGGATTCAGCACTGGGTTCGTTGGTCATCGAAGAAACGCTCAGCGTAGTTGGGCCGGGAGCTGATCGACTGATGATTGAGAATGCATCTGGTCAAGCCTTCCGGATTTTCGATGTTCAGGCCACGACAGCCCAAGCGAGTTTTAGTGGCCTTCGTTTGAGTGGTGGTGACGCTGGAAGCGAAAATGGGGGAGCGATTCGGTCTGAGGCTGCACAGTTGCACTTGTTTCAAGTGGAACTGCTTGGCAATGCTGCTGCGTCGGGGGGTGGCATTGCCGTCAACACTGGAGATCTCTCAATCATCAGTTCCACCATCGCTGGGAATGATGCTTCAGTGACTGGTGGTGGTATTGCTGCACTTGGCGTTGCATCGTCGCTGGTGGTGTTAAATTCCACCATCTCAGGAAACACAACCGCAGGTAATGGCGGTGGCGTCTACAGTCAAGATACACCTATCGTTCTGTCAAACTCGACCGTAGCTTTCAATGCCGCGGGAACCGGTGGCGGCGTTGGGTTACTGGCAAATGATAACGGTGAATCCCTGAGCCTGAAAAATACAATTTTGGCAGCAAATACTGCAGCGAGTGCTGCAGACTTTATTGCGCCTGGTGATGTTGCCAATGATCTGGAGGTCTTGTTCAGTCTAGTGGGGGATAGTGAGGGCACTTCATTAGCTGCATCATCATTTACCGGTGGCCAACCGTTGGCGGATGCCAATGGCAATCTGATCGGTGGGGGTGCAGGGCCGTTGGTTGATCCTGGTTTAGAACCCTTGGCAGATCAGGGTGGAGTGACTCAGACGCATGCTTTGCTGGTCTCAAGTCTTGCTGTAGATGCAGGTGATCGGACACTTCTGCCTCAGGATAGCTATGATGTTGATGTTGACAACAACTTCATCGAGTTCTTGCCAGTAGACCAGCGAGGTGGTCCTGCCAAGCGTGTGGTCAATGACCTCTTGGACATGGGGTCCTTTGAACTGCCGCCCGCTGCGGTGATCGATTGGGCAACACCTGCGCCGATCGTTTATGGGACTAACTTGACAACCACTCAGTTGAATGCATCCGCAAATGATGGTGCTCAACCGAATCCGGGATCTGTATTTGGTAGTTTTGTTTACAGTCCACCGATCGGTACGCAGCTTCAGGCGGGTGATGACCAGGTCCTCTCTACGACGTTCACGCCAAATGAGCTGCGAAGTTTTCGTGTTACGGAGGCTATGGTTTTAATCGATGTCTCCAGAGCAAACCCGGTCATCGAATGGAGCAAGCCTGCGGATATCGTCTACTTGACGCCGCTCAGTGCTACCCAACTTGATGCCGTAGAAAAAAACGGATTGCCCGGAAGTTTTGTCTATAACCCTGCTGCCGGATCGGTTCTTGATGCGGGGCAGGATCAGTCGTTGAGCGTTTCTTTTACACCAGAAGACTCCGATAACTACAACACTGTGTCAGCAGACGTTTTGATCAATGTTCTCAAAGCAACCCCCGCAATTTCCTGGAGCAATCCTGCTGATATTCCTTATGGAACCGCACTCGGTGCGACGCAATTGAATGCGACAGTAGATGGGGACTTGCCGGGTGATTTTGTTTACACACCGGCTGCAGGTGCATTGCTCGATGTGGGGCAAGGTCAGTTACTGAATGTTGTTTTTGAGCCGACAGAAGATCGTAATTACAACAGCGTTGCTGCTGCTGTTGAAATCAATGTGGTGAAGGCTGATCCCGTGCTTTCTTGGCCTGAACCCGATGACATTGTGTACGGGACACCGCTCAGTAGCACGCAGTTAAACGCTACAGTTAGCGACGGTGTGTTGGGTGATTTTGTTTACACGCCCGATACGGGTACCATCCTTGCAGCAGGAGTAGATCAGGTTCTACGAGTGGAATTCAATCCCACCGGCACCGATGCAGCACGCTACAACCAGGCCCTGAAAAATACTGAGATCACGGTTTTAAAGGCAGACCCGTCAATCACATGGGATGGTCCGGCAGCGATTCCGCACGGAACTCTGTTAAGTGGTGCGCAGTTGAACGCCACTGCAGATGTGGCAGGAGTTTTTTCCTACTCTCCTGATTTTGGCGCCCAATTGAGCGTCGGTAATGGCCAGACCCTGAGCTTGACGTTCACGCCCGATGATAACAACTTCAACACGCTTGGGGCTTCTGTCACGATTGACGTTCTTCCGAATCAGGCTCCGTCTTTCACTGCGTCGGATCCACCTGCAATATTGGAGGATGCAGGGGCACAAACGGTAACAGGATTTATCAGCAGTTTTGATGTGGGAGCGGGTGAGTCTGCGCTGCAGTCAGTGTTGGCTTACCAGATAGTGAGTGTCAATTATCCCTGGATGTTCGCCTCTCTGCCAAGCGTCACTAGTGCCGGCGTGCTGACCTATGAAATTGCACCGGATGTGTTTGGCGAGGCAACCTTTGAACTTGCAGTTCAAGACGATGGTGGTACGGATGGTGGCGGTGTGGATATTTCGACCACTCAAACCTTCACCATCACGGTGACGGGCGTGAACGATGCACCAGGTTTCAGTATTGGAGATCCCGTTGAGGTGCTTGAGGATTCAGGTGCACAGACAGTGTCTGGTTTTGCATCAGATTTCTTTCCTGGCCAATACGAGGACGGTACGTGGCCCGGTTCTCAGGTGATGCATGATGAGGGTGCTGATGGTACAGCGGATCCTCTGTCCACGGATAACTTTAATCCGACACCTATCGGTTCAACTCAACCGGGCTCGAATCTTGTTACCGGGTATGTAGAGGATGCTTTCGCGGTAGGTGATATGGATGTGTTCACGTTTACGGTTGAACCTGGTTTCCAGTGGAGCGGTTTGTATGTCGATGCTTACGACTACCCCAACGGCGCGGGTGAGGACCTTGCAGCCTTCCTTGCAATCGATACAGGTTCGTCATTCCCTTACAACGCGTTTGATTTCCTTGACCCGAATGTGGACTACAACGCCTTCATTGGTGGCACGATATTTGGAGGAGAGGATGAGTCGAAAGGGCGGAATATTCTTCCTCGCGCAGGAAATTCGGCGGGTAGTGGTTTTAGTGGTCCGCTAGGTGCAGGTACCTACACGATCTACATTCAGCAGACAGGGCCAGCGACTCGTTACACACTTGATCTCGAGGTGACTTCGGTTGCCAGTCAGAGCTTGTCTTCTTACGAAGTGAGCGGTGTGAGTCTGCCATCGTTGTTTTCGGCTGGTCCAGCGATAGACGTTAATGGCGATTTGACTTTCACTCCGGCGGCCGACACTTTCGGGACGTCAACCTTCCAGGTTCGTGTGCTGGATGATGGCGGTACGGCAAATGGTGGCGTGGATGCCTCTGGATTCCTCACTGGTACCATCACGGTTGAAGAGGTAGTGGTGAACCGTGACTACGGTGATGCACCCGCTGTGTATGCAGTTTTAGCGGCGGACAATGGTGCTTCGCATGTCGTCGGCTCGTTGACGCTGGGAGTTGCTATTGATGCAGAATCAGATGGTCAACCAACATCCAATGCGGATGGTGATGGAAGCGATGATGACGGTGTGGTCGAATTGGCAAGTGTGATTGCTGTCAGTGATGCCGCAACAACTTCAAGTTTTCTGGTCACAGCGTCGGAAGCAGGACGTGTCGATGCATGGATCGATTTCAACGAGAATGGAGTCTGGTCGGATACTGGTGAGCAGATCGCCAATAATGTTGTTGTAAGTGGCGGTGCAAATACATTCAGTTATGTTGTTCCAGCAGGAACAGCAGCGGGCGATAAAGTAGTCCGCTTCCGCCTCAGTTCCGCCGGTGGCCTGGCACCTACAGGTGCTACAGTTGATGGTGAAGTTGAGGATATGCTGTTGGGTATTGTGGACGGGGCGGTGCCTTCTGCGGTTGCCGCGGAAATGAATTCTGCCACAACATCCATCGAAATCAACGCAGATGTATTAACCATCAGTGACGGTGTTTCTGATTTGTTTTCAGCACCTCTAGCGTCGATCGACACGCTGGTCGTGACTGGTCGTGCAGCCAATGACGAAGTCGCGTTGGCGTTTGAGACGGGGCCCACCAATGGGGTCAGTCTGGATGGCGCGGGCGGTGATAATTCGCTGGTCGTGTCAGCAGTAAGTATTGATCTTACTTCCAGCGGTTCATTGGTGGCTGTCAATTTTCAGTCCATTGATGCCAACGCTGCAACTCCCAGTCAAATTGTGCTCGATGCACCCTCGGTTTCTGCATTGTCACCTTCCACTCAAATGGTTCGGGTGACTGGTGGTGATGGTGATGCTGTTGTTTTGAAAGATGCCGGAAATTGGCTCATGGCCAACCCGTTGATTGAAAGTGGGCATTTTTATCGAGTCGCTGTGAATCAGGTCACTTCAGAACAGCTTCAGCTTGATGAACCTTCGTCCGCGTGGAGGAACTTTCTTGTTCCAACCGATGTTGATGCCAGCGGTACCACTACGGTGCTTGATGCTTTGTTGATCATTACAGAGGCTGGAACGAATGCGTATTCTGATTCCAATACATCGGTTCTCAATGATCCTTTGACAGTCGAGTCGTGGCCAGGGCGTTACTTTGATGTCAGTCGTGACGGCAGAATCACTGCGTTTGATGCACTGCTTGTCTTGAATTTTTTGGCGTTGATTGGCAGTGGTGAAGGTGAAGCAGTGTTGCCGTCAGGTGATGTGTTGTTGGGCAGGGCTGAGGGGCTCGCACATGATCAGGGGGGGGCATGGCCTACGTTGGCTCCAAACCGACGCGCACAGGGACTGATGCCTGAACAGCAAGCTGTTTCGGTTCAGCTCTCTGAGGTGCAGTTTCAGTTGTCGTTGGAAAATGGGAACGAGAGTTCGCCGCAGTTGCCTGCAAGTCAGAGCCTGGCAGGCACAATAGGTACCCCGCTTTCCACCGAATCACAGCTGTGGGCAGACAGCGTTGACCAGTTGTTGTCTGGGCATGCTGGTTTGTATGAACAGCTGTAGCTGATGCGGCTGGTCGGAAGCGGCTAGTTTTTGTCCGAATTGCGTCGATAAAACAGGCGTAGACTGGACTAGAGTACGCAGACGAGCAGATCGCAAAAGATCTGAAATGATACAGTGACAACGAACATTTTGGGTACCGTTCCGGCCTGCGTTGTGTGGCGAACCTCTGCCAGTTTTGCATTGCTGGGTCTTAGGACGCGGTTTTGGGGGCTTGTTGCCCTGTTTATGGAAAATCCTGCTCTTGAGAGCCATCGAACGATGTTTCTGGCAGTTGAGTCGTTGGCTCGATGTCATCTAGGAAGGCGGCTTCGATGTGGGAGTTGATCTGTTGGGTAGTTGCGTTAACAGTGTCAATGCTGTCGTTCTTGTGTGACCGCGGGGCTGCTGCAAGCATGTTTTCGAATAATTCGGGCCAGTGCTTATGATCGCCTGCATGCAGTTCTGCCTAATGCTGAGACTTGAGACCATCGCGAATGCAAAAGAGACGGTGTAGCTCATGGCGACCCCACTGTTTTGATTTCGGGGCAGGTAGGTTGCTGTTGCCAAGGAGTAAGTGAATGCTGAGATCAGTGGTATGCTAAGCAAAATGCGGTTTCCGGTCGCGTTGGGATTTCATGCGTATTGGATCGTTTACCTGGGGGGACAGGCTGTGGTTTGACATGGGGCGACTTTCTTCGCTTGCAGTCAGTTCGGGCTGAACAGAAGTTCTTCACGTCCAAGGAAAGGCCAGCGAAGAGTGTGATTCAGGTCATTTTTCCAGCAGCGATCTCCGCTCAAAAAAGCTGGAATCCTAAGCAGTAGTTTCCGCTCGAATATCGAGGCTCCTTTGGGGTGAATAGGACCCCGGTTCGAGGGATCGTGCGGGACGAAATGATGCCCAGAACGGCGGAGGTTGTTGATCGTCTGACGCTTGTGGCTTTGGTGGTTGGGAAGATCCCGGGTCACAGTGTCGGAGACTATCACATGTTCCGCGGTAATCCGATGACACCCGCGATCAAGAATCCCACAATTGGTAGCGTGGTGAATCACGAATTCTCAGCTTGTTCGGAATTGCCGGGTTATCTTGTGATTGGTGATGTCAAAGATGACACAGGCTACTTGCCAGCGGAGTTTGGGCCATTCACGATCGGTGGTGATCCAGCGAACGCCGATTTTCAGATCAGGGACCTGCGATAGCCCAGTGAATTCGGGATCGAAACGTTTGAATCCAGAAAAAAAATCGCCATGTGATCAATTCACAATTTCGTAAGTTAGAGTCCGAATCCGTAACGCTTGATACGACGGATTCGTTTTACCAGAAGGCGTACCAGATGATTTCGCCAAGTGCTACCGACCTTCGGACTCGTCACATTTCAAGGCTGTCGAAATTTTGGGAACCAGGATTTCGTGTTGGTCGATCAATTGGCCTGACCGTTTTCAGGATCAAATGTGCATGATGGCATGTCGAAAATCTGTCCTCCTTAATATCCTTTGGAATTGTTTACTTCATTACCGGGTGAATCTTGATCACCATCAACCCCTGTTAATGGGTTGTCGATCACGAGTTGTTCTGTCAAGACTGGTGCAATCTGTTGTCTCGGATTTTGCTAGCGCAATGGTTGCTGGCTCATGAAAGGAAATGACTACTGCCGGAAATTGGTAACTAAGGTCTTTCGATTGTGATAGTGTTCTACGGGAATAGTCGATTTCGAATCATGCGTGTGTAACTCGCAAAGGCAGCGATTGAGGACGTGCTGGTTTTGCAGTGCTACTGATTATCCGCGGGGAACTCATCAGATTGGCAGCATGCTGCTATTTGTGCTTGTCCGGAAGTAATACAAGTATGATAAGCCCAAGCAGACTGAGGAATCCAAGGCAGCCGAGACCTCCTGAATACCCTTTGCTCAGCGCGTAGCAGCAACACCCATAGATAAAAAATCCTGCTCCGGCGAGGAGGACTAAAAGTGAGATAATGGTGTCGCCCAAAGGGATAGATGCAACTTGAAGCAAAAGCCCGATCGCAATGCCGTAATTCGTTTTTTTCTGATACTCAGCAAGCATAAGCAGCCTCATGGGTTTGGGTTATTAAATCATTGCTGAAAAGAGTGAACCAACATACTTTTGCCGCCATGCGGTTACCGACCGTACAAGAAGGAAGGCTCTGCATTGTCATCCCGCACAGAGAAGTTGGATTGGCAGCGACATGGTTTGTGTTCTAGGCTTTGAAAAGTTCACAAGAGGGCGCGTTTTTTTGGTGATCTGCAAAACAGTGCAAATGTTCACCACTTCCGTCTGATGGAATTTAGCAATCGAAAAGAACAGTTTCAGTGTTTTTAGTAGCTACAGGTTTTGATTGGTTCGTCCATTTTTTAAGCGGCCCTGACAGCGGGACGGTTGTGTCGCCAATTCAGATAAGACTTCAAGTGGTGCCATTCTTTGGGGAAAGTTTAAGCGACTACCTGCCAAGTTTTTCATCGCGTTGTTTGAGCAGATGGATGTTTTGCCTTTCGTTTGGCATGCCGTAGCCAAGTTTCTCACTGCTTATAGTCACCGATCACAGCCCAAGTTTTTTCTTGGTATGGGGGCTGGTGAGATGTTTGACAGCATCAAAAGGATCGCATGTTTCGTTGTGTATGATCGGACCGATTGACCTTGCGACTTTCAACGCTGCCCTGTTGAGTTTTGTCGTCCGCATACCCATGCCAATCAATGCGCCCGCCATTGACATTAAGATTGGGATTGACGCCTTCTTGCGTTGCTTGTCGATCGTAGCGATGTGTGCCAGAAAGTATGCTTCGTCTGGGGTGCTTTTTTTCTTGCTCTTGGATATTTCGTAGAGTAATCCGTAGCCGCAGCGGAGCCGAATGGAGTCTTTGCTCTTGATCCATTGGTCAGCGAGTTCGACGACGAATGGTGTTTTGGCCAAGGGCGCACCGCAGGACGAGAACACGTGAGCCAGATAACCGCCTTCCAGGTCTTCGACTTGTCTTTCCGCCTGCTCGGTGGTCATTGCTTTGGGATCGTCAATCAGAATTGAGATGATTTTCATCTCGTAAATATCCGATTTCCATAATGATTTTGCCAGTTTCGCATCACGCCCGATTGACTTGGCGTACTTGCGGAGAATCGTTAAGCCAAGTCCGTAGCTCTTGAGTCCACAGTTTTCGTGCTTCTTCCAATGCTCAATTCCACGCGGGTCCTGATTCTTTCTCAGGTAGGCTGCGACTGTCGACTTATTCATGAACGCATTATAAGACATTTCACCGAAGGGCCAACAGTTCGCCTAGCACTGAGTTGTGCTATTACGAGCTCGTTATTGAGAGAGAAGGATTGCTGAAATCATGTGCAGGTATGGGGTGGTACTTGCTTGCGGTGAACAAGTTCACCGCAAGCATGCACAGAGAAGGTTAAGGTCCCTAATGAATGCGGAGAATTTCACTTGTGTCGATTTTTCTATGATTTTGCTCACTTTGCCGATGCAGGTCGTTATTGTCGGGGATAGGTGAAAGAACACATGGAGCGAATGGTCAGCTATGCTGAAGCACGGTAACAGCGCTGATGATACACTGATTTGCTTGGAGTAGCCTGTTGTGAAATTAGGTTTGACTGCAGTCGCATTTGATTCCTTTGAATCTTGGTTGTACGTCGTTTTGGCCCTGCTTGCAGTGGTTTGGGTCGTTGTCGCGGGTGTTGTTGTCCAAAGATATCGGAAGGGGAAACTGGTCATCCGTGTGGTTAAAGCCCGTCTGGGACGGGGGCGTGAGATCACGGGTTTGATTAAGGTGCTGGCGTACCAGCCGATTGCGAGTCAAGAGCTGAAAATCAGCCTGATTGCTGTGACCGAATGCGAGGTTGCTTCTGGAAGTGCTGGTGGTAGGAGGTCAACGATAGCCAAAGAAGTGTTTCGAAAAGAGTTGACGGTTACTGGTCCGGGGTATTATCGAGCAGGGCAGGAAAAAGAGTTTGAATTTGCGGTGCCAAGTCCAACTGTGAACGAAGCAAATAGTCTGATCGACCGGTGTCGCCGACCCTCGTTCTTACTCGATTCGAGTACCGGTAAGATCCGTTGGTGTTTGGATGCTCGTCTGTGTGCTAAAGGTGTGGATTTGACAAAGACCAAGGTCATTTCAGGGCTTCGGCCGGTAAAAGAGGAAATGCGTTGGGCCACGGACGCAAGGAGTTGAATTCGCGATGTGTAGCTTGGGAAGTGAATCGACCGTTAAGATGCATTTCGCGTTCAAGGAGCCATTCGCGCGGATGACGCGTGTGCCGTGCCATACAGTTCGTCCAGAAAAACTTCCTGCCAGACTCGGATCTTGAAATCACGGTGCGATCATTGAATTTGTTGAGTTCTATAATGCTAACTGCCTGTCTGGAATGGTTACGAAAGCCAGCGACGTTGTTTGGTTCAGGGCTCACATTTGGTGTTTGTTTCATTGGGTGTCTATTTGGGGCAAGCGTTTCAGCGAATGACCAGAACCAACATCAAACCATTGATTTTGAGTCACAGATTGCACCGTTGTTGATCAAAAGGTGTGTCGAATGTCATCAGGGGAAAGATCCTTCCGGTGGGTTGATGCTTACCCATCGTAAAGGATTCGTTGCAGGCGGCGATTCGGGTGATGCTGTTGATCTCCAGCATCCTGCGGCAAGCCATTTACTTGAGCGAATCACGTCTGGTGAGATGCCACCTGAAAAGCAGGGACGGTCGCAGAAGCTTTCTGACTCGGAAATTGAACTATTTCGGCGTTGGTTCGACGAAGGTGCGAGCTGGCCAAAGCAGCGAGTTCTGGACTACTTTGAACGTACCAATGACGTGCGTGCGGGACGCGATTGGTGGTCGCTTCAACCCGTGGTTCGACCCTTGGTTCCCGCCTTGACGGGAGCAGCGCAGCCCAATAACCCGATTGACGCCTTCGTTGGTGCGGCACTCGCAGAACACGATGTCAAACCAGCCCCTCGTGCCGATCGTCGAACGCTCATCCGCAGGCTGTATTACGATGTCATCGGATTGCCGCCGAGTGAGTTTGCCATCACTGCCTTTGAAAATGATGAGAACCCGGATGCTTGGCAAAAGCTGGTTGATCGTGTGTTGGAGATGCCACAGTATGGTGAACGCTGGGCCAGGTATTGGCTGGATCTTGCACGCTACGCGGACACCAGCGGATATGAACGCGATCAGGAAAAGCCGTTCGCCTGGAAGTACCGCGACTGGGTGGTGCAGGCTTTCAATCGCGACATGCCGTACGATCAATTCATCGTTGAGCAAATAGCCGGGGACGAGATCGACGGCCGAACAGAGCAGTCTGTGATCGCGACGGGATTCCTTCGTCTTGGGACGTGGAACGATGAACCCAATGATCGGCTCGACTACCAATATGAGCGTCTTGAGGATCTTGTGCACACCACTTCGTCAGCGTTCCTTGGCTTGACGGTGAAGTGTGCTCGTTGTCACTCCCATAAGTTTGATGCAATCACACAAACAGACTACTATCGCATGGCTTCGGCTTTCTGGGCTGGTCCGGTATTGACAGGTGGCAAGCAGCTCGGTGGTCCCACGGCCGAACAGATTGGTTTTGATGATGTGCTTGCTTGGACAGACACGAGTCCAAGACCCAAACCACTTCATCGCCTTAAAAATGGAGAACGTGACCAACCCCTCGAGGAAGTGGTTCCTGCATCGCTTTCTTTCATTCCTTCCTTGGAAAGTTCGTTTGACGCGCCTCCGGCAGATTCGAGGACATCGCACCGACGACGCCAACTCGCCGAGTGGATTGCGAACCCCGAGCATCCTTTGACGTCTCGTGTGATTGTCAATCGATTGTGGCAACACCATTTTGGGCAAGCAATCGTTAGGACTCCGAATAACTTTGGTTTTCTGGCAGATCCTCCCACGCATCCAAAGTTGCTCGATTGGTTGGCTTCCGAATTTGATGCTGGAGGGCGGCGCATGAAATCGATTCACCGATTGATTCTGAATTCACAAACATGGCAGCAGGGAGTATTTCATCCACGAGCAACTGAGCTTGAAAAGCTTGATTCAACCAATCGGCTGTGGTGGCATGCTGAACGCCGCCGCCTCGACGCTGAGGCATTGCGGGACTCGTTGTTGGCAGTTTCGGGTGAGTTGGATTTGAAACAGGGAGGTGTTGGCTTCAAGGCGACCATCAGTCCGGACGCGTTGGAAGGTTTATCCCGAAAATCAACTGCATGGCAGGCCTCTCCAGCAGAATCGCAGAATCGTAGAAGTCTCTATCTGTATTTGAAGCGTGGGTTGCTGCCACCGATGATGACCACATTTGATCTAAGCGAACCAACTCTTTCGTGTGGGCAGCGAAATGTCACAATTGTACCAACACAAGCGTTGGCACTACTGAACAATCGCTTTGTACACGACCGCAGCGAACATCTTGCCACGGTAATTCGGAAGTCTACTTCTGGGGTTCATGAGCAAGTGAAAATGGTGTGGCGTTCTGTCTTGAAACGCGAGCCCACCAACGTGGAACTGCAGCGATCGATCGAGCACGTTGCGACTCAGAGCAGGATCTTCTCTGAACCCAACCTCGATGATTCTTTGCAAGAAGACTCGGAAGACGTTTCGTCGCGAACGGCTGAATCTCTGGTTCTCAACCTGAATGCGAAAAACGCAGTCACGGCCAGCAGCAAGAAATTTGTCGTTGAGTCTGTCTCCGATCTTTCAGGGTACGGTCATCATGCGACGCAGTCGCTGCCTGATGCGCAGCCAACGCTGGTGGCGGAGGGAATTGGTGGTAAGCCTGCTTTGCAATTTAATGGAGTTGGCCAGTTCATGAATCTTGCTGAACCGATTCTCGCTGACCCGCTGTGTACCATTGTTTGCGTTGTTGGTGATGATCATGGCTCAGGGCATCGCACCTTATTTTCGAATTGGAGTGGACGTGATGGAAATTCAACATCCTCGTTGTTTCTCGGTCTGACGGCTGACAACACGGTGCGTTTTAGTGACGCATTTGGGTCAGCTGGCGAAGTTTCTGACCCTACAAAACCTTTCATTTTGAGCGCGGTCAATGGACAGGATTCTGCCTCCGTGTTTCAGAATGGTCGGTTGCTCAAATCAGCAAGCCAGCTCTCGAAACGCCGACTCGATACGCCGTGGGTCATCGGGCAGCAGGGCAACATTGACGGTGAATTCTGGAAAGGCAGGGTCGCCGAACTCCGAGTCTATGATCGTGCTCTGAAAGATCGTGAACGACGATCCGTAGAAACGCAGCTGGCAGAGCACTATGGTATTTTGATGAACTCGCAGAAAACCGCACCACAGATGGACATACAGACTTTGGCTCTCGCTTCCCTGTGTCACGTGTTGATGAACTCGAACGAGTTTTTATTCATCGATTGAGGCAACCATGAATCAAAAAAAACGTTACCCCTGTGGGCAGACTCGTCGCGAAGCTGTTTGGAAAATGGGTTGTGGATTCACTGGGCTTGCGCTCACGGAACTGCTTGCTCGGGACTCGTTTTTTGGTTCGGACGCAAAGGCCGAGAATGCTCAACCATTCAATCCCATCGCTGCCAGGAAAGGTCATCACAAGCCGCGAGCCAAATCATGTATCTTTCTGACAATGAACGGTGCTCCCTCGCAGGTAGATACGTTCGACTACAAGCCGGAGCTCGAAAAGTATGCGGGCAAACAGCTGCCTGCTGACAAAAGCTATATCAACTCAGGTGGCCGCAAGGTGGGTTTTCTTACTCCCGCATGGCGTCCCTTTCGACGAGGAGGAGAGAGTGGGTTGCTGGTTTCGGACTACTTTCCAGAAGTTCGCAAGCATGCTGACAAATTGTGTGTGTTGAATTCCTGTCACACGGATAGCCACGCGCATGGTTCGGCTCTTGTCGCCATGAACACGGGTAAGACCCAGATCGGTCGTCCA
>NZGD01000098.1 GCA_002690925.1 Rhodopirellula sp.
ACCTGCTTTTCCCTATAAGAAAAGCAGGCATTGTTAGTGACCCCTACGGGACTCGAACCCGTGTTACCGCCGTGAAAGGGCGGTGTCCTAGACCGCTAGACGAAGGGGCCGTCTTAGCTTTATTCGACAATGCTGGCTCAAAATCTGAGTAAACCTCACCGCCGAGTGGGGGTTTTACCTAAGAGATGCCAAACTCGTCAAGGGTTCAATGAAAACATCTAAATTTGTTTGATGCCTTCGATCGCCAGCGAAACTCGCGGGGAACCCAAAGTGCAAAAAAAGAGCCCCCGATATCGCGTCGAATTGCGGTGTAAGACCACTCGCTATTCAGACTGTCGGGGGCGCAGAGGACAAATTACTGCCCGATCCAAGTAGTTGTTGGCAATTGTGCCCACTTAAAAACCGTGCGCGGCGGGTGCCACCAACGGAAGGAACAGACCGGCTCAGGACTCGACCGGAGCGTCACCAGACTCCAAACTTCGCTGAATGGCGTCGTAAACTTCCCGGCGGTGAACAGGCACCTCGCGAGGAGCCTCGACTCCTAAACGAACCTTATCTCCGCGGATCTCCACCACGACAATCTTTATGTCGTTGTTGATGACAATACTTTCGTTTTTCTTTCTCGATAAAACTAACATGTTCCAGTCCTTTCTAACCGGCCCGATTCAATTCGATATTTAGTGTGCCTACAGTGTTCTAGTGTGGCAGGAACCGTACTGTTCTTCTGGTCCTGGAATCACCGCCACGTAGGCCGGTTGTTTCTGCGAGACATTTCCATTAAGCACTCGCTCTTCCTTACACCCTCAACTCTATGCCAAAAAAAGTGCGCGTCAAGGAAATACGACTTGACAACTAGTGATTTCTGACTTTTGAATCCGCATAAAGGGCCTCCGCAACTCAAAAACCAGCTTGTTTTGCAGCATTTTGTGCAGTGGCCTTTTTTCGCTCGTTTTTGGCAGTAAGCGGATACCCTTCCGCAAGGGGGGCATGAGAGGGTGAGTGGATCACCGAGCTCTGACTGGACACCTGTCACCGCTGTTTCGGAATCGCGACACCTTGCCGCTCCTTTCCCTCGGCGTATGATTCAGGTGACCGAAGGCGTTCTCGTCCACTGCTTTCTTTCGAGATATCTTCAGTCAACTCGCGTTTGGCGGAACCGTTTCACTTGCTATGTCGTCTTACGAATGAGGGGAATTCACAAGCATCAGCAATGCTCCGATCGCGTCCGATCGATTAACCAATTGCGAATTTGCTTCGGAATTCGAGCCGTCATTTTCCGAGCCCAGCAACACTTTCTAACATCCACCCGTACCAACTGAAGTACCATGGTCCGCGCCGTCCAAAACTCCGACGAACACTCGCTTTCGAAAGTTAGCGACCCATTCACGGTGGAGACAGCAACTGCGATGCTGCCTTTGGTCAGACGGATCGTGGCAGATATGGAAGAACTGCACAAAACAGTGCAGCGGCAACGCGAGCGTTTGCGTGTGATCGATCAACTTCAGGACACCACTGATCAGCCCGAATACCAGGATGAGTTGGCGGACATACGAGGATCCATGCAGGGCGAAGAGCAGCAGTTTGATGCCTGTGTACGAGAATTGAATGCTCTCGGCGTGGAGCCTCACCTGCCCTTTGATGGTTCAGTCGACTTTCCAGCCGTCATCAACCGCCGAGCGGTCTGTCTGTGCTGGCATTCCGGTGACGACCGGGTCGAGTATTGGCACGAGATGGGCGAACCTGCTTCGGCACGCAGAAAGCTCGACAGCCAAACCATTCGGTGAGTTGCCGTCTTTCACGCAGTGCAAATCCACCCGTGCGATGCGATCGACATCTCGACGGCAAAGGTACGTCACTGATCATCCAAGTTAATCGTCCCGTGTCCTGACATTGACGGAAAGTATCGTCGGAACAATCGTGCCTAGGGCCGCCCGTTAGCGAAGGCCTTTCACTTGATCAAGTGTTTTGGGAAATCCTGAGTTCGCTCACATGCCAGTTGTTCCATGACCTGTTGCACCTGCCTTTTGAGCATTGAGATTGTGTGATATCCACCATTCCTTCCCAATGCACCGACACCGTACATGAATGACCGCCCCATGAAACAGAACTTGGCACCACTCGCCAGCGCGTTGGCGATGTCAGGTCCTGATCTCAAGCCGCTGTCAATCATGAGCGTTGTTTTATCTCCGAACTTCTTTGCAAGTTCTGTCATCGGCTGTATGGTCGACTGACCGTTGTCCAGCTGTCGTCCGCCGTGGTTGGACGCGATGATTCCATCTACTCCCAGACCAATTGCTTTCTCGGCATCTTCTTCATTCACAATTCCCTTGACGACCAGCTTACCTTTCCATCGTTCCCTGATGGCTTCGATCTTTTTCGCGTTGAGTCTGCCGGAGAAGGTTTTATTCATGAAGAGTCCTAGATGCTTCATGTTGAGCCCCTTGGGAATATAGGGCTTCATGGTTTTAAACTCAGGCACTCCAGCAGCGAGTTGCCCCAATGCCCATGCGGGTCGGGTCGTCATCTGTGCGATATTTCGCAGAGTCATTTTCGGCGGAATGGAAAGCCCGTTGCGGATCTCCTTAGGACGCCAAGCAAAGGTAGGCGTATCAGCCAGAATAACCAGGACCTGACATCCGGCCTCGGCGGCTCGGTGGAGAAGTTTGTCCCTCAATTCATCTTCTACGGGATGATAAAGTTGGAACCAGAAATTCCCCTCGGTAATTTCGGAAACGGTTTCAATACTGGCAGTAGCGACCGTGCTCAGGATGAATGGCACGTTCTCAGCAAATGCGGCCTCTGCCAGATACTCAGTCGCTTTCGGCCACATCATTCCCTGCAACCCAATCGGAGCGATACCGAAGGGCGCACTTCTGGTTTGCCCAAATAACTCAGTGTTCAAATTCGACCCTGCATAATCGCGCAGGTAATACGGCCGAAGTTGGATCTGACGGATTTCATTGGTATTGCGTCGCAAATTGACTTCAGAAAAACAACCACCTTCGAGATACTCAAAAGCAAAGCGAGGCATCCGCTTTCTCGCTCGTTCACGAAGATGCTCGATCGAGGGATACCGGGAGTCAAAGAAATCTGTCATGGCGTCTTGTTTTCGTGATCCACTTTTTCTGCCGCCTTGGGCCAGGAAGTGGCGGCTCTTAATATTGTTATGGTATCCCGCATCCAGAAACTGCACCAGCACTTACCCATTTCCCACGGACGCATGGGCAACTCATTTGACCTTGTATTGCTACCAGCGTGGCGATGCAGCGGCTTCACTCGACATTCACCCTTTTCAGCGAATACCTTCTTGCTGTTTGATGCCTATTTGAGGTATCTGATGCCAACACCCGGTAATTCTGGTTGTCGCTGCACGTGATCGACGCCTTCCTGGCGTTCTTATGGAATTCACGACCGCTTATTTTCAGGTTAACCAGTCAGCTGTTTCGATTGGCTCTAAAGCTTTAAGTTATCACGGCAGATCCAGCACCGGCACACTTCTGACACAAAGCACGCCCAAAAGGTAGATAACAACTCATGTTCGTCCACCAACCCATTGCCAATGATGATCGGCCCAACATCATTTTCATCATCACGGACCAACAGCGTTACGATACGATCGCTGGACTGGGCTACGAATACATGGACACACCCAACTTAGATCGTTTGGTTCGCGAGGGTATTTCATTTGAACAATGCCACGTCACCGCCGCATCCTGTGCGGCGGCTCGTGCAAGCCTGTTCAAAGGTTACTATCCCCATACAACCGGGATCCTGAAGAACGCCGATTCGTGGCGTCGAAGTTGGATTCAGCATTTGAATGATTCCGGGTACTACTGCACCAACATTGGCAAGATGCACTCGTGGCCTTTTCAAACCGAGTTGGGATTTCATGAGCGCTTTGTTGTGGAAAACAAAGACCGTTACCTGGAGGGCCGTTACTACTTTGATGAATGGGACCGCGCGTTGCGTTATCGGGGCTTGGTCAAGCAACAGCGGGAACAATACCGTAAACGCCCCGATTACGATGCGGCTCTTGGAGCTTTTGAATGGGAACTGCCCGAAGACACTCATCCTGATGTATTTGTGGGCGACATGGCAACGTGGTGGATAGAAAACAAGCCCAAAATGAAACCCCTGTTTTTGCAAATCGGTTTCCCGGGACCTCATCCACCTTATGATCCGATCCAACGCTACGCGGAACCATACCTGCAGAAACAGCTTCCTATGTTGGAGGTGACGGACAACGAACTGGCAAACCAACCCCCGGCATTGAAGGAACTGCGTGTTCACAATCAAGAGGTCGATCATGATTCGGTCATCATGGATCTCAACCCGAGCCACGAGCAACGGCACCGACAGCGTGCTTATTATCTTGCAAATGTCACCATGATCGACGAAAAGGTCGGCGAGATCATTGATGCCTTAGAACGCAAAGGCTATCTGGACAACTCTATCTTGATCTTCACCAGTGATCACGGTGATTGCCTGACCGACCACGGGCATAGCCAGAAGTGGACTATGTATGAACAGATTACCCGAGTCCCGATGATCGTGTGGGCGCCAGGTAAATTCGGCGATTCCCGCGCCATCTCATCGATGGTACAACAGATGGATCTCGGGCCCACCATCCTAGAGTGGGCTGGCATCACACCACCGAATGACTGGGAAGCAAAATCCCTGAACCCGGCTCTTGATCCCAAAACAACTCACGATTTTGCGGGCCGAGACTATGTTTACTGTGAGCAGGTCAAAGACGCAGTGCTTACGGGTTGCGAATTCATGACAATGGTACGCAGCAAAACACACAAACTGGTTCATTTTTTAGATGAGCCCCACGGTCAACTGTTCGATCTAGTCGCTGATCCCAACGAATTGAATAACCTATGGGACGATCCAGCAAGTAAGACCGTCAAAGATGCAATGTTGGACGAGTTGCGTGAGTGGCGGATCCGAAGTGGCGTACACACCAAGGATTGGTGCAGCGAATGGCGATAAGATGTCGACCATCGCTGGCCCCAAAGCCCGAACCAACCCTGGGCGGAGGTATATGGCAGACGGAACATCACCAACGTTTCACCGCCCCGGGGAAACCAAACCACCCATCTTGCCCCGGCCACCGAGCCCCCCTCGATGCCTGTCCCGCACTCTTAAGAACGTCCCAATTCAATATTCAGCCGAGACCCTCTCCGCTGAATGCTGCCAAGGCATTCACCGCTGTGCCTGAGCATTGCTGTGCCTGAGCAGTACATCATCTGATTTGCGGCCCCCGGTGCCGAGTGTTCACGTCAACCAAGCTACATGCCGCTTCAACAAGGTTACCTGCCGCTCCTGCCAGCGTCACGCGACGTTTACCCAACTGCAGACCACACCTTGGCTCCCGAGTGAACTACTCAACTCTCACTGCGGTCTCAACAACAGCTCAGAGTCGAACAGGGAGAACCTCATAGGCGTGTACGGCTTAGCGTGCGAAGGCCTGTCGAGAACAATTTTCCTTGAAGCCGCCGCATTCCTTCTCAAGCAAGAACGTTTAATTAGTTGCCGACCGCTGCCCCCGGGCAGTTAACACACCAACGAGAAGATCGTAGTATATGCGTTCGACGATCGAATTTTGACCTCTACGCCTTGTCAGGATGGGCGGTCGAATCGCCACACGTCTGTTGTTCATTCTCACTGTCGGTTTATGCCTACTGTCGACTCAATGCTGCTCATTCATTTCCGTTATCCCGCCTTGGAAAAACGGTCGCTACCCTGCGGCAAACGCTCACAACCAGCACCGGCAGGCCCCACTTACTAGCACTCACATGAAGCTACGGTCTCCTCAAACTGCCCGGCAGCTTTCAAAATTGAACTTTCAAACCCGACCTTTCAACCCAACCGAAGCATCGTGTTCAAACATTCTCTACTGATTGTCGCTTTGTTGACCTTTCTGTTAGCTGCTGCGTCCCGTGCGGCAGACCCCAAAGCAGACGGAGGCAAGATCTCGGGCATCGACAAGACCCTTTTCAGCCCGGACGTCACAGCGGGCGAAAACTTTTATTGGTACGCCAATCAGGAATGGTTGGACAAAACTGACATCCCGGGTGACAAATCAAATTATGGAATTTTCACGGTCTTAGATGATAAGACCCGATCCGAAGTACGCGCATTGATCGAGGAAGCGGCCGCCTCAAAAGCAGAACCCGGCACAGCCGCTCAAAAAGTGGGTGACCTGTACAAGTCGGTACTCGACATGAAGGCTCGAAATGATGCTGGCACCAAACCGATCCGATCTTTGCTTCGAAAAATCAGCAAAGTGAAGTCGGTTGAAGATTTAGCAACGACCCTTGGTTTCTTGATGAAATCGGGCGTCTATGGCCCCCTCGCGCCGTACATCAACGCAGACGCACGCAATAGTGACCAGTACACGGTCTATGTCACTCAGTCCGGCCTAACGATGCCTGACCGCGACTACTACCTCGAAGACGACGAACGTTACAAAAAGCTTCGTTCTGAGTTGCTTGCGTACGTGGCTGACATGCTTGCAGCAACGGGGGTGAAGACCCCTGAGCCATCAGCCCAAGCCATCTTCGAACTTGAGCGAACGCTTGCTGAAAAGCAGTGGACCAAGACCGAGAATCGAGATCCGGAAAAAACCTACAACAAAAAGACCAGCAACGAGATGCAGGCTTTGCTTGGTGATTTCCCATGGGCTTCATTTGCGAAAGCATCCGGACTGACAAAGCAAAAAGAGTTTGTGGTCCGACAACCGAGTTACCTTGAGCAGTTAGGAAACCTGTTCACCGAGGTCGACTTGGAAACTTGGAAAAATTACTTGCGTCTGCAGGTGATCGACAGTTACTCGAGCAGCCTGACCGAGGAATTGGAGTTGCGACATTTCCAGTTCCATTCCACGGCCATCAGCGGCGTCACCGAGCAAGAGCCCTTGTGGAAACGAGGTGTCAATGTGACTAGCAGCGTTCTGGGTGAATTGGTCGGTCAGTTGTACGTTGAAAAGTACTTCAAGCCCGCCGCCAAAGAACGCATGAATGAGTTAGTCGAAAACCTCAAGAAGGCCTTTGCTGAGCGAATCACCACCCGAGACTGGATGGGCAAGGGAACTCAAAAGCAGGCACTCGAAAAGCTGTCAATGTTCACCACCAAGATTGGATACCCTGACGAATGGAAGGACTACACTGCTCTGAAGATTCAATCTCCAATTCTGGCCAACAACCTTCTGGCATCGGCCAAATTCGAGACAAAAGAAGAATTGAAGAAGCTGGGTGGTCCGATTGATCGCAACGAGTGGCACATGACTCCACAGACAATCAATGCCTATTACAACCCTGTCATGAATGAGATCGTGTTCCCTGCCGCAATCCTGCAGCCTCCTTTCTTCAACATGGAAGCTGACGATGCAGCGAACTACGGAGGTATCGGAGCCGTGATTGGACACGAGTTAAGCCATGGCTTCGACGACAAAGGTAGCAAGTACGACGGCAAAGGAAATCTGCGAAAATGGTGGACCGAAACAGACCGCGAAGAGTTTGAGCGACGAGCACAGGGCCTGGTCGCTCAATATGATGCATTTGAACCTGTGAAAGGAAACTTCGTTAACGGAAAGCTCACTTTGGGTGAGAACATTGGCGACCTTGGTGGCCTTGGCGTTGCCTACAAAGCTTATCGACTGTCTCTTAATGGCAAGCCAGCACCTGTCATCGATGGACTCACTGGCGACCAACGCTTCTTTCTTGGCTGGTCCCAAATTTGGAGACGCCTTTACCGAGAGCCTGAACTCCTGAAGCGTTTAGTCACGGATCCGCACAGCCCGAGTGAATATCGCGTGAACGGAATCGTGCGAAACATGGACGCATGGTACGAGGCGTTTGGAATCAAGCCCACGGATGCTTTGTATCTGAAACCAGAAGATCGCGTTCGTATCTGGTAATCCTTGAACCACGATCTAAGAAAGCTGCGTTCCTAACCGAATGGGAAGAGAACAGCAGCCGCAAACCGATTTGAGGGAGTTGCACAGTTTGTGAAGCTCCCTCTTCTCGTTTCAACGCCATGGTTCCGGAGACGCCTTCCAATCTTGTGACCGCTGCCCTGAATGACGTAGACCGCCAAACAATCCCTGCACTGACACTCAGACCTAGAATCACCACTCAGACCTAGAATCACCACTCAGACCTAGAATCACCACTCAGACCTAAAATTGCACAT
>NZGD01000099.1 GCA_002690925.1 Rhodopirellula sp.
CAACGCTTTCGCGGTGCCAAAGGCCAACACATGGTTGATAAGGAAGGCTGTGCCCCTGCCGTGGATGCCCACCTCAAAAAGGGTGGCATCTTGACTCTATTGGCTGACCAACACGCAGGACCCAAAGGATGCTGGGTAAACTTCCTCGGAGTTCCTGCCTCCTGCCATAAGGCACTCTCACTGTTTGCCCTCAGTTCCAATGCGCCCATGATGATCGGCTCAACGACCAGAATCACAGGACAACCCATGCGTTTCCAGATGTCATGCTCGGGAATCGCAGACCCCGAAAATGATCCCGAAGGTCATTGCGAATCGATAACCACCCTCACACGTTGGTACAACGAAGGGATGGCCAAAGACATCAATCAGTCTGTTGAGCAGTATTGGTGGTTGCATCGGCGATGGCGAACCCCACCACCCCGAGTTGCGGCACGACTTGCGAAGGCCGGACAACGGAAGGCTGCCTGACCGCGCAACCGCAAGTTAAAGTCAGGTACGTTCCGCGAGTTCAGCTTTGCTCGCCTTATCATGGACGCAAGCCAGGTTTTCCAGGTTACAAGCCAGCGTTCACTGCATCATCAAGAAAACAAATCGACCAATTGTTTGAGCACTGATCCGTAACTGGAGTGGCGCGAACCCAGAGGCCGCGAACCCAAAGTGGACCTGGCGTCGAATGCCGGTACAACAACGCGTCCTTCGCTCGCACAGTGGCGACTGTCCCGAATGATCAATACCGCCCTCGCGTGCGGACACCCGCGGCAACGCCGTTATAGGCCGGCACCTCATAAACACTGAACTCCGCCCACAGCATAAGATGGTCGCTCACCATCAAGGCTTGTTTCTGGGTGATTCCAAACTGCCGCTGCAAATCAACTAATCCAAACCGCCCCGTATATTCACGCGTGGTGGTTTTATCGATGAGAATGTGATCAAGGGTCCGAGTTTGCAACGTGTCTGTCAGTGAATCTCCTCCCACAGAGATCACATTGGGAATTTTTCCCAGCTCGCCTAACCCGGCGGTATTCACGCCAAGATTACCAAGCAGAATACAGTCTTCCTCACCGTTTTTCTGATAACCATATTGGCGTACGCTCTGGAAGACATCATCAAGAACATTCATTTCATTCGTGGCAGATCCAGCTTTGACCTCACTCGGATTAGCGTGGGCATTAATCACGGTAAAGCGAAACGGACTGCGGCCGCCCACAGCACCAAAGCGAGTCTCAAAGGATGCCACCATCGGCTCAAAATGCATTCGGTCCGTAGGATCCTGAACGACAAAAACACTCCCCGGCGTCAGCTGAATTCTTGTCTCATCCCAAATGAACGCGAAACATTGCATATCGCCCTCGCGACCCACAGGTGGACTGACTTGCGATCCGAAGTGACCGCCTGCCACAGCTAGTTTTTCCATGAGCAACTTGATGGCTTTCCCATCTTTTGAAACACCTTGGACTGCCACAATGTCAACACGAGAGATCACGCTCGCCAACACCGACAGGACCCCAGCATCTTGAGCTTTCGAAGAATCAAAGTTTTGAATACTGAAGGTAGCAAGACTCATCGTTTCAGTTGACTTACCAGTCGGAACCGGCAAGCTTACGGGCTTGATGGAGGAGGACACACTTGCTGCTGACGCTGCCTTGGTTCCGCTACCGATATGTATCGCGGACAAATCCACCCTACCCGTCACCACCATTCCAAGGACATATACGAATCCAGCCACGCTGACGAGCGGTCCAATGTAACGCGTCAGCGGGATATGTGCTTTTGCTGGGCGGTGTGCCGTTTTCGTCTTCTGCGCAGCATCATTTGCATTGCCCTGACGTCCCGCTTCTTGGCCTCCACCAGATTCATGTCCGCCCCCATTGGGCGCATTTTCTTTCTTTCCCTTGCCGGAACGCCGCTTACGTTTTAACAATTTGACCATTTCACTTCTCACACCAGTACGAAACGAAGATCCGAAGCACGCTCACTGAATTAAATGCTCACCCTGCCTGTCAGCTTGTCTCCATCACAACTGAACACGCAATGGAGAACTTTGCGCTGACGACTAAGTCGTTCTACTAAAGTCATGCTACCTGCTTTGTGTGCAAACAATCGCCTTTCCCAATCGCGCTGATTGCATCCCGACAGAGCTGTTGCAATCTGGCAGGTGCAGACTCACTCGCGGCGCGGAGGACAGGGATCGATTCGCTCGCGCCCGGACCAATTTCCTGCAACGCCCACACAGCCCGTTCCCGCGCGGCAAGAAAAGATGAACTGGTCAAACAGTCACACAAAGCCGGTACAGCATCAACAGCTTTCTTCCCAAGCCTGCCCAACAATGTTGCCGCCCAGTAGCTGATTTCACCATCCGAATGATCACTCAACGATACGATCAATGCGGGCAATTCCACCAGACTCGGTTGCAATGCGTGTTCGAGTGCCTGCGCGGCAGCTGCTCTCACTGAATCATCACGGCTGCCCGCGAGCCTGGTTACCAAATCCGAGACTCCGAGAACTCTCGTACTTCGGCCAATCTCAATGAGCGTTTGCAGCTGTGCGTCTGAGTTACCTTCAGCCAACCTGTGCCACCAGACAGCGTGTAATTCATCCGCCGCAGAACCTCTCGCCATTGGCTTTACAGAAACCTTGCAGGACGATTCGTCTCCACGATCAGAACTCGACATTCCAGGCACTCCCCCGCTACTTGGGTCCGCCACGAACAGGACTCATGGCAAACAAGTTTCACGGCTCACTTCCGTTTCCACGCTGAAACACTGCCAGAATGCGAAACGGAATGCTAAACTGATGAAAATCTGGAGATACGACAGATCGAGCGTTTCACGCAAGACCGGATACAAACTTTGCTAGCACTGCAGGGTTCGTCCGATCGTTCGGTTTCCGTTGCTCACCTTCACATCACCACCTAATACTGCGCCATGCCCCCCCCCAACGACTTCGAGATCACCCCTGATCAGAAATCCATTGCCACGGTAGATCGAGATGTTCGTTTCTTTCCGACGCCAAACCAGCAACATTCCAGCTTACCGGCGGGTTCGATCGAAACTTGGAACAGGGAAGGTTACTTGGGACCGCTCGACTTGTACGATCGCCCGTCGATCGATGAAATACGATCTTATTTTGACATCCTACTTCAGAAGACGCTGGCAGCCGGGCAGGACAGCTACTCGATCAGCAGCGCTCACCTGAAGCATGGGCGTGTGTGGGATATTCTGAATAATCCCCTACTGGTTTCTTACGTGCGTGATCTTCTGGGCGAGGATGTCATCGGGTGGGGGAGCCACTTTTTCTGCAAGATGCCGATGGACAACAAGGTTGTTGATTGGCATCAAGACTGCAGTTACTGGCCACTCACGCCAACACGAGCGTTGACGGTGTGGCTGGCGATCGACAACGCCGACAAGAACAACGGATGCATGGAAGTTTATACGGGCTCGCATCAACATGGCCTGATCGACTTCGAAGCATCCGCGGCCGATTCAGGCAACGTGCTCAACCAGTCGGTCAAGAATCCCGAACAATATGGGGAACACAAGCAAACCGCCCTGGCAGCTGGACAAATCTCGATTCACAGTGATCTATTGGTGCATGGTTCATCACCCAATCACAGCAACCGGCGACGTTGTGGCCTGACCCTGAGGTACTGCCCAGCCAGCGTGACCGCCTACTTGGGCTGGAATCGCAAAGGGGTACTAGTGAACGGTCAAGCATCGCCCGAACGATGGCCCGGTGCAAAAAGGCCGTCTTCCGACTAATATCTAGAACGAAAACGATGGCAACTGAGTGATTTTCAGTGAACCGGTGGTCGTGAAAACCGGTCTGCCGGAGGTGCAAGGTCTTTGCTATGGCCGCGCGTCTTACTGCCGTTGTTCGACTTCTTCCCAAAAAACATTATCCACAGGCATACCCATGAGTCTCGCGTCACACTTTGCAACGTCGCGATGCGCCATTTCATTTGAACTGTTTCCGCCGAAAACTGAAGCGGGTTTGCAGACCCTGTGCGATAACGTCACCCGCCTGAAGCAGTTTGACCCGGCATTTTTCACCTGTACTTACGGCGCGGGAGGGTCTACCCAGGGAGCAACTTTGGACGTGCTACAGAAGGTCCGAGAACTGACCGACTTACCAGTCGCGTCGCATTTGACCTGCGTGAACTCCACGGTAGCCGACTTGGAAGCATTTCTCCACCAGGCAAAGCAGCGGGGCATCGATTACATCGTCGCATTGCGTGGTGATCCACCGCACGGAACTGCGGAATTTCAGGCAGTCGATGGGGGCTTACAATACGCCAATGAACTCGTTGAATTGATTCGCGACCAATTTGACTTTGGTATCGCCGTTGCGGGTTACCCAGAAGTCCACCAAGAGGCGCCCGACGCACAAACGGATCTGGACAACCTCAAGCGGAAAGTCGACGCGGGTGCGGACGTCATCATCACTCAACTGTTCTACGACAACGTCAACTATTTTCAATTCCGCGATCGTTGTCACGCAGCGGGCATAACAATACCGATTGTCCCGGGCATTTTACCCGTCACGAATTTTAAACAAGCAACTCGTATCGCAAGCATGTGCAAGGCGACGATTCCAACAGAACTGACTTCTTTAATGACCGCCACCGATGACCCCGCGGAACAATTCCAAATCGGTGTAGAACACGCACGTGCCCAGACCCTCGACCTGATCTCAAACCAGGTTCCAGGGATTCACTACTACGTACTCAACAAGAGCGATGCAGCTGCGGCACTGCTCGATGGGATGCAAACAAGCCAGTCAACCTAGCCGGCATTGTGGTTCTGCCAATGAGAAACTCAAAGTCACTGCTAGTGCTTTGGTATCCGAATGCCCACCAAGCGAAATAATTCAGCTGTAAGCACCGGGATTCAGGCTACGTCCTCAAACCACTGCGAAACGCACACCCGCAGTGAACCTGCATCGCCAAGCCCAACAGGTTAAACCGGTTGGCATTAATTCCTCAAAAAAGTCACACCAAGAACATGCTCTTTCACTTGGCCAAATGGGGTGTAAATCCCATTGATTCCTGATTGCAACACTCAACCAGCTTCACCCGCTGCCCCAACCGTTGGTGTCTCGAAAACCGACAGGTCTGATTTTTCAGCGAATCATCCCACGTGAGTCACGCTGAAGCATGATGCACGCCCAACGAGCGGCACCAGCTCGCAATGCTACCACTTCGCAATGCTACCACTTCGCAACGCATCCACTTCGCAACGCACCCACTTCGCAACGCACCCACTTCGTAACGCTGCAACTTCAAAAGCCTTGCTTCGGAGTCAACTGCACTGCTTCGGCTTGGCTGATTTTCGTAAAATGGCACTTGGCAGTAAGAGGACCTTAATCTTTAGTGAAACACGGCCGAAACTCCGGAAACTGCACAAAAGCTAAGTAACCTGTCGCCACGTGGCGTCTCCTTTTTGAGAAGTCAAACTTTGCGGGTTCAATGGCCTGTATGGCCAAAAAGGCGAGAAACCGCCCAACTAAGCGTTGATTCCCGCATCACACCTACCCCCCACAGTCGACCCCTCTACGGAGGGAACCTATCGCAACCCGCGAGAGATCTTTTTCACTCGATCAATTACAAGATTTCTTCAACGAGATGCTTGATGCCAAAACTTGGCCTCACACCGTCAATTTTCTCTGGCTTGGGAGTCATGGCACTCTTACTTGCCTTGGGACCAGCACGAGCATTTGAACCAATCGATCAACTGGAGCGTTGGCGGCAGGGGCCTGTTCCTTTTTCTAATTCTGCCCGCCATGGGCCCGGAACGAGTGAAATCTTCACATCGCGGCCTGACCTCTCCAGATCGCGGCCATTGACACTCCCGCCGAATATTAACCTCACTCTGAACAGCGCCAACTCACAATCCGATGGTCCGAAGAATCTGCTCAACGGATCGACATTTGAACCTGTGTGTGCCCCACTGGACAGCGACGCTCCATCACAGGGTCGAGCGATACCTTCTCAAACACCGATTCATAAGCCCCTCAACAGGTCTTGGGTGGACCTCAACGCTGCAATGGAACTCGACTCACAGACCCGAGGACCAAGAGCAAAGCTTATCCGATTGGCACGCCCGGTAACCGCGTCAATTTCCATCGCACAAAACGACACACACTCGCTCGATCTGGGTGGCCTGGTACTTAATTTCCACGTCGCCAACAGAAAAATCTGTCGGCCTGTTGCTCATAATCAAACCCGACTCATCTTGGTTGGAATCAAAGAGGGAACGACACAACTCGACGTCCTCGTGCAGTCCTCGCAAGGTGAAGAGCCAACCGTCGAGAGATTCGAAATCGAAGTCCGCCGACTCACGGTCGCCAAAGTAAGTTCGCTTCAACGTACCGCGGAAGTGCTGGAACTATCGATACGCTCAGGTTTCCCAACTGCTCAAGTAGCAGTCACGCTCGTTGATGGTGAAATTGTTGTCTCCGGTCAATGCAGCGACGAACAATCTGCCAGGCAAATACTGCGACTCGTCCGGCGTACCTGCTCAACGCCAGTGTGGGATCGACTTCTCGTAAGGTAACACACGAGTTTTCGTGAGGTCGGACACCAGCCGATTCCGGCAAGCTTCACAGTTGCATCTCTTTTCACCTGCAGCTCTTTGAGCTGAGCCCGGCACATCTTGCCGAGCGGCATCAGACTAGTTGCGTGTGAGGTCCCATGCATCCAACCAAGTCGTCTTTCGCTCCGACATATCGAAGTCTTCTTCAAGTCGTTGAGCCATGTCTGGTAGATGCCCAGCGCCATAGAAAACGGCGATGCGTTTGGCGTCACCTGCAAGTTCATCCTCCAACACACCAAATGCCTTTGCATTACGCCCTTTGATGATTGTGTTCTCACCATTGGCGTCATTCATCCCCGCAGACATCGTTCCAACATCTACCAGCTGTTTCGCCATCGTCTGCTTGAGCCGCATCGACCGATCGCTACTCAGTAGCGCGAACAACATGCCTGCATCTCCCCCGCTCGACTGATTGGCCAAACCCGCACCCATCATTCTCGCAACCATTTTCAAAACGCTGTCGTCCCGCCGCTCCAAGTCCTTTGCAAACTCTTCTGGGCTCATATCCGCGTGTCGAAAGTTATCAGCAAGGTAGTCGATCAATTCGAGCTGATACTCAAGATTAAGCATATCTTTCATTCCGGATTGCATCGACCCGATCACGGACCGGCTCTTTTTGAGATCCTCTGGTTTGATCCGAGTCCCATCGGGCGCTACCAATTCGTACAAAACAGAATCGTATTTGCCAAGCTTCTTGTTGAGCGTGTCGTAATACTCTCGTTGACCGATATGAACGACGCCGACCAAATCAACAATTTTTCCGGCGTTTTTAGTACCTTTTTCGCCAACGTATCTCACAATCGCCGTCTGCAATGCTTGAGGCTGCCCCTTATCGGACTTATGGATGCGGATGTACTGGTCGTCGGTCTTTGCCGTCTTCTTCTTGGCAGAATCCTCCGCAACACCCTCACCGACCAAGCCACTCTTAGGCTCAGGTCTTGCCTCTTGAGCGTACCCAATCCCCGCACTGACTCCAAATGCCACACCAAGCAGCACGAACACGAAGCGAACCATCACTGAACCTCTCAAGAAAAAACGCAGGCAAAAACAAACGCCGCTGGTGATAGGATAGCGCGTGGCAGGCGAATCGACAACTTGGAATTGCGAATGGTTTCAGAACGACCTTAGACCACGGTAACCAAAACCGCCAAAAAGTGGCGTTGCCGTCGCATTGTGCTCCATCAGATATGTTTGAGACACGCCCGCAGAATATCCCTAAAGAGTGACTGGGGCTTCGAAATTCAGGCTTCGAAATTCAGGCCCTTACCGGTGCTACTGGTGCCCACTCCCATTTGATGGGATGTGGCTGGTAGCTCATTGGCGCACGCCAGTCTCCAAGTTTCCGCCTCGATCTGCAACACGGCCCTGATTTCCGCGATAGAAGAAACATCGCTGTTTTGTTCAGCTAGCATCAAGTGCTTCAGGAGGAAGACGTACAGATCTGCCACCTGTTTACAGGTTTCTTCGCCCTCTCTTTCCTTGCAGCCAACGACCCCGCGAAGCAATTCATTGATCAGTTCAAACAGTTTCAGCGATGGTTCATTAGCCCCTTGCCCTGGATTCTTGAGCCAAGTTGCTTCGAGACTTTCACAAACGCCAACGGACCGTTCAATCAGCATCAACCGTAGTTTCGCAGGCGAAGCGGTTCGCACAACAGATTCAAGGTATTGCTCACCACTGCTCACGTTATCTCGCCTCGCTGTCTGGCCACCATTAAAGTTCATCAATTTTACTTGTCTACTGAGAAATCGACTCCATCGCCACACTCGCTATGTGGGGATACTGATTGGTGTGATCCGGGAAACTGCCTGCTGATTACTCTGGATTTTCGCAATCGCCTGTTCCATTGAGTAATACTGCCGCAACAGCCGCTCACGCTCGTTCTCCAGGCGATCATTCAACGACTCGATACGATCGTTATTGAACGCGATCTGTGTTGAAAGTGTTTCTGAACGGTTCAACAGCATGCCGTTTGTTTGACCAGCCAAACTTTCGGCCAATGAATCAAGCTTTGCAGCCAAGCCGGAATCACTTGTGCTAAAGAACTCCTCAACATTCTGCGGGCCATTTTCAAGAGCCTTTTGGAGCTTTGAGTTACTCAGTTCAAGTTTACCGGTGTCGCTAAAACCAAGCCCCACCTGACCAATCGATTGCAGGTCACCTGCACCGACGATGCGTCCTGACAACAGCCTGGAATATCCCGCTTGTATCCTCAGCGTCTCTGAGGATCCAAACAGCAATCCAACCTCGTCGGTATCAGCATTGAAAAAAGTCAAAGAATCTATTTTGTCAACCAGCAGGTTGTACTGAGACACCAACGATTCCGTAGCGTCCACCACAGCGGAAGAATCGTTTCTGACATCGATGGTAACGTCATCGCTCGTCACTTGCTTGAGCGTGAACGACAAGCCGCTGGTGACCGCGCTGCCTGTTTTATCTGCTGGCCCCACCAACGCGGTCACAGATGCACCTCCAAGCGTTTGAACGGCTCCTGTTCCGGCAATTCCCAAACTGGCGGCGGCCACTCCGGAACCTGTATCCGTAATCACAAGTGAACCTGATCCGGAAGCTGTGTCTGTGATTGCCAACCCTGTACTGGCATCATTCAAAGATGCCTGGACCCCAATATTCAAGGTGTTGATGGCATCCACCAAACCACCTACCGTTGTAATGCCCTCCGCAACCAAATTGATGGCAGCAATTTCCCCGGCGGTGTCCGTTATGGTGAAGCTGCCGCGGTCAGCACCGCCGCCAATATCATCAAGCAATGTAGCTGAACTGATCAACGCCGCTCCCGCCTCGCCACCATTGACCTCAAATACACCGTCGGTTGAAGAGAGAATTCGTACGGGTCCACCATCGGCGGAGACTGAGATCTTTGCATCCTGTCCCGACGATGTTGTTCTCAGGTCCAGATTGAAACCTGAGGTTTCAATCGCGAATCTTCCATTCTCACCGCCTCGCTTGCTGAGCAATCGCAGCGAGAAGGTAGCGTCATCATTTGCCTCAACGGAACCCGTAGCGTAGCGACCAGTGTCATTAATTTTTGCTGCAACAGACGCAAGCGTATCTGTCGCATCGATGTCAATCTCGTCAGCCTGCGTGCCGACCAAGGCTGACACGCTAACTCCTGCCACTAATTGCACGACGGCCTTCCCGGCAATTCCTAGATC
Source organism: Rhodopirellula sp. (assembly GCA_002690925.1). Taxonomy (GTDB): domain Bacteria; phylum Planctomycetota; class Planctomycetia; order Pirellulales; family Pirellulaceae; genus Rubripirellula. The sequence goes on from NZGD01000099.1 coordinate 9,767, forward strand.
AAATGCGGCAGTACCAGTCCCTGTGTCAGCTACCTCTAATGTCGAACTTCCCGCTGCCGTATCAACGAGAGCAATTCCATCTCCCGCATCGTTAAGTGAAGCAATGACGCCCGTGGAAAGCGAATTGATGGCATCCAACAACCCACCCACAGTTGTAATTCCTTCGACCTTCAAATTAACTGCGCCTACAAGGCCGGTACTGTCGGTGATCGTAAAACTTCCATCATCAATCCCACTTCCCTGGTTCAGATCAGCCAACAAGGTGCTCGTGGTGACGGTTTGCCGATTCAAGTTGCCGCCAACGATAATTGAATCTGCAGTGCTTGCATCCAACCCAACACTTGCCGCCGTGTCGTCCAGTGATGAAATCGTCATATGTCCACTGCCACCGGAAACATCGCGGACGCGGAAACCTGTACCCGCATCATTGACTCGCGCAATCAAGGCCAAACCAGAAGCGTTGATCACGTCCACAATTTCTGCGGTATTGGTTACTGAGGACAGATCAACCGTTGCATTGCTACCATCGGCCAAGGTAACGTCGAGATTAGTCAATGATCCCAAACCTTGCCCTCCGTTCAGCTCACTCAACGCTGCTCCACGGAGGGCAAGCGTCGTGGCGGGAACATCGAGGTCTAATCCGGTAACAGTGGACGACGCACTATCAACTCCCCATAACCCAAGGTCAGCCGCCGTTTCATTGTCACCGAGTTGCTCAACTTTCAAGTTGGAAATCATGCTACCAGTCAGATCAGTCAAACGAATGGCATCGCCAACTGTCGCTGCTGCGATTTCGACCTCGGCGTCATTGATCGCGTCCATCACATCATCAATGGTCCGCGCAGTGGTGAGATCAACTTCAGCTGACTTGCCACTCCGATCAGTCAATCGAATCTTACCTGCCTCGACTCCACGACCGCCGTTCAATCCAGCGAGAGCCGCCGAATCATCAATGAAACCGCCCGATGGCTGAATTCTCATCGTTCCTGCGTAACCAAGGGCCGACTCGGACGACTCCAACCGCTGCAGTGAACCGACGGTGTGCGTTGACGCAGCCTTCAGTGTCCGAACTACGTAAGTGCCCGCCTCTGACTTTGTGCCGGCAATGGCAGACACAGCATCGCTGTTGCTGCTAGTTGCAGTCTTTGAACGGAAAGTTGACGTATTTGCCAATCTCTGACCGGCCAACTGCACACCGATCACAGCAGCCGTCAATTCTGCGAGCGATTGTTGTTCCTGTTGAAGCAATGCGGTGCTGTTGACGAGCCGATCACGTGGCCGGCCACTCAAAGCAACCAGTTGGTCCACCGTTCCACCGATATCGGTGCCGGTAATCAAACCGATAGAAGATTGGATTCGCCCCATAATGTGCTGCGGCTTGATGTACTCGGGCTACTCAGGAGAAAGCTCCCCTGACCTAACGAAAAAAGGTTCCATCAGAACCGATCTTCTCAAGAAAGATCGACAAATTGCATCCCTCGTATCCAATAAAATGGTGCTCAGCCGCTCGCTATCATGAATCCTAGACCCAAAATGCAAAAAAAGCCGGCGAGTTGCCTCGCCG
>NZGD01000100.1 GCA_002690925.1 Rhodopirellula sp.
CAAAGATAGTTTTCTGGTCGAAAACATTCTCTCAAAGATTCATTTTATGAGAATTCTCGATGATTCTGAGCAGCAGCTGCTGCATCAGATGCTTGAAAAGATAGTGTAGAAGATAAAGAATCTGAAGTTGATTGTTGTTGATACGTTTCGCTAAGCAAAATAATTTTGTGCAAGCTTTTGAGTGACCATTCTTGTTCAATCAGTTCGTTCGCAAGCCAGTCCAGTAATCTTGGGTGCGACGGTGTGTCCCCACCAGCGCCGAAGTCACTGGAAGTGTTTACAAGTCCTTGGCCGAAATGCCATTGCCACATTCGGTTTGCGATCACACGTGCGGGCAAGGGGTTGTTTTCGGCCGTGATCCACTGAGCAAGTGCAGCACGTCGTTCACCTTCAGGGGTCTGCTCTGTTCCAAGTTCTGGCTCCAACATGACGAGTGCTGAAGGTGCTGCGGGTGTCAGGGGCGGACCCTGTGGTGCCTCCGCGTTGCCACGTATCAGTAATCGGATTTGCGGCACTTTAGGCTCCGCAACTGGGCCATAGAACCTTGGGGGCGAGCCGAGTGCCTGAAGCCTTCGCGTTACTCGGTCGCGTTCCTTGCGGAGCGTTGCCAGCTGTTTTTGGTCACTCAGGGGCAGTGGATGGATTCTGGTGGACTTCAATTTGGGGTCGCCAAATCCAATTTGGTCCATTCCGAAGCCATTTCCACCGTCGGTGGAAATGAAGGTCAAGAATTTTGCGGATGCTGGGATGTTGATGTCAATGCTCTTGAGCCCCATGGCACGCTTTAGACGACGCTGCTCGAAAACTTTTCTGTCATCGACGAAAATCCATGCGTCGGCATAGGAACCGTCGTTGGCTCCAAAGTAGCCAAGGCTGGCTTGGAGACGCATGGCGTCCCACTGTGATGCGGAACGAATCGCATTCAAATCGAATGTGATGCCCGCATTGGCGTGCAAACCCAGGAGCGAATGGCCTTGTTTTGTAAAGTCGATGCCGTCCAATTCATTGGAGTGCTGGCTTGCGACAGGACCATTGCGAATCATGTCCCATGCGTTACCGGACGTGGTCGGCATATCGGTGATGGTGATCCCGGTCGAGCTAATCTGTATTTTTGCTGCTCCTTCCTTGCCGTCGGGCACAAAAACACCATCGATGAATTCAAATGGTGAGGGGGAGTACTTGTTGGCGGTTACGTTGCCCAGCTTTCCAAAGTCGCGTGTTTGTACTTTTGCGGAACGCGTGTCGATGCCATTGCGGTAGGTACCGCTGCCAAATCCATTGCCGCCTCCAACGATATCCGCAAGGTCGAAGCCACTACCCTCGATGTGACCGATGGCGTAGTCGATCTCATCACGCTCCTTAGTTAGCAGTTCTTTTTGTCTTCGATAGTCCTTCAACGCAGCATCGCTGATAACGCGGTCGCCACGCTTTACGCCGGCAAAAACAGACCGTAATTGATAGTACTCTTGTTGGGTAATCGGATCCAACTTGTGATCATGGCAACGGGCGCAATTTATCGTCATGGCCAAAGTGGATGTCATGACTTGAGTTGCCATATCATCGAGGTCAAGAGAGCGAGCGGCGCGTCGCAGTTTTGGACTCTTGGTTTCAATGTGGCCGACATAGTCCCATGGACCTGCCGTTAGGAATCCTGTTGCCACTACGGCTTGCTGATCTTCGGGCCACAAAATGTCCCCTGCCAGTTGCTCCTGTAGAAATCGGTCATAGGGCTTGTCGTTGTTGAAAGCCTGGATGACATAGTCACGGTATCGCCAGGCATTGTCGCGTCGTCGGTCACGTTCAAACCCGTGTGTGTCTGCGTAATGAGCAAGGTCAAGCCAATGCCTGGCATACCTTTCTCCGTAATGAGGAGAGGCCAATAGTTGATCGATCAGTTTTGCGTAGGCTTGCGGATCTGGATCGTTGGCGAAGGCTTGGACAGCTTCAGGTGTGGGCGGCAAGCCGTGCAGATCAAAATAAAGTCTGCGAATCAGAGTGCGACGGTCAGCACGTTTGCTGGGCGCTAATTTTTTTCTAGCAAGCTGCGTATAGATGAGATGGTCGATTACTTTGGCACTTGCAGCGAAGTTGCCTTCGGGAGTGTGACCTGCCCTGCTCGGCACACTGGTGTGCGGAGGCAGATCAACATTCTGCAGGAATGGTGCATCGGTCTGCAGGGGCTGGTAAGACCACCATGATTTTACAGGGGACGGCGGAGCACTGATCACAATGTTAGCAGGCCAAACTGCGCCTTCGTCAATCCACTGTTTTAACGCAATGATCTCGGCTGCCGACATGGCTGGCCCCTGTTTCGGCATTTCCGGCCTTGCCCCATCACGAGGCTGGACCAGTTGCATCAGGGGGCTATCTGCGGCGTTGCCGGCAATGACGTGGCCGTGGTCTTTCAAGTTTGTCACTGTGCCCAGTGATAAATCGCCTTGTGGGTTCTCTGAGTTGTGGCATTGTATGCAATGCTTGGTGAAAATCGGTGCGATCTGCTCGGCGAACCTGATGCCGTTCGCACCGAATTGCTGCGGATTGATTGCGCTGGTATGGGTACTGAAAGAAAACGCTACCCACCATGTAAATGCAAGTGAACAGAGACCAGTTGCTCGGCGTTTCACGCCAGTACCTCCTTGATGACTTCTCCATGAACATCAGTGAGGCGTCGCTCGAATCCGTTGTGGTAGTAGGACAGACGCTTGTGATCAAGGCCAAGTAAATGAAGAACGGTGGCATGAAAGTCGTAGACGCTTGTAATGTTTTCGACGGCTTTGTGTCCAAACTCGTCGGTCGCGCCGTAGCTGAAGGGGGCCTTCACTCCCGCACCCATCATCCATGCGGTGAAGCCACTTGGATTGTGGTCTCGGCCGCTGGCTCCTGCCTGAAACGTCGGCATGCGTCCGAATTCGGTCATCCAGACAACAAGGGTATCCTTCAAGAGTCCTCGGCGTTTGAGGTCGCGGAGCATCGCGGCGCATGGCTGATCGAGTACTGGTCCATGTTTGCTGTATTGATCAGCAAGTGACTTGTGGCCGTCCCAATTGCTCACTCCCTCGCCACCAGTTTGATAAGCTCCGTTAAAGAGTTGGACAAAACGTACGCCTTTTTCAAGAAGCCTGCGAGCCAGGATGCAGTTGTTCGCGAATTTGGCTTTGATGGGATTGCTCGTGTCATCCGCTCCGTATTCGTGAAGCGTACTTTTTGACTCGGTAGAAAGATCGGTGACTTCGGGAACGCTTAATTGCATGCGGGCAGCCAGTTCATAGCTGGAAATACGAGCAGCAAGTTCTGTGTCACCCGGGAATCGTTCCAAGTGTTGTTCGTTTAAGCGGTTCAGGAAAATTCGTGTCGCTTTGTCTGTTGCGTTCGTCACTCCGTCTGGAATCGAAAGGTTGCTAAGTGGTTTGGTCGCGTTGAATTCCGTTCCCTGGTAGGCCGCAGGCAGAAACCCCGGGCCCCAATTGTTGACGCTTGATTGTGGTGTGCCGCGTGGGTCCGAGATTGCGACGTAAGAGGGGAGGTTCTCGTTCTCTGTCCCCAATGCCCAGGTGGTCCATGCGCCCATGCTGGGGAAACCATCGAGGGTGTAACCTGTCGACATGAAGTTCTCGCCTGGGCCGTGCGTGCTCGTTTTGCCAGTGAGTGAATGCAGAAAGCACATGTCATCGGCTAGGTCACCCAGTTGTGGAACCAGTTCGGATATCATCTTTCCTGATTCACCTCGCGGTTTGAATTCCCATGGGCTTTTTGTCAGCATTCCCTGTTTGCCTTGAAATGTAAGAAGATCCTCTGCTCCCGGCAGCGGTTTGCCATGTTGTTTGATCAATTCTGGTTTGTAGTCAAAGGTATCAAGTTGACTGCAAGCGCCCGAACAAAAAATGACGAGGACGCGTTTGGCGGCTGCCACGTGATGTGGATTGCGTGATGCGAAAGGTCTGCTGGCATCGATCTGAGGTCGAAGTGGTTCTGTGGGGGTGGCCAGCAGTTGTTGATCCTGCAGCAAGCTCGCCAGTGCGATCCCACTCAAGCCCGTGGCTGTCTCTGCCAGGAAATTGCGCCGATTCAGAAGATTGGTCATGGAGCGATGTGTTCTGAGGAGAGCGATGGAAAGGTCGAGGGGTGAGCCTGTGCAGCGGTTGTTTGGTGTTTGGTGTTCAGGCTCGGTGGATTGTGCCAGCGTTGCCACGCTGTCAGGCGGATGTCCGCTAGTGGAAAGTCCACGATCGCGCAAGGTTGCAATTGGTGCTAAGGAATAAAAACAAACTCATTCGTATTTAGCATGACGCGTGTGAATTGGGTTAGGCCTGAGTCTTGGATGAACATTTTGCTATCCCGTAATTCGGTGTCGGTTGGGTTGCGTTGGAGGCAAAGATTCCATGCCAGTCGGATGCGATCAGAATCATCGGTGCATTCTCTTGTCAATCTTTCCGCGAAAAGGTGAGCCTGTTGCATGATAAACCGGCTATTCAGTAGGTTCAGTGCTTGAAGGGGGGTTGTGGATCGGCTTCTTTTGGCGACCACCATACTTGCATCCGGGCAATCAAATGCGCCGAAAACATGTTCACGCTCTTGCCTGACCTTGGTCATGTAGATCATGCGTCTCCAGTCCGCCGGCCCGTAGCTCTTTTTCTCGTGATAGTGCCTAACGTTTTCCATTTCTACATCGAACGGGTTGAAACCGGGCCCACCTGCCGAGTTCAGATCGAGAGCTCCGGTGACCGCGAGAATGGAATCACGGAGAGCCTCTGCTTCGAGTCTGCGAGGAGGGAACCGCCAGAGTAGTCTTGTCGTAGCATCGATACGAACCGCTTTCGCATTGGGAACATCATTCTGCTGCCATGTGTGGGAATTCAAAATCAGTCGGTGCAGGTGCTTGAGAGACCAATCATTCTTGACGAGCTGATCAGCAAGGTAATCAAGTAACTTCGGGTGTGTTGGTGGACTTCCGTTTCGGCCAAAGTCGTTTGGTGTATCCACAATTCCCAAGCCAAATTGGAATTGCCAAATTCGATTGGCGATGACCCGTGGCGTAAGTGGGTTGTCGTCACTTGAGATCCAGTCCGCCAGTGCGAGGCGGCGTTCCTGTTCAGGTGTATTTGGGGATAGTCCAAGGCTATTGAATGCCGTGATGGAGTTCGGAACTACTTGTTCACGTTTTGCGTCTGCTTCACCGCGGTAAAGTCGGTGGGTGGGACCAGGTTGGACAAAACTACCCGCGTAAACGCGTTTGGTTTGCTTCAGTATCTGCAGACGCTTGTTCGTGCTGATGAGGCTGGCGAGCCAATCTTGTCCCGTTTGCGACTCGGTTGTTGAGAGACCGGTGAATTGGTAGCGATTAGGGTCTGCTTTTCCCATAACTCGCTCTTTTGATCGGTCTGCTGATGATGCCAGGAGGTGCCAGTTTCCGGGTTCGGTCGCTGCTTCAATCCTGTATCCGATGGGGAGTCGATCTTTGATTTTTCCCGTTCGATCTCGTCCCCATTGGATATGGTCAATTACCTTAGTTTCAGGGAATTCAATCTGGACCCATCCACCTGCTGCATCTTTTACGATCCAACTTCGCTCGTTGCCGTATTCACCATCATTGATTTGCCGAAGGTTGTGCAATGGATGCACGAAATCGCCTGATGAAGTCGCTTTGGAACCAAGGCTCGCCAAAGCGATGTTGGTGCCATTTGAGAATACCTCAAGCTCATCGATGCAACCTTCAGCGTTCTTGGTTTTTTCAATAGTAAAACGAACGAATCGGGCTTTTCTGGGTGGAAAGTATTCCTCGTTCAGTTTTGCGTTGATGGCATCGCGTTTGGCAGGTTGACGCGTTGATAAACGACGGTTCATCTTCGCTGTGATCGGCTGTAGAAAGATTGCATCCGCGGTAACGTAGGGCCCTGTATCACTGCCAATGATTGAGATCACATCAGTCGGTTTGAGCGTGTGCACGCCCGCGTCAAGAAATCCGCTCCAGCTGGTTTTGTTCGGTACCGGTCCAGTTTCACCGGCGGCTAACTGTTGGTTGACAGTTGCAAGTTCAACGCGGTTGGTACCTGAATCGAGAGCGTATTTTGCATTCGTACTGTGGTTTGAGTGTCCCGATCCCCAGCTCAACCAAATGCGGTAGTTACCTTCTACTTGCGGGCGGTACGTCACAAGTACCTCGCCTTCGATATTTTCCCACCAGCGGTACGTTTTGCCGCCAAATTGATGCTCTTCTTTGCCGGGCTTCACCGCCACAGAGCCGTCTGCCAGGTTGCCTGTGGCGGGTTCTTCAAGCAAGATGCCTGCATTCGTGGAAAGGACTTCAAACGGTTGCAGTTTTTGGATTAACTCTGAAAATTGTTTTTCCAGTTCAGCAACTTCGACCATGGCCTGTTTTGAAAGTGGGATCGCGCGTTCCGCGTGCTGGACACCGGCGAACACCGCCTGCATGGAATAGTAATCACGTTGACTGATCGGGTCGAATTTATGGTTGTGGCAGCGGGCACAGCCGGTGGTTAGTCCCATGAAGGCCGTGCCAGTGGTGTTGATCATGTCGTCCAGTTCATTCATCCGCTGTTGAAGCCGGAGTTTTGGATCCTGCCCTTTCACCTGGTCGTTGGGCCCTGCCACAAGAAAACTGGTTGCGACATCCGCTCCCAATGCGTCACCGGCAATCTGTTCTCGCACGAATTGGTTGTATGGCTTGTCGCTATTGAGCGCACTAATGACCCAATCGCGGTACTGCCAAGCGTTGGGGCGTTCACGATTCATTTCGAAGCCATGGGTTTCACCAAAACGAACGAGGTCCAACCAATAGCTTCCCCAACGTTCGCCATAATGTGGACTGGCAAGCACCTGCTCCACGAGATCTGACCAAGCGGATTCACTCTTTGCGTTGACAAAGACTTGCACTTGCTGGGGTGTTGGGGGAATTCCCAGCATCACCAGATAAAGCCGACGTATCAGAGTTCTTCGGCTGGCTTTGGAGGACATTTGCAGTCCGTTTTCTTGAAGCACATTTGAAATCAGGCTATCGATGGTTGCATCGCCGGGGGCCCGCAGTGGCAAAAATGACCAATGCTTTAATTCCTTTGTTGCTTTGGCTGGGCCGTATGAGGCGGGTGTGCCCGCTCCCTGAGCGATCCATTTTTCAATCCGAGTAACCTCTTCCTCACTCAAGCGTCCATCGGGTGGCATCTCCAGCTCAGGCTGTTCATGCCTGATGAGCTTCAGCAAGTAGCTTGCCTGAGGTTTACCTGCGATGACGGCTGGTTCTCCGGAATTGCCGCCCGCGAGCAGACTTGCAAGACGATCTACACGAAACTCGCTCTGCTGTTCATCGGGTCCGTGGCAATCGATGCAGTGGCTGAGCAGGATGGGTTCGATTTCGGTTTTGAAATCAATGCCGTCTGGCTCGGCACCGTGCACGCACAACAATCCAGTGAAGGAGAGGAAGGCGATACCGAGCAACCGTTTGCCAAGAGCCTGCCTTAAGTGATTTGAAAGCATGATCTCGAAGGGCTTATTCATACGATTATGGCATTCCATTCGGCGTTCACGTTTCATGTCAGAGGCAGTATTTCGTCTGCAGGAATACTCAGCGAAATACCTTAGTCGACATAGGCTAGGAAAGTCGGGGTGGGTAGGATCGTTTTGCTAGCGGCGAGTCCCTCGATTGTACACTGAAAGCTTACCCTTTTTTAATATTCGTTGCAGGGAATTGACGCTTGTTTCGAGTTGGTATTGGTGAGTCGCAGGTTTACAAAGTTTCTTTTGCTGCCAACGGGCAGCGGTACTGTTAATGTGAGTCAGCGGCAAGCTTCTGGACGGGGCCGGAATCTGGAGGGGCGTAGAATGCTGTGTTTCTTGTCTGCCCACTAACTATCTTCGTGACTCTGAAAGGTCGGAGTTTCGGTGGAAACGAAAGAAGGGATGGAATTGGGGTGGTGCCATGATACAGGTTGAGGTGTGGTTTGGCTGAGAGAAGTACTGCAGCTCAGGAAACACCGGCGATCATCGCTGATTGGTAGAGCGGTTTGCGAATAGCTCCGTCTCTGCCACGTTAATAGAGTGAGTTGGCGGGCAAATTGGTTTTCGGGTGATCATGTACTTGTCGGCCAACAATCGGAATTCAGCCGGCTTTTTTGATTAGAGATCGTCCGGGGTAGCAGAATCACGATCTGGTGAACAAACTATCGTAGGAAGATTATGTGACTGTGATCCTTGGCGAAACTATCGGAGCTGTTTTACGCAATGGTCTTTGGCTCTCAGGGACACGATGCAGTCTCGGACAGTTGGCTCAAGAGCATCGCATGTTTGCACGTGATTGCCGGTTTCGTTTCGTATTGAATAAGAAGCGGTAGGGTTGGCAAATAACCATGTGATTCGAAACCGTCGATTCGAGAGGAATGGGAAGATTGGAAACGTCTGAAAACAAGCGGTCGAAGCGGCCAGCCATTTACATCAGTGTTACTATCACGGCGGTCATCATGCTGAGTGTGTTTTCGAAAATCGACAATTGGAAGCGGGATTTGACGACGAATCAGGCGAGGCTCAGCATTGATGCTGCTGATGAACAATTACGGCCACCGTTGGTCAAAGGAACCCCGACCGAAGTGGCTAAGCAAATCGTTAGCTGGGTAGATCAGCAAGGACGTTGGACAATCGTTAGTCAGCAGCAGATTGAAAACGGCGTTGAAATCAAATTGACACGCACGACTTCAATCATGAGATTCATCGATGATATTGATGTTGTCTTGCGGACTGAGGGTGATTCAACTCGCGTGCAGGCTCAGAGTCAATCACGCATAGGCAAAGGCGATCTTGGCCAAAATCCCCGGAACTTGAAAGAGTTGGTCGGACATTTAATGCAAGCGGCCTGATAAACAGCAGCTTCTTTTTTTGATTGTAAACAACAACTACGGAATGTCGGGCTGATGGCTTCTATCCAAAATGACGTACAGATTGATTCGGTTTCGGTGAACTACTTACCAGTTGAAATGCGAATGCCATTGAAGTTTGGGGCGGAATCAGTTTCAGCGGTCACCTGTATCCGAGTCGCTGTGACTGTCGTAGGTATTGAGGGGCGTACAGCAACAGGATGGGGAGAAACTCCATTGTCGGTGACATGGGCGTGGCCCAGTGCAACCCTCACCTACCAGCAGCGATACGACGCCATGATTGATTTTTGTCACATCTTGGCGCGGGACTGGGTCGCATCGGACGTTAGCGGGCACCCCATGGAAATAGGGCACGCATTCATTGACGACGTCTTGCATGACTTGTTGGACAAGTTTAATGCAGATCGCGATGAGCATTTGCCACACTTGGCCGCATTGATTGCGGTGAGCGCTTTTGATTTAGCGACTCATGATGCCTATGGCGTCTTTCATGACATTGATATTTACGAAACCTACAATTCTGCATTCATGTCTTGTGATCTTTCGCATTACTTGACGTCTGATCAGGAGGGGATCGATTTTACTGGCAAGTTTCCGGATGATTTTCTGGTCGAGGTTGCCCCTGACTATCTGCCAGTTTGGCATCTGGTGGGTGGACTCGATCCCTTGGAAAAGTCAGATTGCAATGGCGATGAACCAAGTGATGGCTATCCGGTGACACTACGGGATTGGATTGAACGGGATGGACTGACATGTTTGAAAATCAAGCTGCGGGGCACAGACTCCGAGTGGGACTATGAACGCTTGATCCGCATTGGCGAGATGAGTATCCAGCTGGGCGTGACGTCCCTGTCGGCTGACTTTAACTGCACAGTAACAGACCCAACGTACGTCAATGATATTCTGGATCGATTGGAGGCTGCTCGTCCTGACATTTCTGAGTTGATTCTCTATGTCGAACAGCCGTTTCCCCATGATCTGGAAAATAACCAGATCGATGTATCAAGTGTTTCAGAACGTAAGCCGCTGTTTCTTGACGAAAGTGCCCATGATTGGAAGTTTGTTCAACTGGGGCGAAATCTGGGTTGGTCGGGTGTCGCCTTGAAAACTTGCAAAACACAAACCGGGGCGCTGTTGAGCTTGTGTTGGGCAAAGGCTCATGACATGCCGTTAATGGTTCAAGATTTGACCAATCCCATGCTGGCACAGATCCCACACGTGCGGCTGGCAGCTCACGCAGGGACCATCATGGGCGTTGAATCAAACGGCATGCAGTTTTATCCAGCTGCCTCCATTGCTGAGGAGGCAATCCACCCTGGCATTTATCGACGGTGCAACGGAATGCTGGATCTTTCAACGATCCGTGGTCCCGGATTTGGGTATCGCGTTGAAGAAGTTGAGCGTGAGTTACCGGCGGCGGAGACGTTTTCGAGTCCGCAGGGATGATTCCAAATTCAGCATTTGGGCACCGTTTTTTACTGTCCCATGCCGCCTGCAACAGTGCCATTCCCTGCATCTGAGCACCTCGATTCATTGGTCATTTGGGGTGTCTGCTAACGCCCCCTCTACGTGAGCAAAGGTGTCAGCAGATGCCGCGTGGCAGGCACGACGGTAATCTACCGGTAGAGGTTCTTTGAGTAACTCGCCCGGATCGAGGAAGTCGTAGAGCTCACCATAATGCTTTGTCTCTGTGGGGGTAGTGCGATGAAGTACGTGCCACGGTCGAAGTTCTGCGGGGCTTCGCAGTCCGATGGCACCGAGCATTTCGGACAAACTTTCGATCGTCTCTTTATGAAAATTGGCAACTCGATCGCGTTTATGACTTGGGACCAAACCCTTGACCAACGCTGGATTGGTGGTTGCGACACCAACAGGGCAGTGATTGCTGTTGCACTTGAGCGCCTGAATACAACCCAGAGCTAACATCATGCCTCTTGCCGAATAGCAGGCATCTGCTCCCAGTGCCAATCGCTTCATCAGGTCAAATCCAGAGGTGACCTTGCCACTTGCAATGACGCTGATGCGGTCCCGAAGATCGTATCCGATCAATACGTTATGAACAAAAATCAGGCCCTCGACCAGAGGCGCGCCGATGTGGTTTGAAAACTCCAGAGGTGCCGCTCCAGTTCCGCCCTCTCCACCATCGACGACTATGAAGTCTGGGGTGATTCCTGTTTCTGCCATGGCCTTGCAGACTGCCAAAAACTCTCGTCGTTTGCCGACACAAAGCTTGAAGCCGATCGGTTTGCCACCACTGAGATTCCGAAGTCTTTGAATAAAATCCAGTAATCCGCGTGGCGAGTCAAAGACACGGTGGCCAGGAGGAGAATTGACGTCTGCTCCCATGGGGACGTGCCGAATAGCAGCGATTTCAGCCGTCAATTTTGCCGCCGGCAGTATTCCTCCGTGTCCTGGCTTTGCACCTTGTGATAATTTGACCTCGATCATTTTTATGTGGTCAAGGTTGGCCGTGGCTTCGAATAATTCGTCCGAGAAGTCACCGTCATCTGTGCGACAACCAAAGTATCCCGTGCCTATTTGCCAGATCAAGTCGGCACCGCCTTCAACATGGTAGGGGCTTACACCACCTTCACCGGTGTTGTGCGCAAAGTTTCCCTGTTTGGCACCTGCACTCAAAGCAAGGATCGCATTCTTGCTGAGAGCCCCGTAGCTCATCGCTGAAATGTTCAGCAAACTGGCCGAATAGGGCTGGGTGCAGTCCGGACCCCCGATGGTCACCCGCATGTCCTCGGGGGCATTATGCACTGGGGCCATCGAGTGGTTGACCCACTCATAACCGACTTCGTAAACGTCTTCCTTCGTTCCAAACGGTACCGTGTCACGCACATCCTTGGCTCGTTGATAAACAAGCGAACGTGTGTCACGGTCGAAGGGAACGCCGTCAGTGTCGCTTTCGACAAAATATTGGTAGATCTCTGGACGTATTAACTCAAACAAAAAGCGAAAGTGTCCGAGTACAGGGAAGTTGCGCAGAATCGTGTGATCCTTTTGCAACATGTCGTACCAGCCTAAAAGCAAAATGGGAAAACAAATCAACCACATCCACATCGCTGGTGGATAAAAGTACTGCCCCACCGCCACGCTGATGATTGTAAAAAAACTGAAGTAGACGAAGAGATGACGCATGAACGTTCTCCAAAATAAAAAATAATTGGTGCTTCCTGCTGAAGCTGTGGTCGTTTTAGCGTAGCAGAGTCCTCTATGGCCTGGTGCACGACACCATGGTTTCGTTGCAGTGCAGGCTGGTGAAGGCGTCACAAATGCATGGCGAGCATGAGATCTTGCAGCCGACATAACGTCTTGAGTCGGTGTGGAGTATTGCCGCGATTTTATACGTTTACGTTTATGACTGCCCTGTTTGAATGTGGGGCCGTAAGGAGAGCCTGCCAGTTCGATGTTTTGTGCCGTGGGGAATCGTGGACGAGCGTTCTTCTGCGAAGCGTCAGTTGACTTCGGCTTCTTTTCGGTTTCTTGGCCGTTGGTGATGCACTGGTCGCAAATCGTCAAGAGAAAGTTGATGGTTCTACAGAGCTGAGTAGGTAAGGTTCTGGACCTTCTGGTTGATGAATGTGCTTACGGGATAAAGCCTTCCTCTGCACGCCGTGATGTCATGCAGTTGATCTTGACGTTCACCCAATTCCGTTGCGACTGTGCTTTGGGATGGGGTTAACGAGCATTCACAAGTTTCAGACTCGAGTTGTTTTTGAACTTCTCTTGCTCCAAAGTCAATTCCCGAATGCTAACACTGTGGTCAGAAGCAACGACGATGTGGTCCAGCACAGCTATTCCGAGAATCGTTCCAGCTTCTGTTAGTTGCTGAGTGACCATGATGTCTTCTTGGCTGGGGGTTGGGTCACCGCTGGGGTGATTGTGAACAAGAATGACGGCCGAGGCGGCATCGCGAATCGCAGCTCGGAAAACCTCACGGGGGTGCACCAAGCTGGCATCAAGGGTACCCACGGTGATCTGGTGCCGATTGATCGGTTTGTGCTTGGTATCAAGAGTGACGAGGTGGAACTCTTCTTGGACCGCCTCATAGGCAAGGCGGGAAAATTGTTCACTGCAGTAGTTGATTGCGGCTCGGGTGCTGTTGATGGAATGCTGCCGGATCTTTGGAATTCGCTCGACGCGTGCGACACGTCGCCCCAATTCTATTCCTGCCATGATCTTTGCATAATTGTTTCCGGTTGCTGCTGGGCTGATTGCCTTGAGTTCGGTCAGGCTGCAGTGGCTGAGTTCCGGGAGGCGTGACGTGAAACGGTTCGCGATTCGCTGGCCGCCAGCAACCGCTGACTCGCCTGCAACACCTGCGTGAATCAAAATGGCAAGAAGATCGGCATTCGATAATTCACATGGGCCGTTACGCAGCAGTCTCTCGCGCGGTCGCTCCTCTAACGGACTCTGTTTGATCTGAAGACCATCGACCTTTCGATCAATCCAGCGAAGTATCAGCGAGTCTCTTTGGCTCGGATTTGACCACCGATAAAGTACTCGCTTTTGTTTTAAGACTCGACGTAATAGACCATCATCAGCGAGTTGATGAATGGTTCGGGTAATGTAGCCGGGCGACGTTTCCGAGCATTGAGTCTTTGCATCCGATGTCGAGAAATCGTTCAATCCCATCAGAGACTTGATCACGGATTCAAGTCGTTTACGTCGATCACGCTTCATAATCACTGCCCCAGCTATGTTGCCTGAATGGAAAGATCAGTTCGCCAACTTGTGGCGACTCGTTCGTTCCCGCAGTCGTTCAACGCTAGCTTCTGAAGCGATGTGTGACTGTTGGTGGGAACCCAATTGCAGGGGCTGCGGCGTGAGTATAGCCGATTGAGGGGCTGGACTTGATTGGCAAAACTGGTTTTTGTTGACTTGACGCCGCTGGTTTGATAGCAACCGACGTTTGGCTTGAAAGTCGCGAGCTGCGGGGGCTCCGTCCTAGAACGTAGTTGGACTCGGGCTCCGTCCTAGAACGTAGTGGGACTCGGGCTCGGAAGAGGAACTAAGCTTGGCAGCGCATCCTTGATCGCTACCTCCTGCCGTTCGCGATTCAAAAAAAAGTTGACATGGGTGTAACCACACTGCTGCAGCAAATTCATAGCCGTTTCGTAGCCATCCGAGACGCGTTCTGCGACGTGCGCGTCGGCACCCAAGGTTACCGGAATGTCGCGTTGCTTCATTTCGGACAGCATCGCTGGGAATGGATTCATTTCCGAAACTGTTTTGTTGACACCTGAAGTATTGAGTTCCATCGCAACGCCGGTGGATGCGATTCGGTCCAGTGCTGGTCGGATGTCTTCAAGCATTTGGTCAGCATCCCAAGCTTCGGAGGTAAAGTTCTTGATCAAATCCGGGTGGGCAATGGAGTCGAAGAGACCGGTTTCGGCTGATTTTGCGAGTAGCCGAAAGTAGGTCTTTTGAACTTCTCTTAAATCACTGCTCCAATACTTCTCGCGAAATTCAGGAATCTGCGGGTGGACAGAACCCAGCACGAAATGGAAGTCTGCTGATGCCAGCTGTTTTTCGAGGTAGGTCTCGTAACCCTCAAAGTAATCGGCTTCCAGGCCTAATCTCACATCGACTCGTCCTTGCCACTGATCACGTGTTTTTGCAACGAGATCCACGTACACTTCAAATTCGTGCTCTGCCATCCTTACGGCAGCAGAGAACCCATCGGGCATCGGGTTGTGGCAGGTCACCATGAGGCCCCGTAAGCCTCTTTTTTCGGCGATTGCTGCATATTCAGTCGGTTCCCCGTACGCGTGCTTGCACAGTGGTGTGTGGGAGTGCGATTCAAATAGAATGGGGGAAGTCACGCCAAAGTGCTCCGTGGTGAGGCAGGGACGGGCTCGAACAGGTTACTGTACAGTAGCAAGTCGAAAAATTTTGACGAGGGTGGCCCGATGTTTTTCTAAATCGGTCTTTTGAAAACCGAAGGCGAGAGTAATGAAATCAAGAATGAATTCGGCGGACGTGGCGGTCGAACTGCGGAGCACAGAGTCCAAACGCATCGCGTCAGCGGATGCTTCGCGGCGTGAATTTCTAAAGACCAGCGGCACAGTGGCCGCCGCGATGATTGTTCAGCCGCATGTCTTGGGTGGACCAGCACATACGGCACCTAGCGACCGAGTCAATGTTGCGTTGGTTGGTGCAGGGGGGCGTGGACGTCAGAACGTTCGTGAATTG
The DNA here is from genome assembly GCA_002690925.1 of Rhodopirellula sp. Taxonomy (GTDB): domain Bacteria; phylum Planctomycetota; class Planctomycetia; order Pirellulales; family Pirellulaceae; genus Rubripirellula. The sequence continues at coordinate 15,084 of NZGD01000100.1, forward strand.
TTGATGTTGAATGATGTTCGCGTGACGGCGGTCGCGGATCCTGCCGAGCATTGGGATCTCAGCAAGTTCTACTATCGAGGCGAGGCAGGACGTTTGCCTGTTTGCGATCAAATTGAACAACACTATCAGCAGAATGAACCCGGTTTCAAATGTCAGCAACATGCGGACTATCGGGAACTTTTCGCCACGAAGACGTCTGAATTCGATGCCGTGCTCTGTGCTACGCCCGATCACATGCACGCCCACGCAACGCTCGCCGCCATTCGAGCTGGAAAACACGTCTACTGTGAAAAACCGTTGACTCACAACATAGCTGAAGCGAGGCTGGTTAGCCGGTCGGCTGCCGAAGCTGGAGTGGCGACCCAGTTGGGAAATCAGGGACATTCAAAGGATACGATTCGCGAGACGGTTGAGTTGATTCGTTCAGGAGCGATCGGGGAAGTAGCGGAGGTGCACGCTTGGGTTCCTGCCACACGTTGGAACCAAACACTCACCACGCCGCCCGTGACTGCCCAAGCGATTCCGCGTGGGCTGAATTGGGACCTGTGGTGTGGCGTGCGTACTCCACCTGCCTTTCACGCGGCGTACGCACCGGTTGCCTGGCGCGACTTTTGGGCGTTTGGCTGTGGCGCGATGGGAGACTTTGGCTGCCATGATCTGGACTCGGCGGTTTGGGCTCTGGACTTGGGGTTACCAAATCGTATCGAGATGCGTGCAGCAGGAACCAGCGATCCTAGCCTCGCGCCATTCGGTGAGATTGGTTATTTTGATTTCCCTGCAAGCGGAGCACGTGGACCGGTCCGCGTGAATTGGTACAGCGGTGGGTTGTTACCCCCAACGCCTCACGAGTTACCGGATTCTGTTAGCCTGCCGCGGCGAGGTGTATTGTTTGTGGGTTCCGAAGGTGTGATGCTTTGTGGCGGGGCTGGGGGGCAAGCGGTTATCTATCCCGAAGAACATGCCAAGGCAGTGCAAAGCCCTGAACAGACGCTTAAGCGTTCAGCAGGACATCATCGTGACTGGGTTGACGCCATCAAAGGAGGTCCGCCGGCGAGCAGCGAATTCAGTTACGGTGCCAAGCTGACGGAGATCACTTTGCTTGGACTGGTTGCCATGCGCACGGGAAAAATCATTCAATGGGATGCTGACAAGATGAGCGCGAGCGACTGCCCGGAGGCCGATCAGATCGTTCAGGGTGAGTACCGGGATGGCTGGAGGTTGGACCAATGAGATTAACACAGAGACTCTGTTTTGCGATTCTTGTTGCGGCTCTGAATGCGAATTTTCGTGTCATGGCGACAGAAGTGGGGGGCTCCGAATCGCTTGAGTCTGCAGACCCGATTTCTGATCGCTCAAGGTCGCGAGGTGATTTGCCATCGGCTGCTGGTGTATCGGCTGCTGGTGTTCAAGCGTTCGCAGCGATAGGCCCAGCAGAGCACAGGCTGACGGCGGCAAAAAGTCGCCCCAACGTTTTGTTCATCGCGGTGGATGATCTAGCCTGCTCGTTGGGGTGCTATGGTGATTTGATCGCCCAAACTCCTAATATCGATAGGCTTGCGGCCAGTGGTGTCTGCTTCCAGCGAGCGTACAACCAGTTGCCGCTATGTAATCCGACGCGTGCCTCGATCATGACCGGTCTGCGACCGGATCAAATTAAAGTCTATGACTTGGATCGCCACTTTCGCGATGAGCTTCCAGAGGTTGTGACCTTGCCCCAGGCGTTTCAGCAAGCGGGTTATTTTGCGGGCCGGGTTGGAAAAATTTATCACTACAACGTACCCGCTGCCATTGGAACCGATGGTTTTGACGATCCACCTTCGTGGATGCAGACCATCAATCCCATTGGGAGAGACAAAGCAGAGGAAGGCCTGATTTTCAATGCCGAACCACACCGGAAAATTAGTGGAGCCCTGAGTTGGCTAGCTTCCGATGGGAAGGACGATGAGCAAACCGACGGGATGATTGCGACAGAAGCAATTCGTCTGATGGAATCAAAACGTGAAGAACCGTTCTTTTTGGCGGTGGGCTTCTTTCGCCCTCATACGCCTTATGTTGCGCCACGCAAATACTTTGATCTGTATCCGTTGGAGCACCTCAGGTTGCCGTTCGCCCCGATCAACGATCGAGATGACATACCCACCGCTGCGTTCGCGCATAATTGCCCCGTTCCTAACTACAGCCTGCCGAAGAGCACGTTACTACAGGCCACGCAGGCCTATTACGCTTGTGTTTCCTTCATCGACGCTCAGGTGGGACGGCTGCTTAACGCCTTGGATCGGCTCAATTTGAAAGACGAGACGATTGTGGTTCTCTGGAGTGATCATGGCTATCACCTTGGGGAGCACCATGGTATCTGGCAGAAACGCACTTTGTTTGAACAAGGTGCGAGAGCGCCCCTGATCGTTCGAGCTCCGGGGCAATCGGGGAATGGTACGTCGAGTCCTCGAGTGGTTGAGTTCGTCGATCTCTATCCTACGTTGACCGCCTTGGCAGGGATTCAGGCTCCTGATGGGTTGGCTGGGCGAAGTTTGGAAAAGCTGCTGCAGGATCCGATCGCTACATGGAACGGTCAGGCGATCACTCAAATCCTCCGCCCGGCCGATGAGCGGTTAGCCTCCCCTGTCATGGGATGCAGCATACGGACCGCAAGATGGCGTTACACAGAATGGGCCAAAGGTGAGGCAGGAAAAGAACTTTATGACCATCATGCTGATCCGATGGAATTCAATAACCTTGCGGTTGAGCCCGACGAACAAGCTGTTCGGGTCATGAAACGTCTGCAGCCCATCCTGCGTCAGCACGCTTCCGGGGACGTCCCAGTGACCCCATTCAATCCGGCGCGTCTTTGATGTTCGTCTTGATTCAAGGCGAATGATCGAGGCAAAGAAGGGATGCGAGTCGATGCTGCGTTTATCTCGCTTTGGAATTTGGCCCTGATTGGGGGCCCTGCTTGAAAGCTTGCCCCCTATCGCTGAAGGTTGCGTTCTGGATCGACGTTACACTTCGGATCGGAGATTGCACCCTGTAACAAGTTTACATTCAGGAGACTGCTGCCGCCGCATTGCGATTCAGTCGCCGCCGGTCGCTTTCCTTGAGAACGATTTTTCTAAGGCGGATATTGTCCGGCGTGACTTCCACCAACTCATCTTCCTCGATGTATTCCAGGGCAGCCTCAAGAGACAAGTCACGTGGTGGCTTCAGGATAACGTTTTCATCGCTTCCTGCAGCACGAATGTTGGTGAGTTTCTTTTCGCGACATGGGTTCACTGTCATGTCGTTGTCTCGGGCGTTCTCTCCGACAAGCATGCCTTCATAGACTTCGATTCCCGGGGGAACGAGAAGTTCGCTGCGGTCCTGAAGACCAAACATCGCAAAAGGCATGGTTTTACCACTGACCATGGAAATCAGAACGCCATTGGCTCGCCGAGGTACGTCTCCCTCAACAGGGCGATAACTTTCAAAGCGATGGTGAATGATTGCTGTGCCACGTGTGGCATTGAGTAACTTGGTTCGCAACCCAATCAAACCGCGAGAGGGAACCAGGAACTTCAGCAGGCTATATTCGCCACGTTGGGCCATCTCTTCAAGTTGCCCACGTCGCAATCCAACCAATTCCATCACAGGTCCCATAGTGTCCGTGGGTACCTCGATACGCAACGTTTCAAACGGTTCGTGTTTCTTGCCGTCGATGGTTTTGAAGATGACTCGGGGCTTACCCACGCTCAGCTCAAAGCCCTCACGCCGCATGGTCTCAATAAGAATCGCAAGATGGAGAACTCCTCGGCCTTTGACGGCATAAGCCTCTGCGCCTTCTACCATCTCAACTCGTAATGCGACATTTCGCTCGAGTTCCTTTTCGAGTCGTGCTTTGAGTTGTCGCGTGGTGACGTACTTGCCTTCTCGACCGACCATGGGCGACGAATTGACACTGAACACCATTTCCAAGGTCGGCTCGTCAACAGTTAAGCGTGGAAGAGCGTTTTTGGCATCAACAGCTCCGATGGTATCTCCAATTTCGACATCAGCGATTCCTTCGATGGCAACGATGTCACCTGCGGTGGCTGAGTCGGCTGCCGCGCGTCCCAAATTGTCAAAAACAAACAGGCCGCCCACTTTCTGCTTTTTCACTCCATCCTTGTGATGAAGATCGATTGTTTGGCCCAGTTCAACCGTTCCTGATTCTATTCTCCCAACGGCGATGCGACCGACATATTCGCTCCAGTCGAGCGTGGTGACCATCATCTGGAGTGGTGCTTGATCGTCTACCTCCGGCCCAGGCAAGGCATCTACCAAAAGGTCAAGCAACGGACGCATGTCAGTGCTTGGAGTGGCAGGGTCCAAGGTGGCATAACCGTCCTTGGCGCTGGTGTATACATAAGCAGCATTGTCGAGTTGTTCGTCACCACCCAGTTCGGCGAGAAGTTCAAGTCCTTCATCAAGGGCCTCGGTGGGACGACCGTCGGGTCGGTCAACTTTATTGACGACTACGATGGGTCTTACACCGGCCTGCAGAGCCTTTTCCAGTACAAACCTTGTTTGGGGCATGGGGCCCTCTGCAGCATCGACCAGAAGCAAGCAGCCATCGGCCATTTTGACGACGCGTTCTACTTCGCCGCCGAAATCAGCGTGACCTGGCGTATCGATCAAGTTGATCTTTACTCCTCGGTACGGGATGGCGATGTTTTTCGAAAGGATCGTGATCCCGCGTTCACGTTCTAGATCGTTCGAATCAAGGATTCGTTCGCCTTTTAATTCGGCATCGCGGAATTGCCCGCTTTGACGAAGAAGGCAGTCAACGAGAGTGGTCTTTCCGTGGTCGACATGCGCGATGATGACGACGTTTCGTATGTCTTGGCGACGCAAAGGAATCGATTCCAGTAAAATTGTTGAACGCGTGTTATTTGAGACCGGAGCGGCAAACATGCCGATAGCCCCGCTCCGAGACTGTATGTCGTGGTTTGAAAAACGTGAAGGTGCTAAATCGTGAATCGCTGATGCAAAAAATCTTTGATCGCACGACTGACGGTGGTATCTGCAATCCGCTCCATGCCGATCAGGCAAACCAGAAATTGCCAGTTGTGGGTACTGGCACGCCGATTTACTTAGCCAAGCATGATCACGATTTGCCGGTGTGCCAGAACGTGAATCCAAAATCAAGGGATGCTGGATCCAAAATGGTCGACTCCCCGCAGACGAATGCAATTCACATCGCCCCGCGTGAGGCACCAATCGCTTTAGGCAGAGCGAGCTTTGCTCAGTGAGCGTGGTGCTTGTAGCTGCCGCTGATATCTCCGTCTTTCGTTGAGATTGTGAGCGTTGTTTGCACAACGTCACCCATTTTTACGGCCGTTGCAAGTGCAGTACTGATGATTTCGTATACCACGCCGTCGTCAGTCTCTGCTTTCTTGAGTAGATAGTCGGAGACTTTACCATCGACGGTGGTGCTCATGACGACTTTGGTAACCGTGTCGGGCTTAGCCGCATCGGCCACGTGGATCACGAACTTGTCCGTGTCGTCGCTAAACTGAACCTCGACCTCTTTGTCTCCGCTCAGATTGATCAGGTGGCCACCGCGAATCCCGTGAGCGGGGTGATCGTGCCCGCTCTCAGCGTGATCCCCGTGGTCGTGATCCCCGTGGTCGTGATCCCCGTGGTCGTGATCCCCGTGGTCGTGATCCCCATCACCGTGGTCGTCATGCGTATGAACATTTGAAGCTGTAGTGGAAGCGACCGCGGGATCCTGTTTGCTGCATCCGATCTGAGTAGCTCCATACATGCTGGCGACGGAAAGACACAGCAAGGTAGCGAAGCGGTTCTTTTTCATAATGTTCAATGATCGGCTGGGAGGGGGGTGACCACGATCGGGCAAAACCTAAGGGGTTGGCTCATGTCGTCGGTACATCGATTCTGGAGCTTGATCTTCTCTTAGGGCTCTATTTGAAACTGAAACGACGGTTCGCTACACCCCAAATTTGTTGCCCTTCACGGGCCTTAAAGGAAGACTTTGCTGCATTAGGCGTGCGGGGAAGCCATTTTTTGGATGGCTTTCTGACTGCCGTTGCCAATTCTCTGGGCTTGTGGCATATTTGCGACCGCAAAACTCCGCGCTCGGTGTTGCTCTTTCAGATCCCCCTTCGGTTTTGACCGTGGGAGTGGTGTGGTTCAAACCGAGGCATACTCCCCAAGCTCGGGCAGACCGGAACCTCTGGTTGCTCGTCAGTCTCAGATCGCCAACCGAACTTTCTGTGTACTGAAACGACTTTGTGAAAAAAATCACAAAGTCCGAAGTTGGTGCAGTGTCGGCCGGGTTTTCACCGAATTCAGCCATTCTGTCCTCCACAGTCATTTTGAGCACGTACAAAGCGATGACCAAGATCAGACAGGGTTTAGACCTGCCCATCCTCGGCAGCCCCGAGCAGCATATCGACAAGGCACCGGCGGTTAGCCGCGTTGCCCTCCTCGGCGATGATTACGTTGGTATGAAACCAACGATGCTTGTCGCCCAGGGAGACAAGGTTTCTGCCGGACAGCCTCTGTTTGAGGACAAGAAAAATCCCGGCGTGCTTTATACCTCTCCTGCGTCTGGCACAGTCGCGGCTGTCACGCGAGGTGCAAAGCGTAAGTTCGAGTCGGTAGAAATCGACGTCGAGGGCAGCGACTGTATTGAATTTGAAGGTGCGCGAGGACGAGACCCTGTGGACCTCGGTCGCGAGGGTGTAACGGAGCAATTGCGACTCTCGGGTTTGTGGACTGCGTTACGTACGCGTCCCTACGGGAAAGTCCCAACGCCGGGCACGCAACCGAGTTCGATCTTCGTTCAGGCGGTTGACACCAATCCACTGGCCGCCGACCCCGCCATTGCGATTGCGGATCGTAAGGAACAGTTCGCGTTGGGGTTGCAGGCGTTGAAACAATTGGTCGACGGGAAAGTGTTTGTCTGTAAAGGCGATGGGGCTGAAATTCCTGGCAAAGGCATCGATGGGGTGCAGTTGGAAACGTTCGCCGGGCCGCATCCAGCGGGACTGGTTGGGACGCACATTCACTTCCTCGACCCTGTCGGTCCACACAAGACGGTGTGGTACATCGGTTACCAGGATGTCTGTGCGATCGGGACATTCCTGCAGACTGGTACCATCGATAGCCGCCGAGTGATTTCTCTGGGCGGGCCCGTGGTAAGCCAACCACGGCTACTCGAGACTTGTGTCGGGGCGTGTATTGACGAATTGATTGCCGGGCAGTACGACGAGAGTGTCAAAATTCGGCCTGTTTCAGGTTCCGTTCTCTGCGGCCACACTGCACTGGCGCCCCATCAGTATCTTGGCCGGTACCACACGCAAGTGTCTGTTCTCGAAGAGGGGGACGAGCGAGAGTTTCTTGGGTGGCAAAAGCCCGGTTTGGATAAATACTCGACGACTCGTGTATTCGCTTCCGCGGGGATGCCGAACAAGAAATTTGCGTTTACGACCAGCACGCATGGCAGCGAAAGAGCGATGGTTCCTTTGGGCACTTACGAAAAAGTAATGCCTTTAGATATTTTGCCGACCCAGTTGTTACGGTCATTGATCTATCGAGACACTGACGAAGCTCAGCAGTTGGGTGTGTTGGAGTTGGAAGAAGAAGACTTAGCCTTGTGCACGTTCGTGTGCCCAGGGAAATACGAATACGGCTCATTGTTGCGTGCCAGTTTGGAAACGATTGAGCGTGAAGGCTGATCCTGAACCTTTGGTTGGATTGACAGGAAAATAGAGATGAAAGCACTGCGTGACGTCCTCGACAAAGTCCACCCCTTGTTTGCCAAGGGCGGCCTTTTAGAAGCGGCGTATCCGATGTACGAAGCGTTGGACACGTTCTTGTATACTCCCGGCGAGGTAGCCTCGGGGAAAACCCATGTCCGCGACGGGATCGACCTGAAGCGGATGATGATCACCGTCGTGATGGCGTTGGTGCCGGTTACCCTTTTCGGGATGTGGAACGTCGGATACCAGGCAAACTCAGCCATTCAGAAGATGGAGGCAGCTGGCATCGATCACGTCGGTGATTGGCATTACACCATCTACAACGCGATCGGGTTCGCCAATGATCCCAGCAGCATCGCGGGGAACCTGATCTTGGGTGCGATCTTTTTCATACCGATTTACGCGGTCTGCATGTTCGTGGGGGGGCACATTGAGCTTGTCTTCAGTGTTTTGCGAGGTCACGAGATCAACGAGGGTTTCCTCGTCACCGGCCTTCTATTCCCACTGACTCTGCCCGCATCCATTCCACTTTGGCAGGTTGCCCTCGGTATCGCGTTCGGCGTCATTGTCGCCAAAGAGGTCTTTGGCGGCACAGGGCGGAATTTCCTGAATGTTGCATTGACCAGCCGTGCTTTCCTGTACTTTGCCTATGCTGGTCAAATCAGTGGTGACAAGGTTTGGACTGCCGTTGATGGGTTCAGCGGAGCAACTGCCCTCGGTCAAATGGCGAATGCTCAAGCTGGTGATGGGGTTGCGAACCCGGCCATCAGCTCACTCGGTGCGGTGGCGTATCGTTGGGGCGACGAAGGAATCAGTTGGATGAGTACCTTTCTGGGGACAATTCAGGGATGCGTTGGAGAAACCAGTGCTCTGCTTTGTATCGTCGGTGCAGGTATCCTGATAGCGACAGGAATCGGATCGTGGAAAATCATGGCCGCGGTGATTGGCGGTGTGATCGGTACGACATTATTGATGAACGGTGTGGCGGGCTTGTCGCCAGAGACCGCGGCGGCCAACCCGATGCTGGGTGTGCCGTTTTACTGGCATCTTACGATCGGAGGACTTGCTTTCGGTCTTGTGTTCATGGCGACTGACCCGGTGAGTGCTTCCATGACTGACAAGGGCAAGTGGTTCTATGGAGCTTTGATTGGCTTCATGACGGTTTTGATTCGTGTGGTCAATCCGGCATTCCCGGAAGGAATCATGTTGGCGATCCTGTTCGGCAATGTTTTCGCTCCGCTCATTGACTACTACGTAGTACAGTTCAACGTATCCAGCAGGAAGAAACGCTATGCAACAACGTGATTCATTGGGATATACCCTCGGCGTCGCAGCCGTTCTGTGCGTGGTTTGCTCGCTTGCGGTGAGCACTGCGGCGGTATCGTTGCGTGGAAAGCAGGAAGCTAACGTCAAACTTGATCAGCAAAAAAATATTCTTGATGCAACGGGCTTGGCGATTGGCGAGTACGGCGTACAGGCGAAAGAACTTACTGCCAGGCAAATCGACACACTCAACGCGTATGTAAGTTCAAAGCTAGTCGATCTTGAGACGGGTGAGGATGTCGGTGATGCAGCCAAGCTTGAAAAGTACAGCTTGGTCGAAGAGGCGGCAAATCCGGAAACAAGCATCCCGATCGAGAGCCCTCAATTCAATCCTGGCGAACCTAGGCGTCCTAAGGTGATGAAGGTGTACTTCGTTAAGAAGCCGGGGACTGACAAAATCCTGCAGGTCGTCCTGCCAGTCTACGGAAAAGGGCTGTGGGGAACCCTCTATGGGTATTTGGCCCTGCGAAGTGATTTGGAAACCATTCAGGGGCTGACCTTTTATCAACATAAAGAGACTCCAGGTCTGGGCGGTGAAGTCGACAACCCACGCTGGAAAGCTCTGTGGGATGGAAAGAAACTGTACAACGCCGAGGGCGAGCCAACGGCCGCAGTGGTCAAGGGTCCTGGCGAGGATGAGTATGAAGTCGATGGTCTATCGGGAGCCACGATCACAAGTCGCGGTGTCACGAATTTGATTCGGTACTGGGCTAGCGACGATGGCTATGGGACCTACTTGGGCAAGCTCAAGGAAGAGATTAACGACGATAAATCCTCCGCAAGTGAGGGAGACAAGTAATGGCGAAGAAAACGACGGATGTTTTGGTCGATCCGCTCATCAACAACAATCCAATCGCGTTGCAGATACTTGGGATCTGCTCTGCCTTGGCGGTCACCACAAAGATGGAGACATCTTTGGTGATGAGTTTGGCAGTGATCGCGGTGACCGCTTTCAGCAACCTCGCTGTAAGTGCCATTCGAACATTCATTCCGAGTAGCATCCGAATCATCGTGCAGATGACGGTGATCGCGTCGCTCGTGATCGTGGTTGATCAGATTCTGAAAGCTTACATGTACGACATTAGTAAGCAGTTGTCGGTCTTTGTAGGCTTGATTATCACGAACTGCATCGTGATGGGGCGTGCAGAGGGTTTTGCGATGAAGAATGGACCTTGGGTGAGTTTCTTGGATGGGATCGGCAACGGCATGGGCTACGGCTTGGTGCTGATGTTTGTCGCATTCTTCCGAGAACTTTTCGGCAGCGGTTCATTGTTCGGGATCGAGCTATTTCCATTGGATCGTAACGGCGGTTGGTACAACCCCAACAACTTGATGTTACTACCACCCAGTGCTTTCTTCCTGATTGGGTTCCTGATCTGGGCGATCAGAGCGTACAAGCCAGACCAGATTGAGGAGGCGTGAGAGAACCATGCATTATTTTAATATCTTCATCACCGCTGTTTTCATTGAGAACCTCGCACTTGCGTTCTTTCTAGGAATGTGCACGTTCTTGGCGATTAGCAAGAACGTAAAAACGGCGGTTGGCCTTGGGTTTGCGGTGATCGTCATCGAAGCCATCA
>NZGD01000101.1 GCA_002690925.1 Rhodopirellula sp.
ATTTTGACATAGCATTCATGGACGAAGCTGGTAGACGCGCCTACGCCCAGCTTTTTCGGCCCGGTGGCGGCGATTTTCGCTCACTCCAGCTCCGGACCCGTTCCCTTGCGAACTCTAACACTTGGCGTTCTGATCGTCTCTGGCGGCACGCTAGCCGCACTGCCGTTCCGTCGCTATCAAGCGACTCCTGACTCATCGACCACTCCGGTCCATGTAACAGGGCCGACGCATTCCGCCCTGCAAATGGGTGCAACCAGCCCGGTTTCCGACGCTAGCTTCGCACCTCCACAGATGGCCGAAGCGATCCTGCCCGGCTCGATTCTCGCAACCCACGCCGAAACCCCTGGTGTTCGCGAGGAACAACAGCACTCGTCCAGCCCCGATTGCATCACCTCTTTGGCCAACGCCCAACCATCTCACGGCGGTCCTTTGACCTATGAGGATCTCGTGCTGCCGATCGAAATGCCTGACATTGTTCAACAACGCTTCAACGCGACAGCCGCAGTCAAAAGCATTCAGATGGAAAAAGAACGCTTCATCAAAACAGACAATCCCAAAATGCAACCCATGACGGCCACCTCGTCAGATCCCCCGAATTCAGCGGACACATCGCTTTTCGAGTCACCATCTCGCAATGAAGTGGCCAGTCGCTCGGTCCTGAAGCCGAGTGTCAATCAATCTGCTACCCGTCAAACCGACGGCACTCAACAACCACAAATGCCCACCAGCGGATCCAATCCGCACACCTCAGCCAGCCGAGTCATTGGGGCACACGCAAATGGGTCTGCGCCACGCATGGCTGCATGGCCTGAGCCGACTCTTGCCGAGTTACCGGCAGCCAAAGACAGCACCGCTGGCTCACTTGCCAGTGCGAGCAAGCCCCGCCACACTTCTGCTGGGCAAACAGTACCCGCGAACCCGACTGACCCTGAGACATTGCCTGTAACAGACAGCAAACGCTTGTTACCCTCAGCGGACTCACCGTCACGTGCTCGCCATTGGATTCAACAACCCGACTGAATCAAACCAGTTGAGCAAACAGAATCACAGTAGATCCATCTGGCTTTTTGCCTCGAGCTCTTTAACCACTTCCCGCACACGCTCTTCGGCGTGTTTGGGTGCTACCAAAGTCGCGTCTTTGGTTTGCACAACGATCAGATCATCGACATCGATCGTCACGACCGTGTGCCCTGGTTGAGCATGAACAATCGTTCCTCGGGTATCGATTCCAAGATGTGAACCCACCACAGTGTTACCTTGATTATCAGGTTGATGAAGACGTGAAAGCGCCTGCCAACTGCCCACATCATCCCATGGAAAGGGTGCCTCAATCGTAACAACATTGGGATAATTTTCCATCACGGCATAATCAATGGAAGTGCCGTTGATCGCAGTGAATTCAGATTCAAGTGTTTCATTGAATCGATCTGTCCCTATGGCGTCCGCAATTTTTTCAATGTGCGAATGCATTTCAGGAACGTTCTCTTTCAGTGCATCGAGAATAGTCGACGCACGCCACAGAAAGATTCCACTGTTCCAGTAGTAGGTGCCTGCTGCCACATATTCTTCGGCTGTGACTCGGTCAGGTTTTTCACGAAACTGCTCAACCTGAAACGCAGCAACACTCCCACCATCGATTTGCCCCGCCCGCTGAATGTAACCAAAAGACTCAGCCGGATAGGTGGGCGGAATACCAAAGGTAACAATCCTCGAAGGATCCTGGTCAATCAGTTCGCTACCCGCAGTGATCGCTTGCTGGAACTTTTCATGATCCTTGATTACATGATCCGATGGCATCACCACCATTGTTCCTTCAGGATCGACACTGGCCACCATTGCCGCGGCCAGACCGACACAAGGTGCTGTATCCCGCTTACATGGTTCGCCCACCACATTCTGTTCAGGCAAATCAGGCAACTGCAACCGCACCGCATCACTGAGGATTTTGTTGGTAACAATCAACTGTCGCTCGGCTGGAACGAGTTCACCCAAGCGATCCATCGTAGCCTGCAACATGCTTCGGTCACCCGACAAGGCCAGCAGTTGCTTAGGGACCAATTTTCTACTCGCTGGCCAGAACCGAGTTCCGCTTCCACCAGCCATGACCACCGCGTGAAGCATGCTTAAGTTTCCTGCTTGAAAAAATGTTGGACGGGGTGCCGCACCAATCGTGGGTAGCGGAGAACGAACCAATGCAATTGCGAGTCACATGAAATGCGAAAACACTTGCAACAGCAGTTGCGTCCTCTCGCAAAAACCTGCAAATTCCACCAGTGCATCAGCTAGCCTAATCACTTCCAGATTTCACACCAGAAGGAGTCCCACCCGGTATCGCACCGTTCTTTCGCGAATCCTCGTTGATGCGTTGCAACAACAGGTCTCTCGCCTGCCGGAAGTCAGAAACATCCGGCGCCAACTCGACGGCAGTTTCCAGCTGCTCGAGTGCCTTGCCCATCTCGCCAGCCAGATAAAGAGCCAACCCGTAGCGATATTGAATTCCGGGATTCTGTGGCGCGAGTGCGGCATCTCTGGCAATCAGTGGCAACTCCTCCTGCCTGAGTTGCGAGATCTGCAACATGATAGTTTCACGTTGCTCGGGGACAGACTGTGGCAACACACGTTCAAGCATCGATGCCAAGTTGGTCCGGGGTCCTGTCATTTTCGGCTCGGTGCGGATAGCCGTCTCATAGGCTTTGATCGCGTCCTGATATCTGCCTCTTCCCTCACATAACATCGCCCAGCCCATGTGAGCCCCCGCTCGATCAGAGGCAACCATCAACGAATTTTTGACTTCAGCCAGTGCATCGTCTACTCGCTTGCGTTCTGCTGAACTCAGGGCCTGGTAAGTCCCCGAAACTACCAACATACGCGCAGCCTCGGTCCGAACCAATCGCGATTCGTCATCAACATGACGCATCAATGCTCGACGAACCACATTTGGTGATGACCCCATGAACAGACCTATCGCTGCCGCTCGGACAATCGGGTGTTCATCAAGATCGTCGACCAGTTTCTTAGCTTTGGAGGTTGCATTGCCCACGCCCGAAGCGGCCAATTCACCCAGTGCCGAGGCCCTTGCCAATACCGGTGTCAACTCCTCCGGTTGTGTGGCGACTCGCAACAACTCATTCACAGCATCTGGTTCACCTCTGCGAAAAGCAACGATTGCCTCGCTGAAGTGTTTTGGCTGTTTGCGATTTTCTCCGTACCACTTTTCACAAGCCGCATCGCACCACGCATCGGTCTTCAGGACGGCGTCGGAGACCTGTTCATCGCCTGCCTCCGCAGCTTCAAGCCAGTCCGCATACTCGAGCAGACTGGGCTGTTTCTGCTGGTCGATTGACTCGAGCTGATCCTTCACATGACAACCACTGCAAGCATTCGGCGTCCCCAATTCAACCGAAAGATCAGGACGAGGTACACGCAGGGAATGATCTCGTCGCTTGTCGACGTCCATGTAAGTCCTGTGCGGCATGTGGCAATTGACACACATGGCGCCCGGAGTACCCGGAACGTGGTGATGGTGCGAAGGCACATCATATTTTCCAGCAGCATGCTGGTGACAGGATGTGCAGGTCTCGTTCCCGGGCGATTTCAATTTCAAAGAGTGGGGATCATGACAATCCGTGCAACGGATGCCTTTGTGATACATCTTACTTTGGATGAACGAACCATACACATAGACTTCGTCTTTGATCTGGCCGTCAGCAAAATAAGTATCGTCACGAAGCAGTTCAAGATTATAGAAATCGCAAAATTCATCACCTCCCTGAAAACCTTCGGACAAGACGCCACGGCGACTATGACAGGGAGCGCAGGTTTGCAACTGTGGCTGTGCATTTTCACCCTTCAGTTTTGCCAACCCGTACCCGTGCCGACGATCCCAAAACAACGAGTTGCTGTTCGCGAGTTCAAGATGCAAACTGCCTGGGCCGTGACAAGCTTCACAACTGACGTCAATCTCGGAAAACGTAGTGTGATAAGCCTGTTCTGCAGGATCGAAGTTCCTCTTCAAGTTGGTTGAGTGACAATCAGCGCACATCGTTTGCCAACGCTGGGCTACACCGGTCCAGTGCAACGGATCGTCAGGCTCCAACTTCTCGGCGACATCTGGCGGTCTCAGGTAGAACCATTCCTGCTTGAGCGTATCCCAGGTGATCCGCAAAACCTGAACGCGAGCCACCTCGGTCGGTGGCATGTCTGCAGGCCGATCAAACTCGACCATGTACTGCTGCAATGGTGAGAATCCGAAGACATACTTGACTTCGAAATCCTGCATCTCGCCGTCTTCGCCCTCGGTGTAAACCATGAAGCGTTCATCATCACGGTACATGCGGTTGACGAGTCCATCATGCTCGAACGTCACATTATCAAAATCGCCCAGGACCGATGCTTCGGTCGCATGATCCATGGCAAGATCATGATCAGAGCCGCGGAACGATTCGGCTTCCTTCTGATGGCAATCGATGCAGGTTGAACGTCCGACGTAGCGACGCTCAACGTCTTCTGGCACCGCCGACCAATAGTCGGCAAAGACTCCTCCAGCCAACACAAGCAACGCTATCCCAGCAATCCCCGCCGGGCTCTTCAATTTCAATGTGGGCTTTCGAACCAAGAGAGTTTGTTGGGTCAGAGTGTGAAGGATCTAATACTGGTATCAGTCTACTCGGTTAATAACTTTACTGCCTCCGCCCTCATCCGGTTCACCAAATCCATGCGGGGCGCGTCTCCGGTATCTCCTGAACGTTTCGCGACGTTTTCCAACAGGCGGCTCGCCTTAAGCAGTTGTTCAGCAACTTTCGCATCCACCGACCGCGGCGATTGCTGACTTCCACCTTTCAAAACCTCTTCAACCGCCGCGTTTGATCCCGGTTCCCGATCCCAATCCAGATCAAGCCCCAGTTCACGATGACGTTCAGCAATCGCCTGCATCACATCACCCAAAATTGGATCGTTGACCTGATTTTCCGGGACTCGTCCCTCCGCCGCAGCACGAATGGCCTGAAAAGCCTCAGACTTCTCAAGGTCAGACTCTCCCAAAGGTGGCGACGCGGGCAGCGGCAAAACCTCGACATCCGGTAAAGGCAAAGCTTTGGGCGGATCTCCCTGCGCACTGTAAAAACCGTAAAGGGCCAAGAATAGAAAACAAGAACCCACCAAAAAACGTAACTGAACGCTCATCGCATCTTCCTTCCGCTGGAGTGACTGCGGGATATTCTAGAGAAACAGTGCGATGGAACGAAGAGCGATGTTGGCTGCATCCGATGGCAACCTGACACCCAGAACCCCGAAAGGTCCGAGGAATAGGTGTTTCGATGCAGACACCACGTCGTTCTACTGATTTGGGCTCCAAAATGCGTTGAATCCATGTGATTACGCCGCTAGCCATCAAAAACCAAGGCTCCCAAAACTCAAATCAGGCCAGTGGAGCGACAACCACCACTCGTACATCACAAACATTGGTTCCTGTCGGCCCTGTTTTGAGCAGTCCACCAGTCCGTTGGAAGAAGTGATAAGCGTCATTGCGATCGAGAAATTCTTCAGGGTTCAGCTGCTGTCGTTGTGCACTTTGATGAACCTGATCATCGAGAATTGCCCCCGCGGCATCTGTGGGACCATCTTCACCATCAGTCCCGCCAGATAGCAAACACAGACTTTGCCATTCCCGTTCTGACAAATCACTAGCCAGCAAGGTTTGATAAGCGCTTAGTATCAACTGCTGGTTGCGCCCCCCCAGGCCACGAATCGCCTCGGGCGCCAGCTTGACCGTCGGCTCGCCGCCCGTGATCAGGCAATCGTTGTGATGCGTCACCGTCTCTGCCCGCAACATATGAATTGCCATTTCGGCCAATCGACGGCCAACGTCCTCTGCAGCCCCCTCAGATTGACGGGCAGATTGCATGACATGGTTGTAGCCTCGTCGCTCAGCCACGATCCCGGCCTCATCCACCGCGACGGCATTGTTACCAATCACGAGTGTCGTGTGCCGACAAACCTCAACGTCTTTGGCTTGCACTTGAGGTTCTCTTTTTGAATTATTTATTTCGAATCGCAATGCCCGGTAAACAGATTCAGGCAGACATTTTTCGAGGTCGTACGTTTCCAAAACCACGAGAGCCTGGTCCGGAGTGGACGAATCGATCACCGTTGGCCCGGAAGCGATCAAGTCAAGTGGATCACCCAAGACGTCCGAAAGCACCAAGGTGATCAGTTCTGCTGCTTGGCAAGCCATCAACAGACCTCCGCCTTTAATACGACTCAGATGCTTACGAACCGTATTGAGTTCTGTAATATCGGCTCCCGCTCCACTCAAGAACCTCGTAACTTTCAATTTATCCGCCAAGCTGATTTTGAAGTGAGGCGCCGGCATCAGCGCGCTACCTCCTCCCGAGATCAAAGCAATACAAAGATCCCGTTTCCCTGCATTGCTGACTTTCTGGATGATTTGCTCGGTACCGATGACGCCTTCTGCTGCTGGTTCATTGATGCCGGCGGGCCGTGCAGGGTGCAGACGCACATTCCCCGCCAAGGATTTTCCGTCAATGATTTTGGAAACCTCAGTTCCCGCTGGCACGTTGACCCAGCCGGAGACCGGCAGCCAATCCCCAAGGGATGCAATCAACCCCCGCGTCATTGCAGCACCGGCTTTTCCTGCCCCCACGACCAGAACTCGATCAAAGTCACATCGTTTCCACTGCTGTGCACCGATAATCAACCGATCACCATCAACGATTACCTCACGACGCACGAGCCCCTCGGCACGCACCGCATCAACACCTGCATTCCAGATTTCGACGGCGTCCTGTCTTAAATTGGTCATTTGACTACTCAAAATCGCGTGTTTTTGCTGTCTGAATACCAGAGAAGCTCGTCGCATCTGCCACCAGTGGCCTGTGGCTGTTATAAGTGTGCGGTCATGAATAAGCCAAGCGATGATCAACACAACATCAATCAGCCAAGCGATCTTCCCGACCGCGATGAGCTTGCATCCGAGTATTTTGATCGATTGCCCTTCGATCCTTACCCGGTTCAGGAGGAAGCTTTGCTCGCCTATTTCACTGGCGATCAAGGAGTGCTGGTCTGTGCCCCGACCGGGACCGGCAAGACGCTGATCGCCGAAGCTGCAGTGTACGAGGCGTTACGAACGGGTCAACGGATGTACTACACGACCCCTCTGATCGCCCTGACCGATCAAAAACTGGACGAGCTACGCCAATCCGCCGTCCGCTGGGGTTTTTCGGCCGACAGCGTTGGCTTGGTCACGGGCAATCGCAGCGTAAACCCGGATGCCCCCGTTCTGGTAGTCGTCGCTGAAATTCTGTTGAATCGCCTGCTCAACCCGGACGCGTTTGACTTTGCGAACGTTTCTGCGGTGGTAATGGATGAGTTTCACTCGTTCAACGACCGGGAACGAGGAATTGTCTGGGAACTGACTCTCGGATTGCTGCCGTCCCATGTCCGGACATTGCTGATCAGCGCGACCGTCGGCAATGCACTTGAGTTCACCTCGTGGCTGAACCGTTCCCATAACCGCCGTCTGCAGCTGGTGGTCGGCACGGAGCGTAAAGTTCCACTTCAATACGAATGGGTCGCAGATGAATTGCTGGCGGACGTTTCCGAAAAACTTGCGGCGGGAGATGAAATAGAACGACGAACTCCGGGCCTCATGTTCTGCTTCAGCCGATCACAATGCTGGACAACTGCAGAGTTACTTAAGGGAAAAAAACTGATTGACAAGCAGCGTCAAAGTGAATTAGCGGACTACCTTAATCAGGCTACCATGTCCGAAGGAGCGGGCCCTAAATTGAAGCAAATTTTAATGCGTGGCGTCGGCGTGCATCATGCTGGCATCCTGCCTCGTTACCGACGCATCGTGGAAGAATTGTTTCAACGCAAACTACTTGCATTCTGTGTGTGCACTGAAACGCTCGCTGCCGGCATCAACTTACCTGCCAGAAGCGTGGTTTTGCCTTGCTTGCTCAAAGGCCCAAGAGACAAAAAGAAACTAGTTGAAACGGCATCAGCGCAGCAGATTTTTGGACGAGCGGGCCGCCCCCAGTTCGACGACCGTGGCTATGTCTTTGCGTTAGCACACGAAGACGATGTCAAAATTCATCGCTGGCGAGAAAAGTACGACTCAATCCCTGAAGACACCAAAGATCCGGGCCTGATGAAGGCCAAGAAGCAGCTGAAGAAGAAAATGCCAAAGCGACGTTCCGGGGAAACTTACTGGAACGAGCAACAATTCCTGCAATTGCAACAAGCAGAAGCTGACGACCTGGCCAGTCGCGGACGCTTGCCATGGAGATTGTTAGCCTACTTTTTCAGCAAAGATCCGTCTGTTCAACCTCTTCGAGACATGGTTGGGCGACGACTTTTAACCTCCAAAGGCATCGAAGAAGCCCAACGCGACCTCAACCGCATGCTGATCACACTTTGGTCGGCCGGCTACGTGGAACTCGACCCAAAGCCAATTGCTGCAGCCCCGAAAACAGCACGCAAAGCCACACAATCAGAAGAGCCAGCCAAGACAGAGGGGCTTTTTGGCGGACTCTTGGACCAAATGCGCACCTCCGAAACTGAAGTCCAACCGCCTGTGGAGGAGGATAATCAGGACCCCGCACTCATCGAGAGCCGAGGTTATGAAGTCGAGAACTACAAACCTGAAACAGCGAAACCCACCGAACGGCTGGATCGATTGGTTCACTTGCGAAGTATCAATCCACTGTTTGGTGTCTACTTGGCAGATCAATTGGCAATCGCTGATCCGCAAGAACGCATTGCTGCACTCGAAAGCGTGCTCGAGGTCCCCGGTACAGTAGCCAGATTCACGCGGATGCCGTCACTCGAAGACATGCCCCCTGGCACCCTGGCGACCGATCGCTTGGACCCACAACTGCTGCAACTCGGTTTGGCGACTGCAGAAGAACTGGGTGCAAAGTCCGAAGAAGAGGAGGAGGAAGTCGTCGATCGCGGATTTGGACGAGTGATGTTCCAGGAGCCCCGTGTCTGGCCACTCACCATTGGTGAAAAAGTTCTCCGCATGTTTCGACACGAGTTCCCGCGAGTCCACAACGTCAACGTGCGACCGGTGTGGATTGTCGGAGAGTTGATGGAATTTGGCGGCGACTTCAACAAGTACGTCACAGCCCGCAAACTTCAAAAAGAAGAAGGGATACTTTTTCGACATTGCCTTCGAATGATTCTGCTGCTGGATGAAATGGCAAATATCCCACCTCTCGAAACGACTGTCGAAACGTGGGAAAATCCGCTTGACGAATTAGCTGATCGACTGACCGAAACGTGTCGATCAATTGATCCACAAAGCACGGATGAAATCCTGAACCAACCAGATAGTGACGCCGCGTCACTTGTTGATCCCGGTCGTCGCAACTCCTAGGAAAAAAACTATTGATGGATCATCGATCGATCATGAGCGGTGAACGCAGAGATCTCATTGCCATGGCAATGAGGATGGTGCTGCGTATGGCCAGTGTTCCATACAGCATTGCCGTGCATCGGCGCAACCGGAACTATGATCGACAAGTCTCTGACATTCAGCATTGCGACATTCCCGTGATCAGCGTGGGAAATCTAACCACAGGTGGCACCGGAAAAACACCGATTGTATGTCTCCTCGCCAAGTGGTTTCGCCAGCGGGGACTGCGAGTGGCAATCGTCAGTCGTGGCTATGGCCGTGGTGAGGCTGACGTCAACGACGAGGCGATGGAATTACACGCGCGACTTCCAGACGTGCCCCATATTCAGAACCCCGATCGTGTAGCGGCGGCGAAAACAGCTGTCGAAGAACTTGAGTCTCAGGTCCTTTTGATGGACGACGGCTTTCAACACCGTCGCCTGCACCGAGATCTCGACATTGTCGTCATTGATGCGACCTGCCCCTTTGGCTTTGGCTACCAACTGCCGCGAGGACTGTTGCGTGAATCATTGGATAGTCTCAGTCGTGCTGACGTCGTCCTAATCACGCGCTGCCAAGCCGTTGACCCCACCACCATCGACTCAATTCGCCAAACCATTGCTACCTACAATCCCCACGTACCGGTTTTAGCCAGCAACCATACACCCATCGCACTATTAGAGTATCCAGAAACCAACTTGCCGTTGACGAACCTCGATCAGCAGAATGTGGGTGTTTTGTCAGCCATTGGCAACCCTGACGCGTTTGAACACACCGTCCAACAATGTGGTGCCACTGTGCAAAATGCACGACACCTGCCAGACCATGATCCCTACGCTCCAGAAACGGTCGCATCACTTCGCAAATGGGCACAAAACCTCGGGAGTGAGATTGCCTATATCGTTTGCACTCACAAAGATCTGGTCAAACTGCAAACAGACCGTCTCGGTGGCAAACGTCTGGTCGCCTTGCAAATTGAGTTGACACTGCAGAGTGAAAAAAAAGAGTTCCACGACCTGCTAGAACGCATGGCAAAACTGAGCTTAAATGTATCATGAATCAATCAGGAAGTGATCTCTCAGGCGGACAACCCAGGGATCGAGCCTGAATGAACTCCTGCATAAATCAGGAAGGTGAGTTCATGACCTCCCAAACATGAGCAGCGGCAGCGACATCACCTTTTGTCGCGTTGCCCCGCCCAAAAACAATCCGATTGTAAGATTCGACGACCTGCGCTGCGTGCATCGGCAGCTGGGCAGAAAACTTTTCAGGAAGCGTTTTGGCAACACGACGAGTGAACTCAGTGGGGGTTTCCTCTTTTCCTCTTACCACTCCCGCTTCCCACGACCAAGACTCGAACGCTTGAAATGTGACAACCATGACACGGCGCAAATCAGGGTCACTGCCGATCGGATTGCGAAAACTTGAGAAAGGTCGAGGTGGAGAATCAATCTCAGCACTGTTTGATTCCTCTTCAACACCGGGCAGTGTATGGTTTTGGGCTACGAACAAACTTGAAAACCACTGACAGATCAGATGCCAATTACGATAGAGGAAAACACCGATGATCGACACCAACACGATGACGATCAAAAACTTCAGCACTGACCCCAACATTGATACGGCATTAGAAATCGCTTCCCCTACACTGGATTGAGAATCTGAAGACGGCTGCTGAGAATTGCTCGCACTCGACTGAGATTTTCGATCTTCAGATTGTGAATTTCCTTTCTGCTCTGCGGCCTGCTCAGCGTTTGTCTCACTTTCACCTGACTCTGATTTTTCCGGCTGTGATTCTCCTGACTCTGATTCTCCCGGCTCTGATTCTCCTGACTCTGAACCACTTGAATTTGGTTGGTCTGCCCCGGAGTTACCTGACTCTGATTTACCCGCCTCTGAATCTGATTTTTGCTGCTGACCTTGCTCCTTCGACTTATCTCCTTTCTCGTCTGCACCTTTGGAACCTGCCTGTTTACCGGAGTTCTGCTGACTGGAGTTCTGCGACTCGTCTTTTTGACTGCCAGCTGACTTTTTGCCGCCCTTACGCGTTCCGGCAGGTCCATCTTTACGGTCGCCATCCCCACTTCCTCCAGCCTCTCCGCCTTTCTTATTAACGGAGCCTCGGACTTCTTTTTGATCAGCGTTGGGATCACTGGTTGTTCCTGGTGCATCAGGTGTACCTTGATCAGCGCCTTCATCCCCCCATCCATACTGACTCGCAGAGGTCTTACCCGGAGAGTCGAATATCTCTGGGAACTCGAATGTTGCGAGAGCTCGTCCGGGCATCGGCGCGAAATACGCGAGCAAAAGCACGCCTGCGATCAGCACCAAACCCGAGCTCAACCAGGCGACTGCGACATTAGACGGCATTTCGACTTTGCGTTGTCGCAGATAACGACGCAAGCCAACGAAGCTTGTGGTTACCAGCAAAGAAAGACTTGCAAAAAGATAAAATGCCAAAAGATACTTCGCACTTGCCCACGAAGCGGTGTCGTTCCGCAAAAAGAACTGCCCAAGCCCAAACAGTGGCAACGCGGCCAACGCCAAGTACATGACGGTTCGCCCAGGCTGTGACGTCTTGTGTCGTGGACAATCAGTTTTCGACTTCGCTTGTTCACTGATGGGTTCCTTCAGCTGTTTTTTCAAGAACAGGTGCCCCGAGTCAATCAACCCTTCTCCGCTCGCATCCACATCGTCGTCGATCAAAGTGCAATCACGAACGATCAAATCGGCGAGGTATCCAACTACGACCAGAATAAAAATACAAAAGAGAAACGAATCAACAAGCTGCGACATCACCAGCAGCGTGGCCAAACCCAAAGCTGCCGCATAGCCATAAGAGTAAACGCGATCACGCTCGATCGCGATTCGGGCCACTGCAACAATGCCCATTGTGAAACACATGACTGTCCACGACAGACGTGACTGGAACCCGCCACGGTACAGCACAAGTATCAAAAAATTGGCGAGACTACTGATCATGAGAAAGATCAGTACGGGAGCCACCGCAATCGCGGCATAATCAGCAGCGGTCTTTCTAGCTTGCAATCGCCGCGTGCCCTCTTTACTCGAGATCATTCTTCCTCGGGATGAAGCTTCTTCCAATGCTTCATCGCCGGCCCAATCGAATTCATTGGGACCCATTTATCTTTTGTCTTGCTGCTCTGCAGTAATGTATCCGGGGAAATTTTCCCTTTGGAAATCTCACTAAGCAGGTCCGCTTCACTGATTGGCCCAACTCGGCGATTCTTGCGTATCCAGCCGCTCGCCATGTAGTACCATCCGACTCCCATCGCATAGTCTCCCGTACGAGATCATTGACTTGTATAATGGGTCCGGCGCGAGGTGAATCCCTTCCACATTCAGCGAATGCATCCCCATCCATACGCGACCGATCACCAGATCATCCACCACACGAAACTCCACTGCGAAGCTAACGTTCGACAGATCAATCGCCCTCTAGTCTAACGTGGACGTGAGCGTCAAGGGTACAGCGACTTGGGCTATCGCCAACAAACAGCACGCCCCCCCCCTCAGGAAGTAATCATTTGTCTACCAGCGACCACTCTGCTTGTCGGCATGAATGATCAACTCCGCCTGACGGCTAATGCCGTAGGCGAGGTTGGGCTGATTTAACTCGAGAAAAACGGTGTACTTCTGGTGAACGGCATCCGAATAGACAACAGGTGCATGAGCCATTCTCAGAAAATGCACAGGGTCGCCATTCCAGCGTTTGGTAAAAACCCCTGCTTCTAACGAGGGTTCGCGATCCATCTCGTAATGCGTCTTCATGACGGACACCAGCCTCTGGGGGTCCCCTGTAAAACCATGCAAGGTGACCCTCTGCAGACGTCCATTACCATCGAAGTAATAACTCAGTGTCCCTGCGATATCGTCTGGCCTGGTTCCCGTAACGATCGGTACGCGCATGCCTTCCAAACGCGTATCGGCCAAGACGGTCGTGACACGCGAAAAACGCTGCAAGACCCACTCAGGCGTGACATCGAACCGCATTAAATCTCTTAAGTCATTGACCTTGCCGCCCACCAAACTGGGCGCGACATCTGTACCATCTGTACGCCCCTGCAGTTTCGCGGCCATCACCGGGTCGTAGCGATACTGGCTTGGATTTGAGCTTCGCAGGGTTTCCATCTCGTACAACGCATGTCCGGCATATCCATTCTCCAACGTCACCTCAGTGCCGTCGCCTGCGACGACTTGTGTGACATCTTTGAGAGCATCCTGCCCCCAGTCAGTCTGTGTTGCAAGGTAGGGCCCACCGGTGGCAGCAGCTAGAATTGCAGCGTTTCGAATGTGGTAGTACATGGCCAAGGAATGCGAAAAGTGACAAAACAAAACAGCCGGCGATGAAAACCGGTCGACGTCTTTCTTTTATCGTCCCTCACTGTTCTCCAAATGCGAACATTCCCCGAGGGCGCTGTGCTTGGTACGACATGAGAATCGCGTACAATCGGCGTGATGATGACAGGGCATTTAATCGGACCGGGCACTATCCTGCGGAATCGTAATCTTTGCGAGCAAGCAATCCGGGCTGCAATTGACGGCGATAAAGGTGCTTTCAAATTACAAGACACCGTTCGCACACAAATTGGGCCTGAGCTTGCAGGATTCATCACCACGGTCGCGAACCTGCAAGCCAAAGCAAAACTGAAACTGCAAGCTCCTGATGAACCGCAACGGATTTGGTGGGGGACTGACAAATCGTTTCAACAGGCAACACCGTGGCAAGTAGCGAAACTGAAATCCAAGTGGTTTGCCAACAGGCCGGTATTTGATCTATGTTGCGGTAACGGTGGTGATGCCGTGCAACTCAAGAATCGGGGACCTGTTATTGCAGTGGATTCTGACCCCCTGATTGCTGAGTTAGTTGCTGCAAATCTTAGCGTCAAGCATGTCGACCACCGTGCTGACTTACAGCAACCCAAACCATCTACAGATCCAGATTCAACCTCACTTCCAGAGTTGACTCACAAGGTCATCTGCAGCGATGTAACCGAATTAGATCTGCCAACAGACTGTTGGATCAACATTGACCCGGACCGTCGTCCCCCTACGAATCGAACAAGCACACAGCCTCTTCAAGAGGGTACAACACGCATCAGCAACCCTGATCATTACCATCCAAATTGGCAATCTGTGGTGCAGCTTGTTCTGAATTCGAGAGGTGCATGCGTCAAACTCGCGCCAGCTGCCAACCCCGACGTTACCCAGCTAGCGGACTCACATCGCTGCTGGATCTCATTGTCCGGGTCCGTGCGTGAACAAACCCTGCTTTGCGGCGGTGTGCTAGCCAACAGTGAGCTACCTGCATCAGGTCGCTCCGCAGTCGTGGTCAAGTCAGACGGTTCGAATCACTGGTTCATTTCGACTCCAGATCTGGTGACTGAACGTGCCCCGATCGCTGACAAACCACGAGGCTGGCTGGTAGATCCGGACGCAGCGATCCGTGCGGCTGGGCTAACGGACGCCTACGCGGTCAGTCACCAGTTGAGTGTCATAGGTCGAGCTTCGGGGTTTCTGACTGGTGAGCATCCTCCCGCTGCCAAACAAGTGAGTATCAGTGCTGAGGTCCTTTGGTCAGGCAGTTGTGATGATCGAAAATTGAGACGAGAACTGAGGCAACGGGACTTCTATCCCGCAGTCATCAAAGTCAGAGGCACGGACCACAACCCCGAAAAATTGACGCGAAGGTATCGCCGATGCGGGAAAACACCAATCTGCCTCTGGATAGGCCGGGGCAAAGAACGCGTTTATGCAGCCTTTACCCGGTGATCGCAGAGCGGGACTGGCATCCTCCAACCTGTTCTGTCATCCAACTACTTCAATCGCGATCAACATGCACGGGCTCATTTCTACGAATCAAATAACGGTTCCAGTGATCGTAGTCTCAGAAGCTTCTCCCGTCTCTGACTCAATCACTCCGATAGCACAGGAACCTGGTTCAAAATGACTGCGACGCGCAAAGCCGATTGCCAGCACTCCATGCCGCTCGGTCGAGGCAACGCTAGTGAGACGAGCAACCTTTTTTTCGTCAGCAGACAACGAGGTGCCGGCAAGAGGCTCACCACCTGTAATTTTCCAACGCACCAATTTCTTCTGCACCTGACCCATGGCATCCAAACGGGCGACGGTCTCCTGCCCTAGGTAGCAACCTTTGGTGAACGAAATGGTTTCAGGATCGCGATCCGCTTCCTGCGGCAAATTCGATTCATCAAGATCCACCCCATACCAGGGAAACCCTGCCGCCAAGCGTGCCCCATGGAATGCAGTTTCACTGCCAACCTGTTGCTTCATTAGCTCTGCACTTTGCAACTCTGAACCCGCAGGAACAAGAGAACTCAAGATATCGAGTGCGCGTTCGGCGTGGGCAACTGGCAAGCACAACAGAACAGTATTTTGTCCCAACCAACGCACTTCTTGCAGAGTCACACCAACGATTTCAGTGTCGCACGCAAATGAATTCAACGCCATTTCGGCGTCACCGCCAAAGCCGCAATCAATCGCCAATTCTGGCGTGAGGACAAAACCAACAAACTCCGAATCCTGAATTTCAGCGGTTGCGTCTTCACGAATTGTATACCGATCAATGTGCGAGCAAATCGCCTCGGATTGCCCGACAGGACCCACCAGCCTTATCCCATCCTTATGCTTGAACAGGCAAACATGGCCCAACGTCTTTCCACGCACATCAGTGATGAAGGTCTCCCGACCTTCGCCATTACCTAATGCACGTACCTCATTGGTGGTCAAATTATGGAGGATGGTGCTTGCATCAGCACCGGATACTTCGACCACGCTCAACTGGTCGAGTCGATAGATTGAGTAATTATTCATGAGACCGAGCATACCAAGAGAATCGTGATCCTTGCAGGTACCTTTGGGTGTGCCTTGGTAGCAATCTGTTGCTGATTCAGAACAGCAAGTGAGCTGCAACCGCCCGTCTAATCGGGCTATGCTTCTCCGCAAAATCATTAATTCATCTTCGAGCGGTGAACTTGCCCCATCGCTCAAGTTTCTAAGTGCAACGATCGCAACTCATTACCTTCGACTCTCGAACAAAAATGCCACCAGTTCAATTCAAAAAAATGTCGAGAGCGGCAGGGAACAAGGTGATGGCTGAAAAAAAAGCATGCTATGCAACCCCCGGAATGCTCGGGCACAACTGCTGAATCTGTCAGCAATGCCACCGAAGCAACAAGCACCACAACTGCCGCATCATCCGCAAAAACTGAGGTGGATCCCCCACTTGCTCCCAACCGACCGCTGCCTTGGCTGATTTGTCGACTGCAGCAGGTTCAAAGCCAACGTTCGAAGACATCGCCCCGTACCCAGCCCGAGACGTCCGACACATGACGAGTCCCCTTGTCGGTCGGCAACCAATGTCAGTTGAAACCAATGTCAGTTGAAACCAATGTCAGTTGAAACCAGCGTCACGCTTGGGGGTGACCACTGAGCCGATGAAACTTGCAGCACCTGCAAAACAAGCCTTGTTGCACAGGACCGAGCGTGTCGAATTTTACCAACGCGGACCTAGCATTGAACGAACACCGCGTTTCTTCCTGTAAAACGCCAACTTCCCTGCAAACTTAACATCCGATTCCCTGCGTGGTCAGTGCGTTTGCTCGACTTCCCCAACATGCGTATTTTGCACCCAGCGACTTCTCTCCTGGTTCCTGCAACCGGACGGATTGCGTTACGCTAAGGGCGACATTTGTACCTGAACGCGGTCACCTGCCGCTGGGCGAGAACGACAAGTAGTTCTTGCGTCCAGTGGCCCATTTCAGTGATCCCCAAAACGCTAACAGGTGCCTTCCTACCATGGAGCCGATGTGAACCACACGCAATCACTTTTTGCAGACGCAGAAGACGAGAACCTCGATCGCGCGCAACCATTGGCTGCCCGAATGCGTCCACAGCGTTTAAGCGAATTCATTGGCCAACAGCATGTTTTGGGTGAGGGCAAACTCTTACGGCGAATGATTGATGCCGGTCGTTTGGGATCGATCATTCTTTCAGGCCCGCCGGGAACTGGCAAAACAACCCTCGCTCATCTTTTAGCAATCGAAACAGGTAGTGAATTACGAACCCTGAGTGCAGTTTCCAGCGGCGTCAAAGATGTCCGCGAAGTACTTGCGTGGGCCACTGACACGATCGCCAGCGGTGGTTCCAGACCACTGCTCTTCATTGATGAGATTCACCGATTCAGCAAAAGCCAACAAGATGCTCTGTTGCCTGATGTCGAAGCTGGAGTCGTTGCATTGATCGGTGCAACCACGAGCAACCCCTACTTTGCGGTTAATGGTGCGTTGCTCAGTCGAAGTCAACTATTTCAGTTGGAGGCATTGAAACCTGAAGACATCCGCCAATTACTTATGCGGGCCGTTGGCGATCACGATCGAGGGCTCGGTGAGCAGCAGATCAAAGTGCAGGACGATGCAATCGACTACCTTGCATCAGCAAGTGAAGGCGATGCAAGAAGGGCTCTGTCGGCTTTGGAAGTTGCTGTTCTGAGTTGTCAACCTGACTCCGCTGGCGTGACACGCGAGATTGCCATCGAAACTCTCGGTAGCCGGATGGGAGGGTACGATGGCAGTGGCGATGACCACTACGATCTGGCCAGCGCCTTGATCAAAAGCATGCGGGGCAGTGATGTTGACGCGAGCTTGTACTGGCTGGCGCGGATGCTCGAAGGCGGTGAGGATATTCGCTTTCTGTGCCGCCGCCTCGTCATTTTGGCTAGCGAAGACATCGGCAACGCCGACCCGCAAGCGCTCGGAATTGCCGTGTCTGCCATGCAAGCCTGTGAATTCATTGGCCTACCTGAATGTCAACTCACGCTCAGCCAAACAGTCGCCTATCTAGCCTTGGCTCCGAAAAGCAACGCGGCAACGGCTGCTATCGGGAAAGCTCGCCAGGACGTTCGTGAAAACGAGATTGTGCCAGTGCCCAAGCACCTGCGTGACTCACACTACGAAGGAGCCGCCAAGCTCGGACACGGCGAGGGCTACCAATATTCTCACAACTCAGAAGACGGTGTCGCGGCGCAGGAATACCTGGGGGTTGATCGCACTTACTATCAACCCGTCGATCGTGGATTTGAATCGGAATTACGTCAACGAATCGATAAGATCAAGAAACGCTTGAACGGTTCATGACCCTGCAACAGCGATACGAACTAGGCCCCCATTGAAGGACCGTCGTTTTGCCAATGGTTCCAAACAGGGGAAACCAACCATCAGTCGCAGAGCGTTCGTTTCCACAGTAAGATGTCTGGTTCATAGAGCAACCACACGCGATCTCAAATCGAGTTCCTCGGGAAAAATTGAATGCAGACACGACTTCTTGGCAGCACCGACCTGAACCTCAGCGTCGTTGGCTTGGGCACATGGGCGATTGGTGGTGGCGAATGGGCATTCGGGTGGGGCGATCAGGATGATGATCAAGCGATCGCTGCGATCAAACGAGCTGTGGATGTCGGCGTGAATTGGATCGACACCGCTGCTGTCTACGGACTTGGAAAAAGCGAGACACTGGTGGGCAAAGCAGTTGCAGAGCTTCCCGTTGGCGATCGGCCTTTGATCGCGACCAAATGCGGCCGGACGAACGCAGGGGACGGTCAGATTGGAAAATCACTGCAGCGTGCCAGCGTCATCGCGGAGTGTGAAGCCAGCTTGAAACGTTTACAGGTTGATTGCATCGACCTGTACCAAATGCATTGGCCGCAGCCGGACGAGGAAATCGAAGAGGGATGGGAAACGCTCGTCGACCTGAAAAAACAAGGCAAAGTTCGACACATCGGTGTTTCAAACCACGATGTATCCCAGCTACAACGCTTGCAAAGCATTCATCCCGTCGCTTCACTGCAACCGCCTTACAGCATGATTTCAGCTGATGTAGAAAACGAAATCATGCCATTTTGTGGTGAAAATAAAATTGGTGTGGTCTGCTACAGTCCGATGGGTAAAGGTTTGTTGACAGGTAGCTTCAACGTCGCACGAGCTCGTGATCTATCCGAAAAGGATCACCGCAGTCGTGATCCAAGATTTCAATCACCCCAGCTGGAAATCAACCTTGAGTTTGTGACTGGCCTGAATGACATCGCAAAGGATCTTGGCTGGACCGTAGCGGAACTTTCCATCGCTTGGGTCTTGCGACGCCCAGAGGTCACCAGTGCCATTGTGGGTGCTCGTCGCCCCGAACAAATTGAACAAACAGCAATCGCTGGCACCCGGGTCATGTCTGAAGACACCACGGGCGAAGTACAGCGATTACTCAACCAACGCAGTGAGGCACTTGCTTCTATGGATGGTATCGAACAGGCACGCGTGTGATCAATTCATTTACTCTGCTAGCAGCTTATCCGGGCTTTGCAACAGCGTACGAAGCCCTCTGCAGCCCCACCGGACTCGCTGTTGTTGCTATCGGCACGGCGCTGGGAATTTTTGTCGGTGCGGTCCCAGGTTTGACTGGCACGATGCTGATTGCGTTGGTCTTGCCGTTGACTTATGGTGCTGATCCGCTGCTATCGATGGCATTTCTGATCAGTATTTATGTGGGTGCGGTCAGTGGTGGAATGATCACCGCAACGCTGCTGAGAATGCCAGGTACTCCAGCGTCGATCATAACAACGCTGGACGGTTACCCGATGGCTCAACAGGGCAAACCGGGCCGTGCGTTAGGACTGGGGGTCATGGCATCGCTGGCCGGGGGCATGATCTCGTGGGTCTTCCTCGTGCTGCTGACCAGCCCCATTGCCAAGCTGTCATCCAAATTCGGTTTTTTTGAATATTTTTCACTCGTGATGATGGCTCTGGTTCTGATTGCGACCATCGGTGGTAAGTCACTCTCCAAGTCTCTGTTCTCAGGTTTCCTTGGAATCTTCTTGGCAATGCCAGGCATCAATGCTGCTACCGGCCAAGCCCGATTAACGTTTGGAATCACCGAATTGAATGATGGTTTCCAATTGCTGCCCGTGCTGATCGGCTTGTTTGCAGTCAATCAAATCCTGAGAGACATCACCAACATCGAACAAAAATCAAAGCCGATTGAGCTTGGACAGGAAAGCGTTTTCCTGAGACCAGCAGACTTTATCAAACATGGGGTCAATCTGATTCGCTCATCTGTAATTGGAACGTGGATCGGCATTCTTCCGGGGATTGGAGCCAACATTGGATCAGTGACCGCGTACAGTGTTTCCAAAAGTCTTTCCAAGACACCTGAAAAATACGGCACAGGTCACGAAGACGGTGTGGTCGCTTCCGAGGCGGCCAACAACGCAACCATTGGCGGTGCACTCATTCCTCTGATCGCCATGGGCCTTCCGGGCAGTGTCGTCGAGGCTGTCCTGTTGGGTGCATTGGTCATTCATGGCCTGCAACCTGGGCCGCGTTTGTTCAGCGAGAGTCCGGAAATGGTTTACACCATTATGGGCGCCATGCTGATTGCCAACATGGTCATGGCCGCAACGATGATAATTTCGATGCGTCTGCTGGCGAAAGTGGTGCATGTCCCTCGCCCCTATCTGCTTCCTGTCATTCTTTGTTTTTGCGTGATCGGATCGTTCGCACTTTCGAACCGATTGTTTGATGTCTGGGTCATGCTGGGATTTGGTGTCCTGGGTTTTCTTCTTGAATCAGTCAAAATCCCGTTGGCACCGTTCATCATTGGTTTTGTACTTGGCCCTATCGCTGAGGAGAACCTTAGCCTTGGTCTGCAAGCTTCCAATGGTAGTTTTTGGCCAATTGTGACCCAACCACTTTCGCTGGTCTTCATCTTGATCGCCCTCGCGATGTTGCTGGTTCCTCACTTGAAAACGAGACTTGGTTCAGTGTTAACGGCATCACCGCAGGAGCCACTGAAATGAAAATACCAACGATCCTCTGGCACGTCGCTTCAGTGACAGCCATCGCTGCGTTGATTGGCTGGCAAGTCCTCCGTTCCACATCAGAATCAGCAGAAACCGGATACCCCGAACGCCCCATTCATATCGTCGTTCCTTACGATGCTGGTGGTGGAAGTGATACGTTTGTCCGCATCCTGCAAAAAGGAATCTCCGAGGATCAACTGCTGGATCAACCTCTCGTCATCATCAACCAACCGGGAGGCAGCGGAACCATTGGCAGTCGTGAAGTAAAAAACGCTGATCCAGATGGCTACAAAATCCTCTGTCACCACAACGCGATCATCACTGCAAAACTTGCAGAAACAGTTGATTACGGTCCAGAAGCATTTGAACCGATCGCAATGACTGGTGAGATGTCGATGGTCATCCTGGTTCGGGACGATTCACCAATCAAGAACATCGTCGATCTTCTGCAGACTGCGAAAGACAAACCAAGCACCGTTCGTTTTGGAGCGAACAAAGGTGCCCCTGCTTACTTCACTACTCTACAGCTACAAAAAGCGTTGCCGGGCGCAGAACTCAGCATCGTGTCGGCAGGCGGCGGAGCAGATCGCTACAGCAAAATCCTCGGTGGTCACCTTGAAGCCGGGATTTTTTCGCTCTCGGAATACCTCGATTTTCGCGGAGTCGAAGGTACACCTGCAGATGAAAACATTCGTGCCATTGCCCTATTGAGCAAGGAACGCCACGAGTCGATTCCAGATGTGCCCACAGCCACTGAGATGGAAATCCCCGTGGTACTCACCAATGCGAACTACTGGTGGGCCCCCAAAGAAACACCACCAGAGATTCTCGACTTCTGGGCCAATGTACTCGCAAAGGCAATGCAAAACGAAACCGTGCTGACGGAACTGGCACGCCTACGGATGGACCCGAGTTACGAGAGAGACTCCGAGCTGCAAGAACGACTCGATAACAGCATCAAACAATTCAATTTGGTAGCAGAGCAAGAACAGACATGGCTACCAGATTTCACCGTTTATGTCGGCATACTGCTGGCGATCTTTTTGGCATGGGCTGTTCTCGAAGCAATCATGCGGAAAAGCGATGATGAACCAGCAGCTACTCCTCTCATGTCGGAACCGTTTCGAAAACGACCGGACATTGCGATCGTCTGCTTTGGCCTGTTGTGTGGATATGTCCTGCTGCTGTCCACCGGATGGCTGCCGTTTGCAATCGCTTCAGCTGCCATGGTGGCACTGATTGGCGGGCAAATGATGCGAGGTGCTCCTGCACGCTGGATCGTGCTGCTGGAACTCGCGGTCCTGACCGGACTCGGAAGCCAGTTCATCTTTACCGAAGTGTTCGTTACTCCGTTGCCGTAACATCGACGCATCAAAGCAATAACGTCAAAACACTTTTGTCTTGTGGCTCACATTCGCTCCACTGCCACATCAGTTGATAAGCAGAGCTTCGATCTCAGCACGCGGGACCATATTCATAACGAGAGGTTGCGAGAAGTCATCCTGTGACTGCTGCCACGTCACGATGTAATGGTCCGCAGTTACGAGCACATCCACATATCGGCTACATCCCGTCCCGTGAGGGCTGACAAACATGGGATGGTTCACAGATAAACGCTGCACCGTGTTCAAATCGCCATTCTGACAATAGGCAACACCGCCCAATTCTTCACAGGAATATCCACGAGGGCGTTTAACAGCCGTAGCATGTTGATCCAAATCACGAACACATTCCCCACCATCGTAGAACAACAACTGCACGTCTTGATCTGCCAAAACACCGACGCGAGGCAAATTGACGAGCGCAGTTCCCCGAGTCATCGCCACGTCCCATGTGAAACCACGAGGAAAAAAAGTCAGGTTCGCATGTTGCACACTTAACGCTCGATCATCCAGCAAGACATAACCGGTGTTGGAACTGGTCCAGCAAAAAGGATGAGTACAAAATAGCAGGCAGTCCGCACCTTCGTGCGATCCCAGAAAAGGATCCTTGATGTGCAGGAACCTTGGATCATCGGTCTCAAGAACCGTTTCCACTGCGGCATTTGAAAGCTGGGCCATGGAATTGGCAACCAGGCGATCAATCGTCCAGACTCCCGTCCCCGGTTTCAGATGTGAACTTAACTCTTCGGGATAACCCATACCCTGTTTCTCGGTGGAAACAAACAGCTCAACGCGATCGTCGATGAATCGCAATGCGGCACCCTCTATCGACAACACTTCCCGCGTCCCCACGTTCAAATCCGCTTTGGAAAGAGTCAGCGATTGCTGAAACGTCTGAGCGTTATCATCGGAACGGTAAATCGCGAGTTCCAGTCCACGTTCACCTGCTCCTAAACCAGTTCGTGAATCACCCTGATTACGAAACCGACCTGTCAGCCAAAGCGTTCCTTCCTGATCCTGGACCATGTTGCCACCACCGAACCAGTGTCCTGTTCCTGGTCTTTGGGGAGGGACAATGACTTGTGCCTGATCCTGATCAATCAATCTCGAGGCAACTGCCTTCAGACGGGCTGTAATATCCAAATTCAAAACCTACTGGAACGGAACAAAAAAACTCGACAGCTGAAAAACTGCTGATTCGCGGCGTGATTCATCAAAAATCGGCAACGCATGAGATGTGCGAAAGCATAGCAAACGGAACGCTTAATGCGGCACGCCATCTCATTGCGGTCGGCAAACCAGTTTGAACGACCGCGTACGAACAGTGATTCAGGCAGGAGCAATCCATGCTCATTACTCCTTATTCACCTTCCCCGCATTCGCCACAATTTTCATGCGACTCAGTTTTCTAAGCAGTACAAATATTCCTGACGTTGATCATTTTCAAAATGTGCTACGCGGGTATAGACACGACTTCCACAAATCGCAGGGGTGGAAAACACGCTGTCACCGAGCTTGTTTTCGGCGACTTTTTGAAATGAATCCGGGCTCGCCTTGAACAAAAATGTCTGGCCTGCCTCATTCGCTGCGTAAATCAAATCTCCCACCATGACAGGTGAACTACTGAAGGTGCCACCCAGTCGCTTCTTCCACATTTCTTTTCCATCGCGGCAACG
Organism: Rhodopirellula sp.; assembly: GCA_002690925.1. Lineage (GTDB taxonomy): Bacteria > Planctomycetota > Planctomycetia > Pirellulales > Pirellulaceae > Rubripirellula. The sequence goes on from NZGD01000101.1 coordinate 24,364, forward strand.
AAAGCAAGCGGCAATCCCAGCATCCAGTGTGGCATACAAATAGCCATCACATTGAAGCATCGAAGGCACATAAACACGACTTTTGTTTTGCCAAACGATCTCACCCGAACCATCTGCCTTTACAGCCGACACATGATTGGTGGGATATCCACCGCTGGTAAAAACGTGGTCTCCGTCAGTCACTGCACTGGTAACACATTCTGTTGTTGCCCCTTCAATTTCCCAGATTTTCTCTCCGGTCAAAGGATCAAGGCTGGTGACCAAGTCACCCCCGCTCAGAATCAACTGATCGCGACCAGCAGCATTGAGAATGATCGGCGACGCATAGTTCGGTTTGGATGGCCGATCCCGCTTCCAAACAACCTTGCCGGTATCACGGTTCAAACCAACCACGACCCCACCACTTTTGTTGTCCGCCGAAACGATCACAAGAGCACCAAAGATTGCGGGCGATGCACCATAGCCTTGATGCAACACATAATCTGAAATCCTCTTCTGCCAAAGAATCTCGCCGTCCAGATCAAGTGCTGTGGTCCATAACGCATTGTCATTCATGAAATTGATGAAGAGTTTTTGGCCATCAGTTGCAACAGAGGAAGAGGCCAAGGACGCCTTCTTGTTCAGCTGATTACTGCTCCTATTGGCGAACCCGCCCGTGTGAACCACCGTCTGCCAATTCAGCTTACCGGTGTCACGATCGACACTGACAACCGACTGTTCTTCCTTGCTCGCATCGGCAGTCGCGAGGAACACCTGATCGGCAAAGACCGTGGGCGAACCATGCCCACGACCCACGATCGGTAACCGCCAGCGAACATTTTCCGTTGGACTCCACTGAGTGGGAGGCTGCTGATCCCCAACGGCCACCCCATCTTGACCGTGTCCACGCCACCAAGGCCAATCATTTTCTGATATCGAAGGCCGTTCAGCCAGCACACCACCGGCTGTTGCAATCACCAGAATAAGACAAAGAACTTTGGGGTGGGTGATGCGCCAAACGCTGGCCAGCGAGATTCTGTTTCGTAGAGTCATTGCAATCAGACTTCAAGTTTCAATGGGTAACCAAGGCACCAACACGACTCTGCAAACGCTGATTTCCCTGATCACTGGATTCAGTGAAGGGCAATCACGAGTTCAAAAAATGTTAATATTTACAGCTGGTGCTTCTTATTTTATCCGCTACCCCTGTGATGATACCCGATGTCCATCCAACCGTTTCACCTTGCATTCCCCGTCCGTGACATTCCCGAGGCGAGGGCTTTCTACGGAGGACTTCTGGGGCTTTCAGAGGGGCGAAGCAGTGAAGAATGGATCGACTTTGATATGTACGGACATCAAGTGGTCACCCACCTTGACCGGAATCTCAACAAATCAACACATCACAATGAAGTTGATGGGCATGCTGTCCCGGTACCACACTTTGGGGTGGTACTGACGATGGATGACTGGCGAGCCCTACGCGATCGTTTGGTCGCTGAAAAAGTAAAATTCCAAATCGAACCTTATATCAGATTTGAGGGTCAAGTCGGTGAGCAGGCAACCATGTTCTTTCTTGATCCCTCCGGTAATGCTCTGGAATTCAAGGCATTTGCTGACATGTCGCAACTATTTGCAAAGTAACAGGCCAATCTCGCATCAACTATGATATGGGCTCACCAGGCGGTGTTTTTGCTCTTCCCGGTAGTTCAGTACTCAACATTCCCAAGACTCCACTGAAAATGCGAATTCTCTCCTATCAGACCAAATTGAATCGCTAATTGCGGGCTCTGTGATTCGAAGCAAGTCGCAATCGGAGAGGCACAGAATTGGTGAGGACAGGCGACAAGAAGCTAGAACAAGCTTTCCTGAATCGCATTTACGGTCAGAACTCGAGTCGTACTGCCAACCTGTTTCCGTTAATCTATTCCTCAACCATCACTTCTGTTTTCACCTCGCATTAGGATTCTCGCGTGGACGGTTGGCAAATTATCCTGACGGTTTTGGTCGTTGGTCTTGTGGCACTGGGCTTGATGTTGCTCATCGCCCCCCGATTTACCATCCGATTGCCCATCGCAGTGGTACTTTCGCTGCTGTACCGAAAACAGATCGTCGGACTCGAAAATATTCCCAAAGATCAGGGGTGTGTGGTTGTTAGCAATCACGTTTCATGGATCGACGGAGTGCTTTTGTTGTGGATGTTGCCACGCAACATCCGATTCGTCGTTGACGGAGGAAACTTTACGAATCCATTGCTCAAGGGATTGGCAGATCGGTTCGGCACCATTTTGATGTCAGCCAATCCCAAGTCGATAGGGCGAGCCTTGAAGGAAGGCAGAGAGGGCGTCAAAGCAGGGGACCTGATCGGTATTTTTCCAGAAGGCACACTCACTCGAACCGGGCAACTGCAAACCTTCAAGCCTGGCTACCAGAAAATGCTCAAGGGTACGGATGGCTGCATCCTGCCCATCTACATGGAAGGAATGTGGGGCAGCATTTTCAGCCATTCAGGCGGCAAACTGTTCTTCAAATGGCCCAATAAATTCCGCAGAAGACTGACGCTCCACGTCGGAAAGCCACTTACGCCTGAAACACCCCTTTCACACGTTCGCTCAAGTGTTTTGGCACTGGGTGCTAAGGCAACCATTCACAATCGCAGGGAATTCCCAATCCTTGCCAAACGCATCATCCGGGTTTGGAGAAAGCGGTGGAAGTCCTTGCAAGCAGCAGACTCCTTGGGTCAGCAAGCAAGCGGACGGTCGATGCTGTTACGTGTATTCGCACTAAGACGTGTCTTACGGCGTGAAGTCTTTTCAAAAGACGAACAATTTGTCGGTGTGCTGTTACCACCCAGTGTTGGTGGTGTTGCTGTTAATGTAGCTCTGGCCATGGATCGCAGAGTTGCGGCAAACCTGAACTACACTGTAAGCAGCGATGTAGTGAACCACTGCATTAAAGATGTGGGTATCAAACATGTTCTCACAACTGAGAAATTCATCAGCAAGACCGGACTGGAAGTTGATGCTGACATGGTGATGCTGGATACACTGCGGGATAAAGTAACCGTTTTCGATAAGACACTGGCATTTGTACAAGCGTATTTAATCCCAGCATCATTACTTGATCTTCTCTTAGGACTGAACAAGATAAAGGCAGATGACCTGCTGACAGTGATCTTCACAAGCGGCTCAACGGGGATGCCCAAAGGTGTTCTACTGAGCAACGCCAACATCAGCCACAATGTGGATGCGATTGATCGCGCGGTGCGATTGAACAGCAAGGATACTGTTCTGGGCATTCTTCCGTTCTTTCACTCCTTTGGATACTCAGTGACCTTGTGGGCAGTTCAAACCTTGGGCCCCTGTGCTGTTTACCACTTCAATCCACTCGACGCAAAGCAGGTTGGGAAGCTATCGGAAAAATTTGGAGTGACCGTTCTACTGGGTACTCCGACATTCCTGCGTGGCTACCTTCGTCGAGTCAAACCCGAACAGTTTTCAAAACTCGATGTGGTGGTGGTTGGTGCTGAAAAAATGCCGGGCGAGCTATTTAAAGCATTTGAAGACAAGTTTGGGGTAAGGCCTGTCGAAGGCTATGGGGCAACCGAACTAAGCCCCTTGGTATCCGTGAACATTCCCCCCTCACGATCACCTGCAAAGTTCCAGCCCGATCGGGTCGAAGGGTCGGTAGGACGTCCCCTGCCGGGCGTCTCAGCGAGAGTAGTCACTCCTGACACAGATCATGAACTCGACACAAACGAAGATGGCATGCTGCTGATCTCAGGCCCGAATGTGATGCAAGGCTACGCCAATCGTGAAGATTTGACCAAAGAAACGATCCACAATGGATGGTACGTGACCGGTGACATCGCCCACATTGATCAGCAGGGCTTCATTCACATCACCGGAAGACTCAGTCGATTTTCAAAAATCGGAGGTGAAATGGTGCCACATGTACGTGTCGAAGAAGAATTGGGAAAATCATTCTGCGAAGGTGAGGATGATGAACAAGTACGCTTGTGCGTGACAGCTGTACCGGATGCCAAAAAAGGAGAGCGGCTGATTGTCCTGCATCTTAAAACAGAAAAGGACATCACAGAGGTTCGAAAATCACTCAGCGAAGTCGGTCTGCCGAATTTGTTTATCCCCGCTCAAGACAGTTTTATTGAGGTTGAAGAAATCCCCATGCTTGGAACAGGAAAACTCGACCTCAAAGGTGCAAAACAGATGGCCGCAGATCTGGTTGCAGCAGGAACATAATGATCACGTTGCTCGATGGGCCACTAGGTACAGAACTGGAAGCCCGAGGAGTCCCACCTGTGCGTGATTGCTGGAGCGCCAAGGCAATTGAAACAGCGCCAGAAGTAATCACCGCCATCCATCAAGACTATGCCCAAAGTGGTTGTACGGTACATACCACCAATACCTTCCGCACCAATCGAAGAGCAAGCGGTAATTCTTGGCGAGCACGAACCCTCGCCGCTACCGCACTAACCAAGAAAGCGGTCCCCAAGCACCATCGCGTCGCGGGAAGCATTGCGCCGGTTGAAGATTGCTACCGACCTGATTTGTCACCCGGCTCAAAATCAGAGCCCGAACATCACGAAATGGCAACGACTTTGGCCGGGGCGGGGTGCGATCTGCTACTGTGTGAAACATTCTGCCATCCAGAAGAAACTCTGGCAGCCACCAGGGCTGCAGTGTCCTGCAATTTGGAAACATGGGTCGCTTTGACAGCTGGCCCGCAGACAAACCTGTTGACTCCTCAAGCCATGGCTCAGCTTGCAACTCAAGCGGTCAGGCTTGGTGCCAGCGCAGTGCTGGTTAATTGCACTCCAGCAACGGATACTCAACGCTTTCTTGAAGCAATCATCGAAACAGAGATCTCTGTTCCCGTGGGAGCCTATGCCAATGCCGGCAGTCCCGGTGACAACATTGGGTGGCGTGCAGACTGTGATCTCAGTTGCCACACCTACGCCAAGTTGGCGAAGTCCTGGGTTGATGCAGGTGCAACAATCATAGGCGGGTGCTGCGGCACCGGGCCCCGGCATCTGGCAGCGATCCAAGAGCACCTTGGTTTATAGACCCCCTTCACACCGAGACGCTGAAACGAAGTATCGACTTGCACAAGAGCCGCAATAGGCACTGCTCACTGCAGGGTTGACTTGGCAGGAACAGCCGCAGTTGGGTTCTGGACGACCGCTGGCAAACCTCTCGTTTGGCGTCTGCGTTCCCAGCCACGTTTGGACACCGAGCGGATCACCTCGACAAACTGTTGCCGCGTACTCGCGCTCACCTGCGGCAATCGGTAAGCCACGTCAGTCATCGCGGATGTATTCATTTCAGACGCTTGCGAAATCTGGGCCATGAACTTCGCGGTTTCCGTGAAATTATTGTCTGCAGACCTTCCAATCAGGCCGCTTAAGGTCCGTGCGACAAGGTCGGCACCGAGTCCTTCAATTTTAACAAAGCAGTCGATCGTTCCCGTCACCGTTCTACGACCACTGGCAGAGGTGCCATAGGTACTGCGTAAAACAAAGACGCCACGACCGCGAACCGGTTTGGTGACCAACTTGCCATCGTAGCTACCATCCGCAACGAAGATGTGAATATTCGGGTCGCCGTACACCAAATCAATGCTGCAGGTAGTGCCAGTTCCATCGAGGGCCTCGAATTGATAGGGGCCCGTGCGTTGTGTCTGCACGGACGTGATTCCCATCAATTCCCAAAGCCCGACCAGAACCTCAGCATTTCGCGAAAGGAAGGTGAACATTTCCGGGTCACAGTCGATCGCCTGAGTCGGCAGACGCCGATAGAGGGTGGGTGAGGCCGCTACGGAAAGAATACGCTGCTGAGCCTCGGGTGTCAGGCGTTTCATGGGTAAAGCGGCGATCACGTCCTTTCGCTGTGACGAAGCAGACCGAGAGCCCTTCTCGCTTCGGAAGAAAAATCCACCGCGTTCAGTTGCTTGGGCCGAGGATGCCTGCATCAATACGCCAACGGCGCAGAGACAGAACCCGCGAAAGAATGTCCGGACTGATCCCCCCGCCACCAATGTCCCCTTCACGTGTAACGCACTCTCATTCACCTTTTTCGGGAGGGTCACCACGGACGACCGATCCCAATACGAGCAGAACGCTGCGTAAAAGGCCACTGTTGGTTTTTCGGTCGCTGAAGCGCCCTGAGTTGAGGAATTCAGGACATTCATTCATGCCACAGCGAGGCGTACTCGACACCCGGCGTGGTTTGCCGATAATCCCTGCTCACCTAAATTCGCTGAATCCGCGAAAAAACCGAGTTCCATTGTGATCGTGCCTCGTGCGTGCACGAGGCAGACCCCCAAATCACGACGCAAAACGACGAGACGACCAAAAATGGCGAAAAAAACGATCGACCAAGTTGACGTTGCTGGCAAAACAATCCTGATGCGAGTCGACTTTAATGTGCCGCTGGATGAAACTCAGAAGATTACTGACGATCGCCGCATACGGATGGCGTTACCCAGCATCAAAAGTGTCATCGATCGAGGCGGAAAGCTGATCCTGATGAGTCATCTAGGCCGCCCTGCGGGCACGGGCTTTGAAGAAAAATTCAGCTTGGCACCTGCCGCTGCCTGCTTGTCAGAAATGCTGGGGCAGCAAGTTGCCATGGCAACTGACACCGTGGGTGAAGACGCCGTCGCCCAAGCCGGTGCACTCACTGATGGACAAGTGCTAGTCTTGGAAAACCTGCGATTCAACTCGGGTGAGAAAAAAGGCTGCGAAGAGTTCGCAGGAAAATTGGCTGCTCTTGCCGATGGATACTGCAACGATGCATTTGGCACTTGTCACCGCAGTGATGCGTCGATGGTTGCGGTCCCTCAGGCAATGGCTGGTAAACCGCGTGTTGTGGGCCATCTGGTCGCTCGGGAAATTCAATATCTCAGTGATGCGATTGGCAACCCCGCCCGACCGTTTGTTGCAATCCTAGGTGGTGCAAAAGTCAGTGATAAAATCAACGTCATCAACAACCTGCTCGGCATCTGTGACGCTGTACTGATTGGCGGGGCGATGGCCTACACATTCTCACTTGCAAATGGGGGTCAAGTTGGCGACAGCCTCGTTGAGAAAGATAAAGTAGACTTGGCAAAGGAATTGATTGCCAAAGGTGGCGACAAACTGCACCTGCCAACTGATACGCACTGTGGTGATGACTTTGGTGATATCGCCGGTTGCAACAAGAAAATCGTGGTGGCTGGTGAGATCCCTGATGGATGGGAAGGGTTCGACATTGGCCCCGAAACTGCCGCGAAATATGCGGCTGTAATCAAAGATGCAAAGACGGTGGTTTGGAATGGTCCCATGGGGGTCTTCGAGAAACCCCCCATGGATGAAGGCACCAAGGCTGTGGCACAGGCTGTAGCTGACAGTGACTCCATCAGTATCATCGGAGGTGGTGACAGTGCCGCGGCGGTCGATCAACTTGGATTCGCCGATCAAGTCAGCCATGTCAGCACGGGTGGTGGTGCGAGTCTTGCCATGCTTGAAGGACAGGCTTTCGCAGCAGTGGATCTCCTGGACAACACCGAGTCCTGAATCCAGGACTTTTGCAGGCTCCGCGCCGTATCAAGTCTCCATCTCGCATACAGGAACCAGCTCGGCAGCTTCTACCGAGCCAGATGGAAACAACATTGCCAGTGTTCGAGCGACGACGAATCGATGCGTTTTTTCGACGGTACCTCACATTGACTGACAACCGAGAATTCGCATGACGCCTGAAGATTTACGCCTCGTCCACACCGCTAAAAGAGAACAAAATTGGCAACGTTGGGGCCCCTACCTTTCGGAACGCCAGTGGGGCACCGTGCGCGAAGATTACAGCGAAGGGGGCGATGCCACATGGAGCTATTTCCCACACGACCAAGCACGTAGTCGAGCTTACCGTTGGGGTGAAGACGGATTGCTTGGGATCTGTGATCGCGAATGCCGACTCTGTTTCTCAGTCGGGCTGTGGAATGGTCGTGACCCAATCATCAAGGAACGACTGTTCGGAGTGACGGGTCCGGAAGGTAACCATGGCGAAGATGTGAAGGAATGCTACTACTACCTTGATAGCACACCGACGCACAGCTACATGAAAGCTTTGTACAAGTACCCTCAAAGCCGCTATCCCTACGAAGAACTGGTGGAAGTCAGTCGCATGCGGGATCGTAATGAGCCCGAATACGAAATCACAGACACATTAGCTTTTGACGAGTCACGTTATTTTGATGTGATGGCTGAATACGCCAAAGCGAATCCCAATGACTTGTTGATCCGTCTGACAATTACCAACCGGGGGCCTCAATCAGCTGTATTGCATCTGATACCCCAACTTTTTTTCCGCAATACATGGACGTGGGAATGCACCGATGAGGGCTGCACCACCCGTCCCTCGATGCGACTGCAAGACAATGTAGTTCAGACATTTCATGAGTCATTGGACGAATTCTGGTTCACTTGCGATGCTGCTGGCTCAGATGAGTGGACATGGTTGTTCACTGACAATGAAACGAATACGAAGCGATATCCCGATCTTCCCAGCGAATCGAAATACTTCAAAGACGGCATCAACGACTTTGTCGTCTTGGGTGACACACGAGCAGTGAACCCAGACCAGCAAGGAACCAAATGTGGTGCTTACGGACTGATCATGATCCCGGCTGGCGAGACTCGGCAGATTCGTTTGCGTTTAACCCACGCAAAATCGACATTGATCACAGAGGAATCGAATAATGATCCAGCCAAGTTTGCTGACTTGGCCTTCACTGATTCTTTCGAAACAACGTTTGAGAATCGGATCACGGAAGCAGATAGATTTTACGCCGACCGAATTCCACATTCGCTTCCTCTGGAACGCCAAGCTACGATGCGACAGGCGTATGCGGGGTTGCTTTGGACCAAGCAGTTCTATCATTACTCTGTCAGCACCTGGCTTGATGGTGACCCCAATGGTGTCCCCACCAGCGAGGCGAGAAAAGAGGGTCGTAATAGCGACTGGCGCAACCTGTTCAATCGAGATATCATCTCGATGCCGGACAAATGGGAATACCCATGGTATGCAGCTTGGGATCTAGCATTCCATATGGTACCGATGGCGGGACTGGACACACACTTTGCCAAAGAACAGATGCTGCTGTTTTTGCGCGAGTGGTACATGCACCCAAGTGGCCAAATTCCTGCCTACGAATGGCACCTTGGCGATGTAAACCCACCCGTACATGCTTGGGGTGTTTGGCAAGTTTACAAAGCGACCGGCCCACCACGTCAACGTGACAAGGTATTCCTTGCCCGAGCATTTCAGAAGTTGCTAATCAATTTCACTTGGTGGGTGAATCGTAAAGATCCACGAGGCAAAAACATTTTCGCCGGGGGCTTTTTGGGGCTCGATAACATTGGGGTGTTTGATCGCAGCAAACCTCTTCCTGAGGGTCACCTCGAGCAGGCAGATGGTACCGCATGGATGGCGTTCTACTGTGGCACGATGCTACGGATGGCGATTGAACTTGCCGAAGACCACCAAGCCTATGGTGACATGGCCAGCAAGTTCTTTGAGCACTACGTAGCGATTGCTGAAGCCATGAACTCAATGGACGGCACTGGTTTGTGGGATGAAGAAGATGGTTTTTATTACGATCACCTGTTCGTGAAGGACCATTCCGTTCCGATCCGTGTGCGATCACTCGTCGGACTCCTACCCTTGATGACTGGTGTCATTTTAGAAGAAGAAATTATCGAGAAACTTCCTGGCTTCCGCCGCCGCATGAATTGGTTTCTCAATAATCGTGATGATCTAAGTCAGCATATGACGTACATGGAGCGTGAAGATCCCGACTCGGGTGAAGCGTGCCGTCGTCTACTTGCAATTCCATCAGAAGATCGATTTCGCAGACTCCTTGCTGTCTTACTGGACGAAGACGAATTCCTGTCTCCGTTTGGAATACGCAGTATGTCTGCAGCCCATCGCGAAGAACCGTTGATTTTTGATTTTGGTGGTCGACGACACGAAGTCGGCTATGTTCCCGGAGAAAGCGAAAGCGGCATGTTCGGTGGGAACAGCAATTGGCGCGGACCAATCTGGTTCCCAGTCAATTATCTGCTGATTCAATCGCTGAAACGCTATCATGACTTTTATGGAAATGAATACAGAGTCGAGTGCCCAACTGGTAGCGGAAAACGGATGAATCTGCTGGAAGTTGCGCGGGAATTGGAGCGACGTTTGATATCACTCTTTGAACCGGATGAAGACGGCAATCGCCCCGCCCATGGCGGAGATGAGCGTTACCGCGACGACCCAGCCTGGAAGGACCTGATCCTGTTCTACGAATATTTTCATGCCGACAATGGCAAAGGATTGGGGGCCAACCACCAAACGGGCTGGACAGCCTTAGTGGCATCCATGCTCCGCAGTCAGGCGAATGTCCAGAAGCACCAAAGGGTCTGAGTACCGATTGAGATGCGTGGAAGTCATTTTTCCAGTTGGGTTCCGTCACTGAATGAACATTTGCGTTGAACAACCAAGTACAATCGACTCCGCTGTTTTAATCCTGCCAAACTCGTAGCCACGACTTGCAGTGTGATCACATCAGATTGTGTCTACCCCGCAAGCGTCCCCGGACTGTTTCCCATCTGCCTCAAACTCTCCGCTGATCAAAATGCGACAAGCCACTTTTTCAATCGCTCTGCTACTGACTGTTACCTCCCTTTGTGTTGCAAAGACACCCACGACGCTGGGAAGAGTCGAAAAGCTCGACCCCGCGTTCGATGCCATTGTCGATTCGAATGCTAAAATTGAAGTTCTTGCCAGTGGCTTCACTTGGACCGAGGGGCCCGTTTGGGTCGCCGATGACAGCGGGGGGCACCTGCTGTTTTCAGATATTCCACGGAACAGCATTTTCCGCTGGTCCGAAACACGCGGCACTGATCTATTCATGTCACCGAGTGGGTACACCGGCGCCACCTACTATGGACTGGAACCTGGCTCCAATGGCTTGACACTCGATCCACAAGGACGACTAACAGCCTGCGAACATGGTGATCGTCGTATCTCGGTGCTCACCAAAGGCGGGGGCAAAAGAACACTCGTCGATAACTATCAAGGGAAACGTCTTAATAGCCCCAACGACCTTGTTTTTCATTCCTCAGGTTCGATCTTCTTCACAGACCCACCGTATGGCCTGCCAGACCGAGAATCCGACCCAAGACGTGAACTTGATTTCTGTGGGGTCTATCGACTCGACACCAACGGATCTTTGACCTTGCTCAGCAAAGAACTTGCCCGCCCCAACGGCATCGGACTGTCGCCCGATGAGAAAACACTTTACGTCGCTCAGAGCGATCCCGAAAACCCGATCTGGATGGCTTTCCCTGTCAAACAGGATAAGACCCTGGGAAAAGGTAAGGTTTTGTTCGATGGCAAGAAATACATGCAGGAATTCCCCGGACTTCCAGATGGCCTGGCAGTAGCGAAAGACGGAATCATTTTCGGGAGTGGCCCGGGAGGAATTTACGTTATCAGCCCTCAAGGCAAGCTACTGGGCCGACTGATCACAGGCGGACGGACAAGCAACTGCACCTTTGGGCCTGATGGCAAAACACTCTACATCACGGCTGACAGTTTTCTTTGCCGAGTCAAACTTAAGTAAACGACTGGCCAACGGTGAGACACGGCGCCTCCATCAAGGATGCTAGCAATCGTGTCGCTTGGCCGTACAGGGTAATCCGGCAGACAAAATGCTTCGACACGAAGCGTTTGGCAATCGACAACTGACGCATCACAATGTCGACGGGAAACTGATCTGGCAAGAAGTTGGGGGGTTTCGCTAGTCTCCCATCTGCCGAGTCGACTCTGCCGATGGAACCCTTGGAATGGGCGGGTCCGACCGTGTATTACTTGCAATTACAGGTGATGGATCTGATCGCATCAGGTCCGGTCATGGAGGACAGTTGTGCAGACATTAAAAACCGCCGCAATCGTTGTGTTAATGATGGCTGTGATTTATGGAGCTTATGTTTCCATGACCAAGCCACCGGAAACTCTACCCGAGGACGTGCAAGGTCTACTTGCTGTTGACGAGGGGCTGGACATCCCGTTCGATTCCACCCTCGGTCTACCTGAATCACTTGGCGGAGGAAACGTCCCAGGAGAGAATCTTGGTGCACCTCTTGTTAATTCTGAGTCTCAACAATCTGACAATTCGCAGATGCTGGGCAGCCGAAGCAGTATCGACGTTCCCAACGACTCAATCGCTGTCGGGGCAGCACCTGCAACGGATCTCTTGAGCCAGCCGGGCAGTCCGATTCCCTTGGCAAACGTTGGCAACACAGTTTCACCCGAGGCATCCGCTGCCACACAAGCGGACATAGCCAATGCTTACACGAATGATCGCTACCCGAAGACAGCGGATGATTTCGCACTTCCGAATCCTGACAACATCAATTCAAATTTCGAGCCAAGCGGCGTTGCCCTGCCGGAAGCTGGCCCAGGTCAAGTTGGTGGAATTGCCACTGCCAGTGCTGAGGATATCGGTCTTAATGGAAGTGGCGTAGCCACTGCCACGGCAGTGATTGCTCCAAACGTAGGCTTGGCAAACGCGATTCGTACCGCGGACATGCAGTTCCGACAAGATAAACGTAAAGCAGCGTTGGCGACGTTGAGCATTTTCTACAACACGCCCAACATTTCTGTTGAACAACGGAGCGAGATGTTGGCCCGCTTGGATCCCCTGGCGCGGGAAGTCATTTACTCTAAAAGACATCTGCTGGAACAACCACACCGAATGAGCCGCAATGAAACTCTGCAAGATGTTGCTCAGGCATACGATGTACCATGGCAACTGCTCGCGAATATCAATGGCATTGAAGACCCACTGACCATTCTTCCTGGCACTGAGCTGAAAGTGGTACGAGGCCCCTTTCGGGCTGAAGTCAACCTGACGCTGAAAGAGCTGACCCTGTTCATGGGTGATTATTACGCAGGTCGTTTTCCGATTGCGGTGGGAGATGACCCGGTGGCTGTGGAAGGTTCCTATACAATTCAGGACAAGCAAACCGGCAAGACGTTCTACAACCGTAGTGGAACCCCAGTTGCTCCACGAAGCCCAGCTAATCCCTATGGAAATTTCTGGATGGACCTGGGGAACCAGATGTCTATTCATGGAAGCCCTGATCCCACTCGCCCCAGCGAAAACGGTTGTATCAGTCTGGCGGAAGATATCGCCGATGACCTGTACGGCATTCTGTCGCAGGGTTCATCTGTGACCATTCGTCGGTAAAACTGTTGGGAGTGATAAACAATCTCCCTCCCTTTTTTCTGATGAAGAGACCCCAAGATGTCATATGACCGTGATGCTTTGCTGGAACTGATCCGAACTGAGTCACTGCAGCGAGGTGAATTCACCTTGGCCAGTGGAAAGAAGGCATCCTATTACCTCGATTGCCGCAACATCACGCTACATCCCAAGGGTGCCAACGTGATTGCCGAAGGAATGCTGGACGCAATGCAATCAACAGGCACGTTGCCAGAGGCTGTGGGTGGGATGGCTATCGGTGCTGATCCGATTACAGCTTCCATCATCACATTGGCGGGTCAACAGGATTTACCGCTCAAAGGCTTCATGGTTCGCAAGGAACCCAAAGATCACGGAACGGGCAAACAAGTCGAAGGCCCGGTCAAACCAGGTCAACGTGTTGTCATCGTTGAAGATGTCATCACCAGTGGTGGCAGCGCATTGAAAGCAGTCGATGCAGCTCGAGAATATGGTCTCGTGGTTGAGAAGGTCATTGCGATCATCGACAGGCTGGCTGGTGGCGAAGAAGCATTCAAGGCCAAGGGGCTTGAATTGCACACGCTGACAACAATCCGGGATTTCGGCATCGAGCCGGAATAAGACGGTCTCGCATCGTCCCAAGGCAGGATGCCAGTAAAGTCAAAGTCATGGAAACGACACTTCATCAGCAACTGAAACGCTGCTACGCTCAGGACGACGACAGCACAGAAGTTGTGCTGGGGCAGTATCGTATTGATGCAATATGTGATGATGAATTGATCGAAGTACAGTGTGCGTCACTTTCAGCGATTCGCGAAAAATGCCACAACCTTCTGAAGCGACACCAACTACGGGTGGTCAAGCCGGTAGTGATGCGGACGCGAATCGCCAAGGCGCAAAAACAGGGTGGACCAGTCACCTCACGACGGCTAAGCCCCAAACGTGGAAACCTACTGGAACTCTTTGACGAACTGATCTACTTCACACGCGTCTTTCCACATCCAAATCTCGTGATTGAAGTTCCACTGATCGAGATCGAACAGTTACGTTTACCAGGCAAAAAACGGAAACGACGTTGGCACAAAGATTTCAAAATAGGAGACGTACGGCTGGAGACGATTCAACGGTCAGTTGAGCTACGCACTCCTGCAGATCTTCTGGCACTTCTCAACATGCCACCCACCGTTGAAAGTTTCAATACTGCCGAACTCGCAAAAATCATTGATCGTCCGCGATGGCACGCCCAACAAATTGCCTATGTGCTCCGAAAAACCGGAGCAATCGATTCGAAAGGACGCGATCGCAGTGGCATCATTTATCATCGGGCAGCGTGACTGAGGCAGCAGCCAACTGGTTTCCATGTCATCCCCCCAAGCCAAATTCGCCTGTCAAACTTGAGTTGCATCCTTTGCGATCGAATCAAGATCGATGCGAGTAATGACTATGGCATCACGACAATCCCTAGCAAGTCATCCGCGGGCGCAATCACACGCAAGACATTTCCCATCATCTGCGGTAACCAATCACTGTCCGACAGGCCATCAATTGGCTCATATCCGTCAGGTCCGGCTATCACATTGGATGTGCAGGACCGCAACAACGGCTTGGGGTTGACCAAAACGGGCACGCACCTGGCTTCAATGGGGCACGCCTGAATGCAACCGCCACACGCGATCCAGCTCTCGTCCTGCCAGCAATTCCCACTGATTCAATCGATGGAATCAAACGACTTTCGTGATCGTCTCCTGAATCGGCGAACATCATGAAACCAAAGCTCGGCTGCCAAAATAGCCAATCAGCAACACAAGTGATTCAAGTGATTGCAGCTGAGTGGCCCAACACAATCCCTTCTACACACTGCATTTTTTTGCAACTGAACATGCATTGATTTTGTGTCACGTTCCTCAGATGAAACTTCATTCACGCTGAGCTGAACTTCTACACCTTAAAACGTGGAGCACAAATTCACCGAAGGCAGAATTAAAATCAAAACCAAATCGTGCTCCGGGTGCTCCAACTCCACCACAAAAGCAGCCACGCGTTAGCTAGCTCCATGTGTGCAAGCAGACAAACGTGGCCTGAAATTCATTCAGCTTGCAGAAAATTGATGAGCGTCTGCCTCCTAATCCACCGCTATCAATTTACATGACGCTTTGAAAGCACCGCAGGCAGGTGTAGTGTACGAAACAAATACGAATGTCCGTTGATTCATAGACAAAAGAATCAACAGACCACGGCTAGCGCAAAGGCATCCGTTGCGCTAGCCAAGATAAAAATCGTATCAGATCATGTCATACAAGCTAAGCCGGACATGAGTGGTTCGGATATAATCAAGTCGGCTTCAGCTGGAAGTTTGTTGGCTCAAGAGGACCGCCAGCATTGACTTGATAGCCAATATTCACGCTTCCTCCTGGTGCAACCGAACCGTTCCAAGACAATGCGCGAAGACGATAACGAGTACCTTCGTGTCCCACGATCTCCGCACCCCAGATACTCGCAATCTCATGAGGTGAATCAAACTCAAGTTCCCAGTTCGTCCACGACTGCTCACCACTGTTGGTGATCACAATCGATGCAACATACCCCGTCCCCCACTGACTCGAAACACTCCACACAACATCACCACTTGATTCTTCCGAATCATTGTTTTGTATTGTTGCAACCGCAGTGTCGTCAGCCAACGTTGCATTCACAACCTGACTCAAGGCAAGTTCAAAGGTTTCATCTGCCTCAACAGCAGTATCACCCTTGACCAGCACCTCAATCGTTTTTTCCATCTCACCTGCCAAGAAGGTCAATGTCCCCTGCGTAGGCACAAAGTCTTCATCAGCATCAGCGGTAACAGCAACGGTCGAATAGTCGACCGACGTGCCCCCACCCTCAGGAACCGCCTTCGAAAGCTTGACCGTGAACACCAGTTTTTCGCTATCGAAATCAGGTTCCATCATGGACACGTCGCTCACCGTCATTTCAATGGGTTTATCGCCGGAACCATCATTCCCTCCTGCGTTTTGTCCATTGATGGTGATATTGCGTGGACTTGTCACCACATTCCCCGGATTGCCACTGAAACCAAATGTCACACTCCCGCCGGGTTCAACAATTCCATTCCAGCTTTCATTTTTCACTACGTAATGCTGGCCGGAATGGCTTACCAATTTTGAACTCCAGAACTGCGTCAGGTTGTGCTCCCAGTCGAACTCGACCTCCCAACCCTCCCACGCCTCATCGGTACGATTGGTCAGTTTCAGTTCACCGGTGAATCCGGAGCCCCAATCGCTGACAGTTCGGTATTCAGCAGAGCTGTTAGACGAACCCAAATCATCATTTTTGATGGTTACGCTCGCCACTCCGTTGGTAATGATCGCACCCTGTGGTGATGAAAGCTCGACCGTTAAGATCTCGTCCGCCTCCACGTCGAGGTCTCCGCTGACCTTCAATGCAATCACAGCAGACAAACTTCCTGCGGGAATGGTCACCGAACCCATCTTGCTTTCGTAGTCTGAACCCGTCATCGCGGATCCATCCGTGGTGGTGTAATTCACCGTGACATCTTCACTGGCCACTTTCGAAAGCGAGACCACAACATCAGCAACAGATACACCAGAATCCCCCTCGTTGAGGCTGACATCAGAAACGGACAGCGTCGGCACCGACTGCCCCACATCAGCGAGGACGCCATTGACATAGACATTGGATGGGATCGTTGTGACATTCCCCGGGCTACCGCCCAGACCAATGATTACACTCTGCCCTGGTCCCACCGCACCATTCCAGAATTCATTATCGATCACAAAACTGCCATCACCATTTTC
Organism: Rhodopirellula sp.; assembly: GCA_002690925.1. Taxonomy (GTDB): domain Bacteria; phylum Planctomycetota; class Planctomycetia; order Pirellulales; family Pirellulaceae; genus Rubripirellula. Next base: position 41,439 of record NZGD01000101.1, read on the forward strand.
GATCAGAAGAGCATTCCAGACCTGACTGATTTCATGGGTCCAATCAAACTCAAGCCGCCATCCCGACCAGGCTTCAGCCCCAAGGTTGGTGAGTTTAATCTCGCCATTGAAACCACTCCCCCAGTCATCAGTGGTGCGATAGGAGAAGCCAGCAGGAACGACTGTTTGGTCGTTGTCCAGAATCGTGCCTTCTGCATTTGCATCGGCTAGCGTTGCATTGACGGCATTACTCAGATTGACTTGAAATGACTCCCGGCCTTCCTCAAGCAGGTCACCGTTCACATCCACTGAGATCGTCTGCTTCGTCTGGCCTGCGGGGATCGTCAAAGTTCCCGTTGCAGCAGTGTAATCATCCGGCGCAACCGCGGATCCAGCAGTCGTTGCATAGTCAAACGTCACATCTTCTGATGCAGCCTGCGACAAAGCAACGGAGAAAGACATCGAAGTTGTTCCAGTGTTCCCTTCGGTCACACTTGCATCACTGACACTGAGCGTAGGTAACGAGGACCCGGCATTGTCGTCATCGACAACGGTGATCATTGCATTTGCATCGGTCAATGAACCATGGGCCGCATTTGTCAGATTAACAAAGAACAGTTCATCTGGCTCTACCACTGCGTCTGGACTCACATCAATCTGAATCGTCTTCGCAACTTCACCGGGGAGAAAAGTCAGCGTTCCACTGGTCGCTGTATAGTCGCTACCTGAAAGGGCAGTTCCATCAGCAGTGTAGTAATCCACGGTGGTGGTGTGCATCGATGCGGCCGACAAGCTTACCGTCAAGACAGCGACGGTCTGTGAGTCTCCGCGAGCGTCAGCAAAATCTGACTGCACAGGTTCCAGGCCATCCACTTTGTTGTCATCAATGGTTTGCCAATCATCCTTGAGAATCCCCCCCGTATCACCAGAGTTTGGATTCCACGACCAATAGGTCCAACTGATCCCCTTCTGCCCAGATTCAAGATCATTATCACCATCACCATCAAGATCACCTTTGAGATACTCGACCATGGTGTCGAACCACTGTTGGTCGCTGACGGTTTCAAGTTTGCTACCAAACTCACCTAGTAAGACAGGTGCGATTCCGTCACGGAAGAGGTATCCCCAGTTCTCATTCCAAATTTCGGTGAGATTATTTGGATAAGCAGGATCGTTGAAGTAGTCCTGCTGATAGACGCTGGCGGGATAATCGTGGGCGGAATAGACAAGGCGATTTGGCACATCCAAACGCACCGGCGCGTCACCGGCATTGGACAAATTCCCTCCCCACCAGTAGTACCCGGAAGAAGCTGCTTCTACACCTTCGACAATGATCAGCAAGTCTGGATTCGCCGCCAGCACAGCATTGCCAGCCCTTTCAGCAGCCAAACGCCAATCATTGTTTGAATCGTCTCCCCACGTTGCTGGACCGTGAGGCTCGTTATGCAAGTCAATTCCGACCACTGAACTGTTATTGGCATACCGCGTTGCCAACTGTGTCAGATGATCGATCCAAACAGATTCCGGATACTCTGCGGAATACCAAAGCCCTGATTCGTTGGCACTATTTCCTGCCTCAGAGCGGTGATGGTCCAAAATCACTCGCATGCCAAGTTCGTCAGCCCGTACCACGATCCGATCCATGATTTCCAGTCCGCTGAGTCCCTCCAAGTCAGGATTTTTTCCGAAGTCGATACCGTTGGGTAGGCTTCCAGCATCGAATAGTTCGTCACTGTATGGCAGCCGAATGGTATTGAATCCTTCGGCCTTCATCTGGTCCATCATTTCGACGTACCCTCTGCTCCACAAACCATGCGGAGCAAAATTGGTCGTCTCGAAACCGAACCAGTTGACACCTGCAAGACGCACAGAATTTCCTGATTCATCAACGATCTGATTCCCAAGAGTTGACAGCGCTCCTGTGGAAATGTCCCCAGTTGTCCCTTCGGTCACCACAACATCAGCCACTGAAATCGATGGCATCATGCCATCCATCCCACCACCATGGTTTCCGTGGTCATGGTTTCCGTGATCATGCGAATTGCCACTGCCAGGACGAGTCTGGTTTCCATCAGTCGTCTCCCCTGCGGGCGCTGCTGGAGTCAGCAATTCTGCTCGACTTACCAACGTCAATTCATCGACGGTGAAACCAAAATGCAACTCCAACTGATCCTCGACAATTTGATCATGGTGAAACTCAATATTCGCAGGTACAAGATCACTCTTTAAAATTCCGGTCAACAACACGCTCTGATTCGTCGGCTGAACTGATATCAGCAACCCCTCCGATGTATCTTCCACGCTAAGGCGTTCGCGTGTTCCGAAGTAAAGGAAACTAAGCTTCATTGTTTCCGGATCAAAATCGTCAATTCGTTCCTGAACTCCGTACTCGTGTGAACGAACGTAAACCGTGTCAGACTCTCGAGGCCCAACACCCTGCTCCCATGAAACAACACCACCAATGTCTTGACGCAAATGTTCATTCGCGACCACGCCGTAATTGTGGATGCTCAAATCGGTCAAACTGCGATCCTTGACAACCTGATATTCAGGCGTCCACGCCCAAGGATTCACGACTGCAACTTCCCCGCTTTCCAATTTCCCCAAGATCAGGTTGTGAACGGAAATATCACCAAAATCGAGCCGATCCTCATTGGGATTGAAGTTGATAATATCGGCTGCAGCAGGGTTAACAGGAAAGACATTTCCCGTCAAATCACCTAGCCCTGAATCGTTGTTATCGCCGGTGGGATTATCACCGCCGCCATGATCATCGCCAACGATAGTGAACTGACCCAAAGTTTGAGCAAATTCAAAGGGTTCCTGTGGCACACCACTGCAAGTCAGTGCGAGTGTTCCAAACGTTTCACAAGGAGCATCACGATTAGCCGACCATGCAGAAAGAAAGCCCATTCCTACTTCATCTGCAAAGTCCAGCAGTTTTTCAGCATCTTCCACGTAGAACCGTTCTGACATCACATCGTTCTGCCCGATCATGGGAGTGACACCCACGAGACTCCACAATTCAGCATCAGTTACCTGAACACCTGCTGCGTCGTAAGCACCGCGCATCTGATCAAAGAGGCTCTCAGCAGCTTGAATGGCATAGTCACCCATCTGACCCTCTGGATTCGGGGCAGCAGAGTCACCGTAATCCATGGCCATGACATTGACTCCACCAATATCAACACCGTAACTCAATGCGGACTCGACTACGTACAATCCATCATTGGTCAACCCACTTGGTAACACAGGTAAAGTGAACCAAACCTCCAAAGGCCTGCCATCAACTGCGGCTTGCTCCTGCAGATTTCGGATGGCCTGAGATCGACGATCAATCGAAACCTCATCTGCAACCCAAGATCCTTCAACATCAAAATCGATCCAGGTCAGTTCGTACTGATCAACCACTTCCTGATAAGCTTGGGTCAAGTCATCGACATCACTGATTGCAGCAGCCAATGGCGTGCCCGCGGCACCACCAAATGACACCAGGACTTCTCCACCCAGCTCACGCAAAGCGTCGATCTGATCGCCGCGGTAACCGGAGTCAACACTGTAGTACCCACCCCAACTGGGTTCACTGGTTGCCGGATCCGCGACGACAAATGCCAGCGTGACGTACTTCACACCTTCATCTTTTGCAAGTTCAACAAAATCGAATGGTGGCCAAAGAGTCGTATCGACATAGGGAGCAAAAACCTGATCCGGTATGTCAGCCCGCATATCGAAACCATCACTCGAATCACTGGCTGCAGAGTTGAATCCCGATATCAAACCCGAAGAAGCATCCATTCCACTTGATGCCGTCATCGTGATCCGTTGCTCGAGGAATTCGAGTTGCACCCGGCGGCGCGCGCGACGTTTGTGCTGCGCACGGTCGGAACGACGGGAGCCTAAGAGCTCGCGAAAGCGAATTTGCATTGTCTTGACCTGTGTAGAAAAGATTGTTTGGTCATGGGCAGCGACCCAAGTGAATAGACCTTGAGTCTATGACTGTTGTTCAAATACGACAAATTTTTTTCACTGTGGAAGTGACAAACGACGGATCCCAGCCACCCTTTGTTCGCCAGTTGAACCACCGTCAGCAGAGGGGGCAGGCACAGAATTCAAGACACACCGAGCTCAGCTACCGAACGCAAAAAATGCGTTCAAAAACGCAGAAAACGCACATCCAGAAGTGAGTCATCCACAAAAAAACAACCTCATGCACACTCACTTGCCTTCGCAAAAGAAACCAAATGGAAGCCCCCAAAAAATGTTTTGCGCAAACCCGCAGCGAGCGGGACTTCTACAGTATTCGAAAGCCGGCGTTAGTGAATGACAGCAGCATCAACCCACGACTCGATGACTGCTGATTTTAAAAAAGGACGTGCGCAAATCGCATCATGCAAGCGGTCCATTCACTTCGACCACGACCCGTCATTTCGCCCATTGCCCCCATGCTGTCAATGCATACGGAAAAATCGTAGCTGTTATCCTGAACATGCCCACAAAACCAGCATCGTCATTCGCAGAGCTGAAACAAGAGAAACAGAAATTCAACCTCGAGTCGCTAAACAGACTCAACAGCTCGCAACATTCCTTTGGCTTTATCCCACGTCTCTGCTTCCTCGGCATCGGGCAAACTGCGAGCAGTGATACCGCCACCGACAGGAATTTGCCATTGCCCGTGAGCAGCAGTGATCGTCCGAATCAGGATATTGAAATCAGCATCACCCCCGCAGCTTATGTACCCAATCGAACCGCAGTAGGGGCCTCGAGGATTTGGTTCCATACGGGCAATCGTCCGCATCGCTTCAATTTTCGGTGCTCCGGTCACACTGCCTCCTGGAAAACAAACCCGAAGCAGATCAACTACGTTCTTACCGTCCTGCAACTCTCCACTTACAACTGAGACGAGATGCTGGACAAATTCGTATTGTTCCAACTCACACAACTGTTTAACTCGGACACTGTCATCACGGCAGACCCGAGAAAGATCATTTCGCATCAAATCAACGATCATCACATTCTCGGCACGATCCTTCTCACTTTCGATCAGCTCTTCAGCTAAGGCATCGTCAACTGAATCATGGCCTGTTCGAGGCACCGTACCTTTGATTGGTCTGGTTTCGACCAAGGAATCTCGCACCTGTAAAAAACCCTCAGGGGAACTACTCAATACCGTAAAACCCTCACCCCCGTAATAGGCACTGAACGGCGCCGGATTTTTTTCGCGCAGACGAAGATACAAATCTGGTGATTTAAGGTGCTGCTGTACCAACAATCGCTGCGCCAAATTCACCTGAAATGAATCACCATTTCGAATGGCACTCACTACCTCTGCAACACTCTGCTGAAACTTCTCGCTTGTAAAATTGCTGGTTACAGAAGGATGCTCCGTTGGAAATTGCTGATACAAAGGAACTGACGCTGGATACTGGCCACTTAGGACATCGGATTGAAATGAGCCGCCACCTGTAAATTCGTTGCCTCGTAATCCAGGAGTTCCTGCATCAACTTCGATTTGATTTTCTGGCAACGCTTCCGGGTCGGAATTTCCAAACAACCACTGTTGCACGTAATCAGCTCTCTGCACCGCCACCGAAAATCGTTGACTTGGATCAGTGGCGGAAAGTCCTTGACTGATCAACCACCCTTTGCCGAGCTGATGATCAAACGCGATGCTCCAGTCGTACAATCCGAGTGAGATGGCAGGAGTTGGCAGATCATTGACCTCAGGCATTCCAACCGATTCCAACCAGGTCGCTGCTTCATAACCGATCAACCCCGCAATCCCCCCCTGAAATGACGGCAACGAAGGATCATGAGTGTCAGGCAGAGCGTCACACCATTGAGCAAGAACAGGCCACGGGTCAGAGTCACCTGCAAAAGCAACGAGGGATTTAATGGGATCAGCCGTCAGAAAGCTGTATCGTCCAATTGGCTGCCCCTGAGGATCACGGGGACCACGGGACACAGAATCGAGCCAGAGGCACCCTGGCAGGAGGGACAGACGCGAAAACAGCTCTACCAAACAGACATCGTCTGGCAGGGGGCGGACAATCGGTAGAGATTCGTTTTGCGGGTCCATCGGCTCTACCTGCAGCTTAGCCTTTGGACATCATTTCTCGTAGTGCCGTTCTGAGCACCTGCGACAGTTCGTGATCCAATGTCCAAATTTTGATAGAGCGAGTATCCGGTAACGGATCAATGCAAATCTCCACCCACAACGAATTTCTCGGCATCACATCCTCAACTCGATCCGCCCATTCAATCAGAGTCCATGCTTGTTCTTGCTCAAAGAGTTCCTCAGCCCCCAACTCAAGAAATTCGTCCTCATCGGCAAGCCGATAGGCATCCAAATGATGCAGGGTCTGATCACCGCCATGATGCGACTGCAACAAAGTAAAGGTGGGACTGGTAACATCTGCCCGATCGACGCCAATCTCGCTTGAAATTGCTTGAACCAGCGTCGTTTTCCCCGCCCCAAGTGTCCCGACCAAACCGATCGTCATCCGCCTGGGCAAACATGCAACGAGCCGAGAGGCCAATTTGTGCAAGCCATTGAGGTCCAGCGATTCAATTAAGAGTTCCGAGTCCATCACTTTACATCCACCTGAGAACCGCTCAATCTGGCCAGACTGGAAAGCTGTTCGACGACCGCGACCGGACTGCCCGTCGAATCCATCACCGCGCGTTGTCGGTCAGCCCAACCGTCCCCGCGAGTGATTTCCTTGACGTACAACAGATCAGCTTCACAACCAAGATCCTGGGAAACATTTCGTAAACGATCGACCAGATCACAAGCAATTTGTGTGACAGGTTGGACACGATAATCTCGGGCGTGAACCAACTTGGCAGACAGACCATATCTCGCCGCCCGCCACTTGTTTTGCCTGACCATCATGGGGTGGCAATCAAACTGATAAGTGCCCTCGTCAATTTCATCACTTAACTTCTTAACCAAACATTGAATCAACGCCGTTAAACCACACACATGATCCAGATTCCCTGGCATATCACATACGCGCACCTCGACTGTCCCAAAATTATGATGCGGCCGAACATCCCACCAAATTTCACGAATGGTATTAATGAATCCCGTTTCGACCATATGATTCACCAACCAGACATACTCGCTCCAGTTTCGCATCAACGTGGGTAAACCGGCAGTTGGCAATCCTTCCATCAGTTTTGATCGATGCGAATGCAGCCCGGTATCTCTTCTCTGCCAATAAGGGCTACTGGCTGACAGAGCCAGTAAGGTTGGTAAGTGCTGCATGATTCGATCACATATCATGACTGCTTTGTCACCCGTATCGACTCCCACATGCACATGCAATCCAAATGTAATCATGCGGCGAGCAAGCTCCTGCAGCAATTGCATGAGACTGTGATACCGAGGTGTATCGGTAACGTGCTGATCTTCCCACAGGCCGAATGGATGAGTCGCACCCCACCACAGCTTCAAACCCTCCGCATCAGCCGCCTGTTCCACCTGCTTGAGCTTTGCCGACAAGTCGCCACGTGCATCTTCAACGGTATGACAAACACCGCTGATCACTTCAACACAGCACTGCATCAACTCGTGTTTAACTTCATTGGCCACTTCCACGGGCAAACGTTCAATCATACGGCTACAACCACTTTCCAATTGGAAAGTGTCGCCATGAACAATTCCAAGTTCAAGTTCCACGCCAATGGTAGGAGAGGCGTTGGATGTGAATTCAAGTTTTGCCATCCTGATGCTCCTACAAATCATCCATCAATACATGTCTGCGACTATGTCAAAACGCGACTCACCTTCAAGACCATTCTACGAAAAAATCCACTCGGTGCGGAACGATGCCACATTCAATCTACCCGAGATTGATTAGCGGGATCAAAATAGTTAATCACCGTAGCAGCAAAAAGCTGACTTCCAATCGCAAGGGCGCGTTCATCGATATCAAACGCCGCTGTATGCAATGGTGCGTTACCCACCTGATCACCACGAACCCCAAGTCGCAACATCGCCCCGGGCACATGCTCAAGGTAATAGGAAAAGTCTTCGCTCCCCATACTGGGTTGTTCAATCCACTCAACGGCTCCCGCAGTAAGTGTCTGCCCGGTACTTTCGACCATCAGGTCAACCAGCTTGGCGTTGTTGACAACGGCCGGGGCCGATGCTCCAAGCCTCATTTCCAACTTACACCCTGATTCCCGCTCTACTGCCTCGCAAACATCTTCGAGAGTTTCCAGAGCCACTCGTCTGCTTTCTTGATCCAGAGATCTTAATGAACCCGACAATCTGGCATGGTCGGGAATTACATTTGCACTGTGCCCAGCCTCGATCTGCCCCACTGAAAACACCACCGTTTCATGTGGATCAGCGGTGCGGGCGATTCTGCGAAATGCGGACTGCACCCAGTGAGTCGCCGCATCGATTGGGTCGTTTGTATTTTGCGGCCGTGCTCCGTGCCCACCCTTTCCGTGAATTTGGAGATGAACCGTGTCGCACGCAGCAGCCAAAGCACCTTTGCGCACACCAATGCAACCCACCAATCGAGTGGGATCGACATGTAAAGCAAGGACAGCATGTACACCTCTCAAGGCGTGATGATGAATCATGTGTTGGGCCCCAATCGCGAGCTCTTCTGAAGGCTGCAGGATGGCTCGCACAGACACCGGCCATGGCAATTCACCTGCCGCATCCATGGCCCCAAGAATTTGCATGGTTCCAAACACAATTGTCGCGTGTGCGTCATGTCCACATGCATGCATGACCCCATTGCGACGACTACGATAAGCGACAAGCTTGGAATCATGGATGGGTAACGCATCGATGTCACCGCGGATGGCAATGCACGGCCCACCGGCTAACTCGGCATCAGAAACAAGATCAGCTGTCAGACCGCGTCTTTCACCAGCCAGATGAGTGGGCAAACCAAGACGCGCAAACGCTGTCACCAAATATTCAGTCGTCTGAAACTCGTGGTTCGAGAGTTCTGGATTTTGGTGCAGGTCGCGTCGCATTGCCACCCACTCTGGATTCAATTGCGCCGCATGCTTCCCGATGCATCCAATCCAGTCTTGTTCATGCCTCATCATTCCCATTCCCGTTGACCATCGTTTTTCGGGTTCCACCAAAACGCAAAAGCAGCGCGGGCAGGAAAACCAGATCAGCGAACAAAGCGCTGCCAATGGTAAGGATTCCCATGACAGCAAAGATACGGTGGTCGCGTGAATCACTCAACAGTGCAGTACTGAAACCAATGATCAAAACCACAGTGGTCATAATCAAAGCAGTTCCCACTCCAACGAATGATCGCCGAATAGCCTGCCTGCGATCCTCCGTTTTACCACCTTCTTCACGATAGCGCGTCAGAAAATGGATCGTGTCGTCGACGGCAATTCCCAAACAAACCGTAAACGCGCAGACACTTACAATCTCAAGACTCTGACCAAACAACCATAACAGTGTTCCGGTGATGGCAAGAGGAAACACGTTCGGAATGATCGAGATCAGCCCCAGTCGTAAAGACCGATAGACGACTGCAAGAACGAGGAAGATAATCAAACTAGCAGTTCCCAAGCTGATCGCCAGATCAACCACGATCTGGTAGAGATTCTCCCAGCGTTCAACAGCCCCACCCGTGAGTCGAATTTGAAAATCCGGGCGTTGGGATTGCAGCTCCGCCAACTTGAACTGCACACGTTCAAAAGCTGGTCCATAAGCCGCGATGCCGATATCCTGAATCCGAAAACGAACCACAGCCCTGCTTTGCTCTGGCGTGTAGTAAGCGCGTTTCAATGGTGGCGGCAACAGATCCAACAACGACATACGTGTTGATGCATCCCCATCCCCCGGCAAAGCATCAATAAAATCACAGATTGAAAGTGGATTCCCAAACAGTGGTTCATTCTGCAGGATAGCATCGACCTCCGATAACACCTCGGCAATTTCACCATCAGCAGAATCAACACTTGCATTCCAACGCACCAACACCTCTGCGGTCATCATACCTCCGAAACTTTCGTCGATATGCTGCAAGGCGATCACGGGCTCAGAGTTAGCGGCCATGCTGCTCGTCAGCTTTTCGTCAGGACGCATTTGCAAGGTACACACAGCAAGCACAACGGTGCCAGCAATTGCAATCCAACTAAAAACTCGACAGTGTTGCAAAACAAAGTCGATGATCACCGAAATTCTGCTGAGATTCTGATCGACAAGATTCTTACCTACGCCTGTATGAACATTGCGACCGAGACGGCTAGCACAAGCAAGAGGAATGATGGTGATGACCGAAACGAAGGTCATCAATACACCAATCACACAACAGTAACCAAATTCCCGGACAACCTCATGTCTTGCGGTCATGAGCGAGCCAAATCCAATTGCGGTCGTCAATGAAGTCATCCAGCAGGCCAAACCGACTTCACGAATTGACTTACGTGCCGCTTCAACCGCTGGAACCCCACATGAGCGATGCCGCCGGATCTGCACCATCATGTGCACCCCGTCGGTAAATCCAACCATGCACAGCAGCACAGGGACAATCACCGAGTTGAATGGATTGTCATCAAATCCGAGAAAATGCAGCAGACCAAGTGTCCAGAAAACCCCGAATGCAGGAGCCATTCCCACAATGATGACGGAGGTGATCCCACGAAATAAAATCAGTGCCGTTAGTAACGCAATCGAGTAACCAATCAGCTGATACTTAATTTCGTTTTTCCGAGTGCTGGCCGAGCGACTGATCGAGATTGGAACCTGACCAGTAACCTGAAACGAAATATCGACTTCTGTAAATTCGGATGCCGCTTCGATCGCAGCATCACGCAAGCGATCAGTGCAATCAGAATCCTGTTGAACGAACAGCCAATCAAGATTGACCATCAACAACATCGTACGTCCATCAGGCGACAGCAATTGCCCAACGACCAGTGGATTCGCCAAAGATCTTTCCCGAGCATCGTGAAGTCGTTCAAGCGATGCCTCTCCCTGCGGCAACAGTGGTTGTGAAAGGCTAAAAATATTCAGGGGTGGTGCACGGTCCATCCAGACCACACTGCTAACCTGATCCAAAGCTTCCAGTGAATCCACAACGGCTCGCATCGCTTTCACGCCCTGAGCAGAGAAAAAATCCTCCGAGCGTGCAACAACAATCACATTCCCAAGATCGACTCGCAAAGGCTCGACGTCGGGCACGGGTTCCGATGGACGTGATTGAAAACCTGCCGTCTCTCCAGTCTGCTGAGTTCCTTGATCTCTGTATGTTGGCTCTGGAAATAAGACACTGGGATCATAATGGCCAATCGCCATCAGTGCAGTCCAACCGACCAACAGAAACAAGGTCAACCGCCGGTGAGCGACAATCCAATCAGCTAAAATCCCAAAGCGACTAAACACAACACGTCATCCTGGAAAACTACCTCAACGACTTGAAAGGCGTTGCAAATACTGACGTTCGACGTCTTGAGCGCTCAAGGTTCCATCATTGCCACTCATTCGCCAGAAAACCCCATAGGGAACTGACTTTGGCAATTCACCTCGGGTGATCACTCCATCGCCGTTGGTATCAAGCCGCCCAATGTAGCGTGTCGCATAGTCCGAGGCTGCCTGAAGATCATCCGTGCTCCAACGCTGAACGGCTTCGGTTCGAACTGGTGGAAGCGATTCCTTCAACGGCACGGCGACAGTCACTATCGTCATTGCCATTTCCTCCCACGTTTGATCTCCCCAGAAGACGGTCGCATTGGGATCAGGATTGACAGGATTGTCTTGAGAATTGTCAAACACGGCACTGAATGTCATGCCCGTGACCTCCCGCAATGGGACAGGATCAGCGAGCTCATACCGATGCTGCCAGCCAAAATCATATTGTGGCACTTCGAGAATCCGCTGAACCTGATCACCCCGCTGCAATTCAAAGGAAAACGATTTTCCTCGCACATGCATATGGGGTGCAATTGCCAACAAAATCCCTTGGCGTGGAAAAGATCGCACCTTTCCTTTCACTACATGGTTCGCAGCACCTTTAGGAATTTCAAAATCCGAATTGATCCCAAATAAAGACAACACCTCGTGGGTTACTTTTTCTTTGTCCATGAATACCAAACCAACTTCAGTCCGATCAGAAGTCGTTGTTCCGCAAGGTGTGTAATGCATCTGCAGCACAAACTTGGCTCCGGCCGGAACTCGGATTGCATGCCCCTCACGCACCTGTGAATTCATCTGTCCCGGCACATGACCGCTGACCAACATCGGAAAACTGATCTCATTTCCATCAGGCATTCGCAGTAAAAGTATTGCATGATGGACGACGCGAGGATCACCTGGCCTCAGCATGACGGTAGACAGCCAGCGTTCTTCCTCAAACCCGGGATCCAAAACACTGTACTGATAATCAATACCTTGATTCAGTCGCTCGGAGGGCAATTCGGCAGGTACTTCATAGGGCTGGGGCATGCGAAGAACCCTATCTGGCTTCACCGGCCAACTGTCCTCTGCTGGATATACCACGTCTGCTTCCAACTGGCCGGGATCACCATAGGGCGTCCCAGCTTCCACCCATTTGCGAAAGAGGGCTTTGTCAGCTGCCGAAAGTTGCCGGGAATTCCTGAACCGGTCGCGTCCCGCCGACGCATGCCAGGGCGGCATGCGTCCCTGCTCTATTACCTCAAGGGACATATCGGCCCAACCAATGACCTCATCGTATTCGTCCAAGGCGAAGGGTCCAATCTGGCCAGTGCGATGACACTCAGCACAGTTTTGACGAAGCATCCTGCTAATCTGATTGCAAAAGGTAACCTCTGATTTTTCGTCTACATCACGCGGCAAACTGATAAGACAACCGGTCGCAGTTGTCCGAGGAATCGAGATTGGTTCACCTGCCAACAGTTGCTCGACAGCAAGTCGCAAATCATCTCGTTCGAGCCGTGGCCGCAAGAGCCCAGGTCGATACTGATCGTCAATGCGCCCTTGATAGCGAACCGCACCCTCGTCATCAACGACGAATACCTCTGGAGTACGAGAAGCCCCAAATCCCAAAGCCGTAGCCCGGTCATAATCCTTCACCATTGGAAACACCAACTGATGCTTCTCCACAAACGCAGCGAGATCCGGCATCGAGTCTTGAACATTACTGTTGACGCCAACGAATCGAACTCCACGCTTCTTGAACTGTATTGCCAAGCGATTCAACCGGGGTGCATACAAGTTTGCCAGCGGACACTCGGCTCCAAGAAAGCACACCACCCAGCAGGTCGCATCAGCATCAGCATCAGCTCCCACAACAAGGACACTTCCATCTGTCGCGGGTAAAGAAAACGTCTCAGTGAGAACACGAAGCTCGGTATCAGCATTCGCGTGCTCGATATTGGACGGGGCAGGGTCCACCGCATAAACATCGTTCTTTCCCCCCCAAAAAAAGGTGAGCACAAAAACCGAAAAAAAACAATGGAAAGATGTGCGAGCCAACAACCTTTGATCTTCCTTCAACATGCGATACGAATATCCCGCTTGGCTAAATTCGCTCCGACGCAAATTCGACTTCACTTGAGCTTCTTGGAAATTAACCGATGAATAATGAACAGAACAATGAAAAACCGACTTCCCAAATACAACGAAAGTCCATCCGCGCTGCCCACGATCGAAATGCAACAACCATCGTGACCTACGAATCGCGCCGACATCGAGACGCCACGCGTTCAATCGGGCCGGCGTATAGTGGACACAGCAAACGAAAATAACGCAAGCGATTCAGTCGCGACAGATTGTTACAGACCACCAACCATCAGCTGCCAGAGAGTTCACTTGATGGATGGTGTCTGTTGGTAATATCGACCGCAATGTCGTGCAACTGGCCATTACTTGCAACGACACTTGACATTTCCAGCGGAAGCGGTGCTCCCCTCCCATCGGTGACTCGCCCGCCTGCTTGCTCGACGAAGAGACGACCAGCGGCGAAATCCCACGGCGACAACTGGTACTCAAAGAACGCCCCGAATTGTCCGCAACCAACCTGACATAAATCGAGCGACGCCGTACCGAATCTACGAATCCCATGAATGTCATGTCCAAAGAACTCTTCAACCGCATTGAGGGTACTCCGCATCATGGCGCCGCGGTCATAATAAAACCCGCAACCGACCAGCGTCTGCGCAAGTGAATCTGAATCACAGACCTTCACCCGCTGACCATTACGAAAAGCACCGTGATTTTCAGCCGCTGTAAAGAGCTCGTTGCGGGCAGGATTGAAAATCACACCAACGGTTGGTTTTCCGAAATGGTAGTGAGCGATGGAAACCGCAAAATGCGGGATCCCATGGGCATAATTATTAGTGCCGTCCAACGGATCAATCACCCATAAATGCTCGGCATTGACATCACCGTCAAGATCTTCTTCACCAAGTAGTTCATGATCCGGAAACAGGTTCCCCAAATATTCACCGATAGCCTTTTCGCTATCGAGATCAGCATCACTGACAAGATCGTAAGTCTTCCCCCCAGCCGACGACTTGTCACGCATTTGAACCCCGTCGCTCAGATAACGGTTCAATACCTCTCCACCTAATTGGGCGGCTTGGATAGCTGCATCTAATAATGTTTTGTGCTCAGTCAAAACCCAGTTTCCATTTTATAAGATTGAGATGGTTCTTTCGATTTAACAGAAAGGGAACACACGATTGGGAGGATCGTTGCCTGTGTGATGCAAGGCGGACAAGATGAAGTCTTGTCTGCAGTCACCGCAAGGCCTTCTTGCTTGCAGTGTTTATTTGCCGCTATACCAAACACCACGCAACCAATTGTGTCTGTGCAGTCGTTTGATCAATTCATCTGGCAAGTCCCGCAGTCTGGAGGTTCGCGTATTCATCCTTGCTTGCTCCTCGTTGCGCATCCCGGCGATGACCGTACTGACCTCAGGTGGTGACATCGCAAACTTTAAAGACAAGTCGGCGAGCGAATACTGTTCTGCCAACCCAAAATCCTCAAGGTCGGACTGGATCGCTTCGACACGATCCGCTGTTCGCGCCATACGATCGCCCGCAAAGTAGTTGCTGCGAAAATCTGCTTCGGGAAAGCGATGATCATTGGAGTATTTTCCCGTCAGCGATCCCTCGTCAAGTGCCACTCTAACAATCACTCCTGTCCCAGTCTCGGCCGCGACCGGCAACAATTGCGCCGCTGGTTCTTGATGAAACAAATTGAAAATGATTTGCACCACATCAACCAACCCATCCCGCATCAATTGAATTACACAAGCCTGATCATGCTCCGGCGTACTAACACCGATCAAGTCAATTTTACCCTGCTCACGTAATTGCCGAAGCACCAACAATGGCTGCGGATCATCGTTCCAAGCTCGAGTCCAAGTATGCAACTGCAGGAGGTCGATGCGATCAGTGTTGAGATTTCGCAAGCGCTGCTCGACGTTTGCTCGTAAATAGGCAGCCGAATAGCGATCCTGCCAGCGACAGTGGGGACTGGGCGGCCAAGGACCTGCATCGGGCGGCGTCTTTGTCGCCACCAAAATGTCGTCAGTTCGGTCTCTCAAGACACCCGCAATGATTTGCTCACTCCGGCCATCTCCATAACCCTCCGCAGTGTCGATGAAGTTGACCCCACCATCCAAAGCGGCGTGGAGAGCCGCAATCGAATCCGCGTCACTCTGATCACCCCATCCTCCCCCAATCGCCCAACCGCCAAATCCGATCTCCGAAACGTATGGTCCATGGCCCGAGAGTCGTCGTTGTTGCATGCTTAGCAGTCTGTTTCAGGCAGTAGTTGTCGTGTCAGGTGGCAAATTGTGCGGATTAGCGAACAAGGTCCTAGGGGTATACCAAGAAGTCAGTGGTTTACCCGCCTGTCGCCTCGATCCACTCAACTCCAGCGTGAGCGATTCCGAAAGTTTTTACTAGGGATAGTCTATCCCGTTGCAGGGAAAGTTCCGTCTGTCGGAATCCCATTTTGGCCTCTTAAGCTGGATTGGTATCGGTGCCTAAATTTCCTCCGATCCCCCGATTGTCGATCGTTATTCCCATCGGACGGGACATCGCCGCGTTTGAAAGTACGCTGATCAGCGTTCTGGAAAACCCCGTGGATAGATCTGAGATCTTAGTCTGTCATGACGGCAGCTACCAAGATCCGTTTGAACTTGGTGATGAGATAAAATTTGTGATTGCGGATTCGGAAAATCCGTTGGAACTGATCTCAGCAGGTGCCTCGCAGGCACGTGGCAGATTCGTGCATGTCCTCGCAGATGGTCTTTGTGCCACAAATGGCTGGAGTGATAAAGCTCTCGAGCAATTTGAGGCGTACGACTGTGGCGTTGTCGCCCCTGTCATACGTAATGAGTCTGATGACACCATTGTGTCCGCTGGCTGGAGTGACAGAGTCACGGGGCTTTGCAAAAGTGCCAATCGCGGTCGACGATCCGTTGAAGAATCCAAATCGCAGCAAGCAGGTGCTTACCTACAAGGCTCGTTTTGGAGGCGTGAATTACTGCGTTCACTTACTGATTCCCTAACCACGACGGACTTGCTGGAAGCCAGCTACGCCTTTCACCACATTGCAAACAAGGCTGGTTGGAAGTGCTCGGTGGCGAGCAAGTCTGAACTGCTCTATGCAGAAGATACGCTTCCTTGGGACGCTCCCTCCTTAAGACGTGGAATGCGAACCCAGTGCGTCAAGAACCACTTTTCCAATGGTGGCTGGTCAAAATCTCTCTCTGCAGCCTTGTGGTCGGCAATCGCGAGCGTAACTCGCCCAGGACAAATCGTTGAGGCCATCGGTCGCGGCGTTGCACCAATTGTCAGCACTTCGCTCGCTCAACGAGTGCGGCCGAATCAAGTCGCTTCGAGCAATCAAGACGAAAATATCGTCAGCATGAATTTTCGCACCCAAGCTCACGATCAGTCTCGCCACCGTCGGGCTGCCTAGCAGGCAGTTCACTCGGCAGCAGTATTGGTTTAGAGAATCACAACGCTGCAAGCACAGCCAAGTGATCCGCGAGTGCACCATCAGGCAGACGAGGACAACGTGTGAGTGAACTCACCGAGCTACTTTGCTGGCGACCAACTTCTGGCTGCCAAATTTTGGCTGCCCACTGACGGTGGATTCAACATCCTGCGGGGACCTGGAAGCGTCCGCAACTTCCTTCGATTCTGACATCGATCCAAAGTCGCTCGGAATTTTAGCGTTGCGCCGTACGCCAACAACTAAGTGATGAGTTACCGGCCGCTGGTAAACCAAGGATCCAACGAATCGTCTCGCGACGGAGATGATCTGCCGAGCATTATGCAGTGGTGCCCGAGTGATCTGCTGGGACAGTGACCTAATGAGACAGGAAAGCACTGAGCTTTGAAGCTTTCTATTGTAGCTTCCGTTTGCTGAGTGGATCTTCAGGACACGGCCACGTGTGACCAGCGGAACGCTCGCACGAACCGTCGAGCCGAGGCACCAATAGACGGCCGACGGAAATCCAAATGAGTAGCGGCGAGCCGCAACCAGCCGTCAAACGTGAGAACCTTGACGCCCGTGTCAGGCGAGGTGACTGTTGTCAGCAGGCATGATCATCACGCTTGGTTTTGCATCCTGAGTCTTCCAGTACTGCGGTGCATACCGCTCATACTCGATCCACATTGCAATGACCGCAATCAGCATGAACAGCATGCTCAGAAAGAGCATCACCGTGTACACGCTAGCTGGTTGCTTCGTTTTCTTCTCAGTCGAGGGTAGTGTCGACACGATCGCCCTCCTGCAGGATGCCTTCGCTGTAATCTTTAAGAATTTCCGCGACCGAGCGGTCCGGTTCAGTGTTGCGCACTTTCAACTTGCCGACGTATCGGCCTTGCCGTGTCACCTCGAGGAAGTGCCCGGCACGGAGGCCTTCGTCGGATCCAATCGAAATCAGCACCAAATGACTGGGCCGATCAATTTGCAGGATGTTGCCATTCCTTTCAGGAGGAGCACCATCCAGAGGTTCATTGATGTCGATGCCGCGTGCGGCAATGACTTCTTCGAACCGAGTAGCCTGGGCCATCAGTTGTTTGTTTCGCTGCTCCAAGCGTTGCTTGAATCCACGAAGCACATTCATCTGGTCGGTCAACTCAAGCGTTGTTGTAAATAGTGTGTCTCGAGCCGCCTGTTCGTCGCGAACACTGGTTCTGAGTCGAGCATTCTCTCCGGTCAACGTTTCCAGTTGCTTCGTTTTATTCAGATCCGAGGTGGTCAGTTCAGTGACCTGCGTTCGGAGCCCTTCGACCTCTGCACCACTTCGCCCCAGTTCTTCCTGAAGACGATCGAGCTGAGTTTGAAGAGCAGCCAGAGCGGTTTTGCGGGCTACCTGCTCGCGTGCCAGAGCGTTCTTTGTTCTGTCCCGCTGATCGCGAAGCTGCTGGTTATCCCGAGAGATTGCTTCGATCTGATCTTTCAAACCGGGCTGACCATTGACTCCCGTTAGCACCACGTCACGCCAATTTTTATGCGAGGCGGTAGCCACCAAAGCGAGAGCCGCGAACATGACACTGAGTATCAGGATCAGGGCAGTAAGACACTTACCAAGTAGAGTCATTAGTGTTTCCGTTAACGACGAGACCGACCAAATGAGAGGAGGTTCAG